>PXSG01000105.1:0-2651 GCA_003023485.1 Halobacteriales archaeon SW_10_68_16
ATCGCCCGGACCCACTCCGCGCTGTCGATCTTGCCCGGACAGATGACCGACCGGACCTCGTCGACGAGTATTTCGGCGGCGGGGCCCGGCACGGAGTCCAGCCCTGCCTCCGCGAGGCGGCCGTACACTTCCTCGTAGGACCAGTCGGTCCCGCGGCGGGCGTGGTAGGCCTCTTCCGGGGTCATCGAGTGGACGTGGACGCCGCCGACGTCCATCGCGCGGATCTGCTCGCAGTAGTTTCCGGGGTCCGTGTCGTACCGGGCCGGGGGCTTGTAGTTGAGGTCGCCGCGGTCGCTGGTCTCCAGAATCTCGCGGTGTTCGTCGTCGAGTGCGAACGCCGGGTGCAGTCCCGAGACCGAGGTCACCTCGTAGATGCCCCGCTCCAGCGCGCGCTCGACGATTTCGCGGGACTGGGCGGGTGTCTTGGTGAAGCCCGGGTGCTCGGCCTCGTTGTCGGCCAGGAACTGTTCGGAGCGGTCCTTGAAGTTGCAGAACAGACAGCCGGTGTTGCAGGCCGTGGTGACGTTGTTGTTGAGGTTCGCGACGAAGGTCACCGCCTCGCCCACGACCTCCGCGCGCCGGCGGTCCGCGAGTTCGAGGACGGTCTCCTTGCGGCGGCGGTCGATGCCGTCGGTGTCGGTACCGGTCGTCAGGAGTTCGACGCCGTCGGCGACCGAGAGGCGCTCGCCGGCCCGGGCCTTCGCCAGGGCGTTCTCGAAGGACTGGTCGGTCGCCGGGCGCGTGGCGAAGTCGAACCCGCCGCGGGGAACGGCCGCGTCGGCGCGGTCTGCCATTGTCGTACCCACCGGCCGGCGGGATAAAAACGGCCGGTATCCGGGCCGGTTTGCCGCCCTCTCTCACGCTGTCACGTCCAGGCCGGCCCCGCGGCGGAACTGCAACCTTCATGTGGCTGCCAGTCACCCCTCTACCCGATGACCAGCGTCAAGGACTTCCGGGTCGACGAACCGTCCACCGCGTCGGAACTGGGGCGAGGCGCGTTCGTCTTCACGGACGACTACTCGGTGTTCGACTGGGGGAAGATGCCCGACGAGATTCCCGACAAGGGGGCGTCGCTGTGCACGATGGGTGCGTTCAACTTCGAACTGCTGGAGTCCGAGGGCGTCCCGACACACTACCGTGGCGTGGTCGTCGACGGCCAAGAGCGTCCCCTCGACGGCGTCCTCGATGCCGGGACCCCACCACGCGAGATGGCGATCGATCTCACGCAGGTGCCCGACCTCCCGTTCGAGGACGGCACCTACGACTACGGGGCCTACCACGACGCCGCGGGGTCGAACTACCTGATCCCGCTGGAGATCGTCTTCCGGAACCGCGTTCCAGTGGGGTCGAGTCTCCGCAAGCGATCCACGCCCGCCGACCACGGACTCGACGTCGCGGCGTGGCCCGACGAGGCCGTCGATCTGCCCGAGGCTGTCGTCGAGTTCTCGACGAAGTACGAAGAGCAGGACCGCTATCTCGACCGCGCCGAGGCCGACCGTATCGCGGGCCGTGCGGACATCGAGGACCTCGAAGCCGTGGCTCGGGAGGTGAACCGCATCGTGACCGACCGCGCCGAGCGTGCGGGGATGGTCCACCAGGACGGGAAGATCGAGTGTCTCTCCCACGACGGCGAGATCCGTGTCGCGGACGTCGTCGGGACCTTCGACGAGAACCGCTTCGCCTACGACGGACAGCAGGTCTCGAAGGAAGTCATCCGCCAGTACCACAAGCGCACTCAGCCCGAGTGGGTCACGGCCGTCAGCGAGGCCAAAGAGCGAGCCAAGCAGGAGGGCATCGCCGACTGGAAGGCACTGTGTGAGTGCAAGCCCGAGTCCCTCGACGGGCGCGTCATCGAGACGGCGCGGGATCTCTACTGTGCCGGGACGAACGCGTACACGGGTCGCGACGTGTTCGCGGCTCCGACCATCGACGAGGCCGTCGACACCGTCGCCCGGACGGTCGGGGAGCCGTCGTAGCCCCCACAACGGCTGCGAGCGGGGAGCCAGGTAGTCGCCGTCAGTCCTCGTCGGCTTCGTCCGTTTTGATGTCCGCGAGCCGCCCGACGAGTTCGTCTGTCGATGCGCCCCTCTCGAAGGAGACTTCCCCGTCGTGGTCGCTGTCGTGGATGGCTACCCCTCCGGTCTCTCCCTCGTCCGTATTGATCTCCTGGTTCTCCTGTTCGGACTCGTCGTAGCTACCGAAACCCATGCCGACTGTACGACCCCTGGTGACTAAAACGACTCGGAAGGCCCCGACCCGGGGGGTCCCGCGGATACCACAAGCGTTTTCGCCCGCCCACACGCCCTCTCGACCGATGCCCGGCTACACAGCCACCGTCACCGTCCGTCTCAAGCAGGGGGTGCTCGACCCGGAGGCCGAGACGACCCAGCAGGCACTCCAGCGACTCGGGTTCGAGGTGGAGGACCTGCGCTCGGCCGACCAGTTCGAACTCGACCTGGCGGCGGCCGACGAGGGCGAGGCCCGCGACCGCGCCGAGGAGATGACCGAGCGACTGCTCGCGAACCCGACCATCCACGACTACGAGGTCGCAGTCGAGCAACGATGACCACGGTCACATCCACGGGGAGGCGGCCCGCGTGACGGTCGCAGTCGTCCAGTTCGGCGGGAGCAACTGCGACCGCGATACCGTC
>PXSG01000105.1:2673-4115 GCA_003023485.1 Halobacteriales archaeon SW_10_68_16
CTCGCCGGTCATGGAGGAGGTCCGCGAGGCGGTCGCCGACGGCACGCCAGTCCTCGGGGTCTGCAACGGTGCCCAGATCGGCTGCGAGGGGGGCCTGACGCCGGGTACGTTCACGACCAACCGCAGCGCCCGCTTCCAGTGTGAACGCGTCCACGTCCGCGTCGAGAACGCCGACACCCGGTTCACACGCCACTACGAGGCGGGCGACGTTCTCGAACTCCCCATCGCTCACGGCGAGGGCCGCTTCGAGATCGACGCCGCGGCACTGGAGTCCCTCCGTGCCGAGGACCGCGTGCTCTTCCGGTACTGCGACGCCGACGGCGCGGTGACCGAGGGGGCGAACCCGAACGGGTCGACGGACAATGTCGCGGGTATCCAGGGCGAGCGAGACCACGTCGCCGTGCTGATGCCCCACCCCGAACGGGCCACCCTGCCCGACGTTGCCGCCACCGACGGACAGGGAATCCTCCGCGGGTTCGCGGAGTGGTAGGATGGGGAACGAAGGGGCCGGAGCGTGTGACACTGTCGCCGTCCGGCGACTCGGGTGCTCAGCCCTGGGCGGTGGTTATCCGTCGAATCACTAATATCCGCGCCTACCACAGTGAAAGTGAAAGTAGCAGACGGAACGTTTACTGTTGACGATTCTACAGCACTAATCAGTTGACTACCGCCGGATAGCGGAGTCAGGGAGCGAGCGGCATCGAGTAACTCCGCTCCCGGTCGCGGACGACTTCCCAGGTGCGTTCGCACTCGCAGGTGACCTGGTCGAAGACGTCGGGGTCCTGGCGGATGTCGAAGTCCTTGATCGCCCGCTGGACGCGGTCGTCACAGTCTCCGCAGTTGTGGGGGCCACGGTCCGAGCCGTGACCGACGGGGTCGGAGACGACGATGACCTCGGCGTCGGCCGTCGATTCGAGCACCTCGGCGACGCTCCACAGCCAGGGCGGGCGGTAGCCGTCGGCGTGGAACAGGTCCTCGACCATCGTGTGGCGCTGGACGTTACAGGGGTTCATCGAGACGGTGTGACACCCCTCCACCCCGGCACACCGCCTGATCGAGTGCTCCATGTCGGCGATGGCCTCCGACTCCGAGAGGAAGGGCGGCTTCATCAGCAGGTAGGCCTTGACGCCGGCACCGGCCTCGCGGGCCTGAGCGGCGGCGCGTTCGAACTCCGCGAACTCGAAGTACTTGTTCACACAGTCCCGACGGACACGGTCGGTCGCAGTCTCCAGGCCGACCGCGATGTCGGCCGCGAGGCCGTGGTCGGGGAAGTCGGCGATCTTCTCGCGGTCGACGAAGTCGGGGAGTGACTCGACGACGATGCGGTCGCGGTCGGCGAACGTCTCGGCGATGGCTCCCCGCGTCTCGGCGGGGATTTCGCGCTCGTCGAGGAAGGAACCGGAGGTGTAGATTTTCACCTGGCCCGCCGGCCCGTCGGCGTG
>PXSG01000105.1:4179-23568 GCA_003023485.1 Halobacteriales archaeon SW_10_68_16
GTCAGCGAGTCGTACACGCCGTCGGGGGGGTTGTCCTCGTCGAGCCAGACGCGGGTGGGTTCGCGGGGGTCGTAGGTCTCGTCCTTGCGGGCGCGGATCTCCCGCATCGCCTGGTTGTGGGCGTCCATCCCCCGGCCCTGCTCGTAGACTTCCGGGCTCGGCTTGCTCATTGTCGGAAGCAACTGCCCGGGGCGTATATCGGCTTCGTTACTTCTCCTCGACGTGACGAACGTGGCTCGCGATCCCGCGGGTGCTCTCGGCCATCTCCGGTCCGGACATCTCCGCGCGGCCGACCGCGAACGCACTCGGTCCCTCGAAGACGACTTCGTCGCCGACCCGGATAGAGTCGTCGGCGTCGACGATACCGGGGGCGAGCACCGACCCGTGGGGCACGAAGTCGTCGATCTCGGCCCGCTTCGTCGGCGCGTCGCTGTCGACCCACCGGCACGCCCCGGCGAGCGTCAGCGAGAGCACGCCGTACTCGGGGACGAGCGCGGCCAGCTGTTCGCCGTCGCTGTCGTGTGCCCTGAGCTTGGGGTAGCGGCTCTCGACGC
This sequence comes from Halobacteriales archaeon SW_10_68_16, assembly GCA_003023485.1. Next base: position 4,734 of record PXSG01000105.1, read on the forward strand.
GCAGGTCCTCGAAGATGTCGTCGCCCGCGCCTTGGCCGAACTGGTAGTCCGCGACCGCCCGGAGAGTGTTGTGCTGGCGCTCGCGTTTGCCGTACTTCAGTTCTGTCGAGAGCGTCGAGGCCAGGTTCGAGAGGGAGTCGCCGGTCGTCGGATGGTCCGCGACGGTGTACTCGAAATCAAGGTCCAGTCTCTCCTCGACGCGCTCGCAGACCTCGCGGTACCCCTCGTCGGGGACGTGCGCGACGACTCTGGGGTACTCGTTGCGGCGCAGATACGCCGCCAGGACATCGGCGACGAACTCCACTTCAGTGGCGCTCCACTGGCCCGTGACGGCGGCGTCGTAGTGCTGGGCCGGATAGGTCAGTTCGAGTTCCTGCGGGACGACGCCGATGGGTGATGTCATCGAGACCGTGTGGGCACGAAACTGGATGGCGTCGTGGAACTGGCCGTGGCTCTGGGACTCGCTGTAGGGTTTCCGGGCCGAACAGGGCACCAGCACCAGCGGATTGTCGAACCGGCAGCGGTACCGCTCGGTGACGCGCTCGGCGAAGCGCTGGATCTCGACACGTCGGAGGGTGTCGTCGCTCGTGGCAGTCATCGCCGCGCGGCGCAACACCGGCGTCCGCTCTTCGAGGTACCCGTACTGCCCGTCGAGTCGGCGAAAGACCGCAGTGAGCCACTGCTCGTGACGGGCCTGTCCCTCGGTGTAGTCACGGAGGATACCCGCACGGATGCGCTCGCGGACGGTGGCCAGTGCTGCCCGGAGCGCGTTGACGTTGTGGGCTTCGCAGTCCTCGCGGTCGAAGGCGTCGACGGACCCCTGGCAGGCAGGACAGGCACAGGGAAGGTCGGTCAGGTCCTCGAGGAAGTACTCGCCGTCGGAAGTGAGATACCGGCCTCGCGTGCCAGCGACGACCGCTCGGTCGGTGTCCACGAGGTCGACGCCGGCGTACGCCAGTGTGGCGACGTTCGCGGGCGTCGCGACCCCGGAGAGGTAGAGCGCGGTGTCGGCCGGGATGGCTTCGCGCGTACGAACGATGGCTGCGACGAACGCCGCCGCGTGGCCGACCAGCTCCTGGGCATTCGAGAGCACGTAGGCGTCGGCGTTCGACGCTGTCGCTTTCGCGGCGGTGTCCGGTGTCACGACTGCTGCGCTCGGGAAGTCCATGTCGGGGTACTCGATGGCGAAGGCCTCCTGCACTTCCTCGGGGGCCCCACCCGGGAACGCCCGGTGGGGCAGGACCGAAAGCGACGCCTCGTCGCCCTCGGGAACCGCACGGTCTTCCGGCCAGAGACTCCCCGCATCCGCGAGGGCGCCGTCGACGAGCGCGGGCGTCCACACCGGGTCCGATAGGCGGAGTTCGCCCACGCGCGCGGCCCCGTCGCGCTCGTGGACTTCGAAGTAGTCGGTCATGCCACCCGGTCGGCGGCGGGCGAGTAACTATCTTGGCTTTCGACCAAACACCTTTCTGTAGTACGCACGTAGTACACGACATGGCAAAGTCCGACCCGGCGGCAGACGAGAACGACGAGAAAGTCAATCTCCGCTTGCCGGAAGATTTCCTGGCGGATTTGGACGAGCGGTGGCAAGAGGAGGGGTACAGTTCGCGCTCGGAGTTCATGCGCGAAGCCCTCCGCGACGCAGTATACGGATCGCGTCTCTCGAAGATAGCTCTCGAAGACCTGCTCGCAAGCGAACGACAGTTCGAACGCGGCCAGACCGTGAGTGCTGACGAGGCCCGGGAGCGGTTCGGGACCGATGAGTGAAGACTGGACGTGGGAACTTTCGGAACGAGCGGCGGCGAACCTCGAAGCTCTCGACCCGGACACGCAAGATCGCATACTCGAGAAATTCGACGCCGTCGTATCCGATGAATTTCGCGACCCACCAGATTTTGCGGAGCCGCTGACCGGCCTCAAACCGTGGCAATCCCTACGGATCGGTGACTACCGGGCGATAGTTCGTTTCGACGACAACGGAGAGACCATGCAGGTCGGAGCAGTCGGCCATCGGTCGACGATTTACGACGAATTTCCCTGACAGGATCCAGGCGACGTCACCTGTTCAACACGAACCCGATCGGGAATCCGCTCGAGAACACTCGCCGGCCAGTCGCGGTGTCCCAGTGTGAATGTGGTGTCCGGGTTCGATTCGACCAGCCGACAGACACCCCTGGCAGCGGCTTCGAGTGACTGGCAATCGCGCCGGTCGGGCAGTTCCGCGGTCAGCGGATAGACATCCCGGAGTGCCCGTGGCACGGGACCGAACGGCGGGTGGAGGTGCCAGCACTCGTCGTAGCCGTCGTTCGGTTCGCCCTCGGTCAGCAGGACGTCCCCCTCCGGGTCCAGCCGTCGCAGTCGCTCCTGGTGGCGCCGGACCTCCGGTCGGTGGGCGCTCTCCGAGGAGAGGTAGAAGAAGGCGTCCTTGGAGACGGGGTCGGTCCCCTCCAGCCAGTCGGCGTGTTCGAGCAGCTGGCGGTAGCCATCCAGCATCGCAGGGTGGCCACGGGCCCGCGCCTCGACCAGTTCGAGGAGGTTCCCGCTTTCGAGTGCCTGCCGCACGCGACGCATCTCCGCGAACGAGACGTGGAGATTGTGCTCGGCGAGCAAGGTGTGCCGTTCCTCCTCGTCTGTGTCTCGAAGTCCCTCGGGCGTGTGCTCGCAACAGACGGGACACGAACACGGAAACGTCGAGAGGTCCGCGAGGTGTTCGGTGCCACGCACAGTCAGGTACCGGCCGTCGCGGGCGTACAGCGCGTACGCGGCCGAGTCGAACAGGTCACAGCCAGTCGCCACCGCGAGCGCGAACATCATCGGATGCCCAGCACCGAACAGGTGGACGGGGGCTGCCTCGCCCAGGCCGCGCTTGGCCGCGACCACGACATCCGTCACGTCCGCGAAGCGGTAGTCATTGAGCAGCGGGACGACGGCACCGACCGGGAAGACGTCGAGACCCGTCCCGGCTGCCTCGCGGCCGGCCCGCTCGCGCAGGTCCGGAAACGTCGACCCCTGGACCGGGGCGGTGACGAGCATCTCGCCGGTCTCTACCTCGCCCGCCCGGTCGAGGCGCTCGCGGGTGGTCGCCCACTCGCTTTCCGCCCGATCGCGGTCGGCGTCGGGCGGCGTCGGGATGCGATGTCGCCGTACTCGGCGAGCTGGAACGACCCCGAGTCGGTCATGATGGCTCCCGCAAAGTCCAGCAGGTCGTGGACACCGCGCTCGAGTGCGGGCCCGCGAAGCTCGTCGCTGCCGTGCAGGACGTAGCTGTTCGTGATGAGTATCTCCGCGCCCAGTTCGGCCAGGCGCGCCGGCGGGACCGTCTGGACGTGCGGGTTCACTACCGGCAGCAACGCCGGCGTGGTGACCGTCACGTCCCGCCGGGGAACCGAAAGCTCCCCCAGTCGCCCGCGGGCGTCGTACTCGCGGACCTCGAAGACGCCGGTCATCAGCCCGCACCGGGGTCGGCGCTGTCTCCGCCCTCGAACAGTGCGTAGTAGGTGACGCCGAAGGCGGTCCGGCCGTCCCCCACCGATCCGTCACGCGTCCCCGCGAGGAGGGCATCGAGAGTGGCCGTGTCGGCCGTGATGGTCTCGTTCGCGTCGAGGTCCTGCTCTCCCGCGTCGGTACAGCCCCGTGCAACGTAGTAGTGAAAGAGGGCGTCGGCGAACCCGTTCGCGGGCTCGACGGCCGTCATGTGCTCGACGGTGTCGGCCTCGTAGCCGGTCTCCTCGCGGAGTTCGCGGCGTGCTGCCCGGTCGGGGTCCTCGCCGGGTTCGACGCTGCCCGCCGGGAGCCCGCGGTTCCGGCGGCCGACCGCCTGGCGCCACTCCTCGACGATCACGACCCGCCCGTCGTCGGTGAACGGCAAGACGACGACGCTCTCGCCCTCCGAGAGGTAGTCGAAGTCCGCGCGCTGCCCGTCGGGCAGGCGAACCTCCTCGTGGACGATGTCGAACCCCTCGCAGGTGTAGGCGATTTCGCGGGAGAGTGTCTCCCATCGGCCAGTCATCGTCTCGGGTTCGGTTCGGTGACGTAAAACGTCTCCGTCGCCCGGCGTGACCGGCCTTGGGTAGGTCGAGGGTTGACCAGTACAGCCAAGGTGGTGGCTCGCCAAGCGTCGGGGCAGAAGCCGACGGCTATGAGTGTATCCAAAGACGCGTGGCGGTCGTACCTCTCCGGGGAGTGTGGGGACGAGCTGGAGCGGCTGGCCGCGGCGTACCCGGACGAACGGTCGCTGTACGTCGACCTGCTCGACGTCCACAGCTTCGACGAGGGGTTCCTGCAGGCGCTGTTCGAGGACCCGGCTGCGGGGTTTGCGGCCGGCGAGGCGGTCCTCGAAGAGATACTGGACGTCTCGGACCCGGTCCACCTCCGCGTCGAGAACAACCCACAGCAGCGGTCGGTCGACGGCATCCGGGCCTACCACGTCGGCGACCTCGTCACGGTGTCGGGCGTCGTCGAGTCGGTCGGCCCGCCGCGTGCGAGTGCCGTCTCGGCGGCCTACGAGTGTCCGGTCTGTGCGGCCTCGGTCACGCTCGAGGGGGCCGGGATCGAGATGGAGACGCCCACCCGCTGTGACAACTGCGGCTGGGACGGGGACTTCCCCTTCCGGACCGGCGACTCACAGTTCGTCGACCTGCAGGAGATCGTCCTCGCCACGGAATCCGACGACGCGGGCTGGATCACCTCGTTGCCTGCCTACCTCGACGACGACATCGTGGGGACGGCAAGCGAGGGCGACCACACCAAAGTGACGGGCATCGTCCGCGTCCACCGGGAGGGGCCGACAAACGAGTTTACGCTGTACCTCGACGCCCTCGCGGTCCAGGGGGAACGGCAGGTGGCCGAGACGGAGACGCTCGACGGCGTGCTCGATTCCCACTGGGGTCTGACCGGGGAGTGACCCGTGGGGGGCAAGCGGAACCCTTGTTACCCGCCGTCTCCCCCGCTAGGCCAATGAGCGATTCGCCGGCGGTCCGCCGTCTCTCGGCGTGGGACCGGGAGACGTTGCGCGCCCTCGCGGAGGAGTACGGGACGCCACTCTACGTCCAGGACCTCGACCGCGTCCGCGAGAACGCCCGGCGGGGGCAGGCCGCCTTCGACCGGGAGGACGTCAGCTACGCCGTCAAGGCCAACACGACGCGGCGGGTCCTGGAGACGCTGGCGGCGACGGGTGTCGGCGCGGAGTGTGCCTCGGCGGGCGAACTCCAGCGCGCACTCGACGCCGGATTTCCGGGCGAGGCAGTCCGGTACACGGCGGTGAACCCGCCCGCGCGGGACCTCGATCACGTCGTCGATCTCGCGGACGACCACGACATCGTGGTGACCGTCGGCGCAGCGGACACGCTCGACCGCCTCGCGGAGCGCGGGTACGACTGTCGCCTGTGCGTGCGCGTGAACCCCGGTGTCGGCACCGGCCACCACGAGAAGGTCACCACCGGCTCGGAACCGAAGTTCGGCGTCCCGGCCGGGCGGGTCCCCGATATCGTCGCCACGGCCCGCGAAGGGTTCGACGTGGTCGGCTTGCACGCCCACGCCGGCAGCGGCATCCACGGCGAGGCGGACCTGGCGACCCACCGCGAGTTCGTGAGCCGGGTGGCCGACATCGCGTGCGAGGTACTCGCGGATGGGTCCCTGGCGTTCGTCAACGTCGGCGGCGGCTTCGGCGTCCCCTACCGGCCCGAAGAGGCCCCGCTGGACCTCAATGCGGTCGCGGCGGCGACCCGAGAAGCGTTCGGCGACGTCGACGCGACACTCGGCGTCGAACCCGGCCGCTACGTCGTCGCGGACGCGGGCGTCCTCCTGGGGCGGGTGAACACGGTCAAGCCCACGCCGGAGACGCTCGCCGTCGGCGTCGACGCGGGGATGACAACCCTCATCAGGCCCGCGCTCTACGATTCGTACCACGAACTCCGGAACGTCGCTCCCGGCGCCGCCAACCGAGAGACTGTCGCGACGACCGTCGCGGGGCCGATCTGCGAGACGGCCGACGTGCTGGCCCGCGACCGCGCGATTGCTCGGCCCGAGCGTGGCGACCTGCTGGCGGTCGGGTCGGCCGGCGCCTACGGCTACGAGATGGCCAGCCAGTACAACTCCCGCCCCCGGCCGGCGGTCGTCGCCACGGAGGGCGGGGACGCGTCGCTGGCCGTCCGCCGGGAGCGACTCGGGGACCTCACGAGGCTCGAACGATGAACGTCACCAAGTACCACGGCACCGGCAACGACTTCGTCGTCGTCGACGCGGCCGCCGACGTGCCCGACCGCTCGCGGTTCGCCCGCGCTGTCTGTAATCGCGAGACGGGCATCAGCCACCCCGACAGCCCACGGACCGGCGCCGACGGCGTCCTCTTCCTCTCCCTCCACGCCGACGAACAGCCCCCGCGGATCGGGATGACGCTTGTCCAGCCCGACGGGAGCAGGGCCGCGATGTGTGGCAACGGCGCCCGCTGTGCGGCAGACTGGGCGGCCCGCCGTCTCGGTGGTGCCGAGGAAATCGTCGTCGACACCGGTGCCGGCCCGCGCCGGGCGCACGTCGGGGACGACGTGACCATCGAGATGGGCGAACCCACCTTCGAGCTCGTCGACGACGTGCGCGAGGTGAACGTCCCCGACGTTGGACCGGACGTGCGCCACGCGGACGTCTTCCCCGAGGGCGCGAACCTCACGGTCGCCTCGCGGCGCGAGGACGGCGAGGGGTTCGATCAGCGGACATACGAGCGCGGCGTCGAGGACGAAACGCGCTCCTGCGGGACCGGGGCCGTCGCCGTCGCCGCCGTCGCAGTGTGGCTGGGATTCGCCGACCGTGGCGAACCGATCGCGGTCCACCCGCCCGGTGGCCGCCTCGACGTGACGGTCACCGACGACGGTTCGACCCTGCGCGGGCCGGTCGTCCGGGAGTTCACGGCCGACGCGGGCGGCGACTGATGGCGGGTGACTTCGATCCCCTCACGTTCCACGCTGAGGCCGTCCGGATCCCCTCCCACGAATCGGTCGAGGGGATGCGCGATTTGCTGGTCGAGACGCTCGACGACCACGGGGCGGACCCGCGGGTCGACGACGCGGGAAACACGCTCGCGACGCGGACCGCTGGGGGGGCAGGCGGACCGCACCTCGTGCTCAACACGCACATCGACACCGTCCCGCCCCACGTTCCCTTCGAGGAGCGCGAGGCGGTACCGGGCAGCGACGGGACCGTCCAGGGGGACATCGTCTGCGGGCGTGGCGCCTGTGACGCGAAGGGGCCGCTGGCGGCGATGCTGGCGGCGTTCCTCGGTGCGGACCTGCCGACCGGCCAGGTGACGCTCGCGGTCACACCGGACGAGGAGACCCACTCCACGGGCGCCACAGCCCTCGACCTGGACGCCGACGCGTACGTCGTCGGCGAACCCACGGACCTGGACGTCTGTACTGCTGCCCGCGGCCGCTTCGAGGGCGAAATCGCCATCTCAGGGATAGCGGCACACGCCGCCGAACCGGCCAGTGGGGCGAACGCGATACGCGCGGCCGCACCCGTCCTGCAGGCCATGGAGACGTTCGACGAGGAGCGCGGTCCGGGCGAGCACGAGTCTCTCGGCCGGCCGACGCTGACGGCGACGCGGATTGCGGGCGGCGAGGCCGCCAACCAGGTGCCCGCGGAGTGTCGGATCACCTTCGACCGCCGGAGCGTCCCGCCGGAGACGGCCGACGGATTCCGGGCTGCCCTGGAGGAGCACTGCTACCGGTGGATGCCGGCGGCGATGGATCTGCGCGTCGCCCTGGCCGACCGCGAGACGCCGTTCCTGGAGGCCTTTGCCACCGACCCCGACGCACTGGTCGTGACGACCCTCCAGTCGGCCGGTGGTGGCCAGGTGCGACCGTTCGGTGCTGCCACCGAGGCGTCGTACTTCGCGAGCGACGCACCGACGGTGGTCTTCGGGCCCGGTGTGCTGGCCGACGAGTACGGCGCGGTCGCTCACGCCGAGCGCGAATACGTCGACCGCCGGGACCTGGTCCGTGCCGGGACGGTCCTCCGCGAGGCGGTCGAGCGATTCCTCGGGTGAGACGCCCGCCGGCTGTGCGTTCGGAGCGTAAGACCGATAGGCAGGCCCGACCAGGGAGCGGGTATGGCCCTCCAGGACGTCTTTCTCTCGCCGATAGGGCTTGCCGCCCTGGCCGTCGCGGTGCCCCTCGTCGTTCTGTACCTCATCCGTCCCGACCCGAGCGAGGTGGAACTGCCCACCTTCCGGTTCCTCTTGGAGGAAAAGCGCCAGGAGGCGACCACCCCTTTGCTGGAACGGCTCTCCCGGAGTTTGCTGTTGCTGTTACAGTTGCTCGTCGTTCTCTTGCTCGCGGTGTCGCTCGCGACCCCGTACGTCCCGGTCGACGAGCGGGAAGTCGTCGAGGAGACGGTCCTCGTCGTGGACACGAGCGCGAGCATGGCCACCGAGGCGGACGGGGAGACACGCTTCGACCGCGCGATCGCCGTCGCCGACAGCGAGGTGACCGAACGGACGTCGGTCCTCACCACGGCCAGCGGCGGGACGGTCGCGCTGCGGCGCGGGCCGCCCAGCGACGCCAGGGAGACGCTCGCGGGGCTCGGCGTCACGGACGCCCCCGGTGACCTCCGGTCGGCGGTCGCACAGGCCGGGACTGTCGTCGGCGACGACGGCCGGGTCGTCGTGCTGAGCGACTTCGCGGGCGAGGACTGGACCGACGCCGTCGCGGCCCTCCGGGCGAGAGGGGTCAGCGTCGACCTCCGGCAGTTCGAGGGCGGTGGCGACGACAACGTCGGGTTCGTCGACCGCCGCTTCTCGGGCTCGGAGGTGACCCTCTCCGTGCGGAACTTCGGCGACGAGACTGCCACCCGGACGGTCGCGGTTGGCGAGACGCGCCGCGAGGTCGAACTGGCGCCCGGTGACGTCGCTACCGTCACGACCCAGGTGCCCGCGGGGACCAGCGAGGCGCGCCTCTCCCCGGGGGACAGCTTCCCGACAGACGACACCGTCCACCTCGCGGCGCCATCGGACCCGACGGTCGACGTGTTGGTCGTCACGAACGACGAGAACCGCTTTCTGACGACCGCCCTCGCGATCAACGACCAGGTCGACCTGACCGTCGAATCCCCGCCCGGAAATATCCAGGGTGACTTCGACGTCGTCATTTACAGCAACGTCGACCCCGAGGTGTTGCTCCCGGGCAACGTCGAGACGGGCCGCGACGTCCTCGCCGAAGGTGGCGGCGTCGCCATCCAGGCACAGGACCCGCTGCCCGACCAGTACGGCGACCTGCTGTTGCTCGAACCGACGGCGCTGCGACAGGCACCGACCGTCCAGCGGACGGCCGCGACCGACCTGACGCGGGGCATCAGTTTCCAGGCACCCGACGAGTACGTCGCCGGATCGCTCCGGAACGGCGAGACGCTCGTGGAGTTGCGCGACGGGACGCCACTGCTCGCGACCGCCCGGCAGGGCGGCGGTCGGGTGCTCTACTATGGCTACATCGAGGAGTCCTCCAATTTCAAGTTCAACTACCAGTACCCGGTCTTCTGGAAGCGCGCGGTGTTCCACCTCGCGGACCGACGGCCCCTGCCGGCGCTGAACCACCGGACCGGCGAGTCCGTGCGGTTCGACGCCGACACGGTCGAGGGTCCCACCGGAACCCGCTCGGGACCGTCGGTGGAGTTCACGGCGGCGGGCGTCTACACGGCCGGGGAGCGTCGCCACAGCGCGTCGCTGCTCTCGGCCGGGGAATCGGCGGTCGACGTCGAGGCTCTCACCGACCGGCAGGGACCGGTCGGGAACGTCACCACCGTGGAACGGCGGACGGTGCCCCGCCCGCTGACCGAGTTCGTCGCCGTCGCGGCGCTGGCGGCCGTCCTCGTGGAGATCGGCTACATCCGACGGCGGGGTGACCTCTGATGGTCTCCTACCGCCTCGCGGAGGGTCTGACCGTCGGCGTCGAACACATCTGGCCGCTCGCCGCCCTCCCTGTCGTGGTTGCCCTGCTCGCCTACCTGATACTGCGCGGGGGGAGCGACCGGTCGGCCTCGCGGCGGAGTCGCCGGCTGCTACTTGTGAGTCGCGTGCTGATCGCACTCCTGCTGGTGGTCGGCGCGATGGGACCCTACACCGTCCAGGTCCGCGAGACCCCGGGCGAACCGCGCGTGACGCTGTTGACCGACGACTCGGACAGCATGGCCGTCTATCCCGACACCGAGGAGGACCTCGTCGCGGACATCGAGGACGCCGGCGTGCCGGTGGCGCGAGCGACGGTCGGCTCCGGGAGCGATTCGCGCGTCGGCGACGGGGTGGCCGCGAACCTCCGCGAGAACGGCACGGTGGTCCTCCTCTCGGACGGTCGCGTGACCGCCGGTCGGGACCTCCAGGCGACCGCCGAGGCTGCCCAGAGCCTGAACGCGACGGTCAACGCCGTCGGTATCGACCCCGAGCGGACCGAGCGTGCCGTCTCGGTGTCGGGGTGTCGAGGCGCCCGATCCCGTCCCGGTCGAGGTGCAGATCGACGGCGAGACAGTTCGCGAGACGGAACTGGCTGCGGGCGACTCCATCCGGGTGAACCACACCTTCGAGGAGCGTGGCACCCATCGCGTGACCGCGCGCGTCGAGAGCGACGACGTCCACGACCGCAACGATGTCTTCTACCGGACGGTCCGCGTCGTCGAGAAACCCGACCTCCTGTACGTCTCCAGGCAGGAGTTCCCCCTCCAGTCGTACCTCGGCGGGCTGTACAACGTCACGACTGCAGAGACGGTGCCCGACGACCTCGAGGGCTACGCGGCCGTCGTCGTCCAGAACGTGCCCGCGGGCGGGCTGGGCAACGTCAGTACTCTCCAGCGACACGTCATCGACGGCGGCGGCCTCGTCGTGGTCGGCGGCGACGACGCATACGAGGCGGGTGGCTACGGCGAGTCGCCCATCGCGTCGATGCTGCCCGTGCGCCTGGGCGAGGCCAGCGGCGGCGCGAGCAACATCGTCCTCCTGGTCGACATCTCCACGAGCACCCGCGAGGACCTGGACGTCCAGAAGGGCATCGCGCTGGACATCCTCGACCAGCTCGGGGACAGCAACGAAGTCGGCGTGGTCGCCTTCGGCAGCCAGGCCTACCGGATCACCGACGTCGCGCCCCTGGGCGAGAACCGCGAGGAGACGGCCAGCCGCATCCGCCGGCTCCAGCCCGAGGACAGGCCGGGGACCGATATCGCGAACGGCCTCCTCGGGGCCGACCGCTTGCTCGGGGACCGCCCGGGGACGATCATCCTGCTCAGCGACGGGGCCGTCAGAAACCCCGAGCGACCCGTCGTGGTCGCGAACCAGCTCGGCCGCGAGGGGCGGCGCATCATCGGCGTCGGCGCTGCACAGCGGGTGAGCACCCGGGTAATGACCCGCATCGCCGAGGCCTCTGGCGGGAGTTACTTCGCCGCCGACGAGAGCAGCCGGCTGCGCCTCCTGTTCGGGGCCGCCTCGCGCCAGTTCGAGGGCGAGGGCCTGACCGTCGCCACCCCGAACACCTTCATCACGTCGGGGGTGGAACTGACCGCGAACCCCGGCCAGGCCAACGACGTCGCGGTCAAATCCGGCGCGGACTTCCAGGTGGCGACGGCCGACGGGACGCCGGCGATCACGTCCTGGCAGTTCGGTCTCGGGCGCGTCGTCTCGGTCACCGCCTACGACGACGACGGGACGCTCGGCGGTTTGCTCCAGCGACCCGACTCGCTGGTCGTGACGAAGTCGGTCAACTACGCCATCGGCGACCCGGCGCGGTCGGCGACGGGCGTAGTGCGGATCGGCGAGGCACGCGCCGGCGCGCCCACGACACTGACCTACCGCGGGGACGAGCGCCCGAGGGCACCGAACATCACCTTCCAGCAGGTCTCGGAGCGGACCTACGAGGGCGAGTTCACGCCCGGCAGCCAGGGCTACGGCGAGGTCCTCGGGGCGACGTACGCGGCGAACTACCCCCGCGAGTACGCCCGCTTCGGGTCGAGTCGGGCCCTCTCGGACCTCGTCGCGACGACGGAGGGGCGGGTCTTCGAGACCGACGAGGGCGAGGCCATCGCCAGACTCGCCAGACAGCAGGCCACCGAAATCCGCAGCGTCAGGCAATCCTGGGACTGGGTGGCGCTCCTGTTGGCGCTGCTCGTCTTTGCGCTGGAGGTCGGCCTCCGGCGCCTTCAAGTGTACAGGGGACGGACCACACGTGAGAGTGGACTCACATGAGCGCACTCGGAGGCAGCATCAACCTCGGATTGGTCCTCGTGGTCGTGCTGGTCGTCGCGGGTACTGCCGGTGCGACGGTCCTCTACCAGGACTCCGCCCAGGAAATCCGCCAGGAGAACGACCTCCTCCAGTCCCGGAACGCGGCGTTGAGCGAACGGCTCAACGAGACCGAGACGCGCCTCGAGGAGAGCCAACAGCGCGTCGAGAAGCTCCAGGAGCGCCTCGAGACCCGTAACCAGGACGTCGACCAGGTGGCGACGGAACTCAACCAGACCGAACAGCAACTCGCCGCGACGGAGGATCAGCTGGCGAGTACCCGCGAGGAACTCTCCACGACCCGGAACGACCTCTCGGACGCCCGCACGCAGATTGACGAACTGGAGACGGAAGTGTCGAACCTCGAAAGCGAGGTTAGTTCCTTAGAGAGCGACGTCAGTACACTGGAGAATCGAATCGACCAGAAAAATCAGGAGATTTCCGATCTCGAAGACACCATCGACGAGAAGGACAACGAGATCTCGGACCTCGAAGATACGATCGACGAGAAAGAGGATACAATAGATAACCAAGAGGATACAATCGACGGACTAGAGTCCGATTTGAAATCTCTGTGCAACAAAGGAAACGTTTCACAGTATTCGGAGTGTGACGGTTACTGATGACGACCAGCGCGACTGAACACGACGACCCCCGCGAGGGGATGACAGCCGCCCTCCGCGAGATCCGCCACGAGGGCTGGAAGGCGGCAGTCATCTACGCCACTATCGACGCAGTGGCGGCGGCCCTGGCCGTCAACCTCGCGCTGACGCTGCTGGAACCGTCCTGGCTGCCCGCGTCGTGGGAACTGGGCGTGACGGTTCCCACGGAGGTTGCGGAGACGCTCGAAATCAGCAAAGCGGTGTCGGTCCCGGGCGGGGCACTCGTCGGACTGGGCCTCGGGGTCGCCGTCCTCTTTGGGGAGGTCGCCTGGCGGGTGCGCCAGCCGCTGGTCGAGCAGTTCGAGGCGGGCAACCCCGAGGTCGCGGAGTCGCTCAGGACCGCCCGCGACGCCGTCGAGAGCGGGGCCGACTCGGAGATGGCCCGGCGCCTCTACGCGGACGTCCTCGAACGCCTCCAGGAGACGTCGAGCATCGCGCTGGTCGACCTCCGGCGGGTGACCATCACGGTGGTGCTGGTCGTCGCCCTGAGCGCGGCGTCGGTCCAGGCCACAGTACAAGAGGTGACGCTGTCGGGTGCCGACGACGAACCCGAAGTCGAGGGCCCCGCCGGGAACGAATCCGTCGAGTTCTCGGGCCTCGAAGACGGGAACTCGGTGCTCGGCGAGGAGAGCGCCGTCGAGAGCGGCGAGGAGAACGAGACGGCACGCATCGAGTCGACGGGCGGGGACGAAGATATCGAGGATTCACAGTCGTTCCCGGGCGACGTCGGGAGCGGGGGCGGTGGGACCGACGGGACAGTCGAGAGCCAGCAGGCGGGCTTTGAGCGCCAGGGGGAACTCGAAGACGCCGAACTGGTCCGCGAGTACAGCGTCCGCATCCGCCAGGAGGAGTAAATGTCAGAGAGCGATATCGACGCGATACAGGCAAAGATCGAACGGGCACGCGAGGAGGTCGGCAAGCGCATCGTCGGCCAGCGCGACGTGCTCGAACAGCTGTTCGTCTGCATCCTCGCGGACGGCAACGCACTGCTCGAATCGAACCCCGGCCTCGGGAAGACCACGATGGTCCGGACGGTCGCCGAGGTGACCGACCTCGCCTTCTCGCGGGTCCAGAACACTCCCGACCTGATGCCCTCCGACATCACGGGCACCGAAATCATCCGCGAGACCGAGGAGGGCCGGGAGTTCGTCTTCGAGAAGGGCCCCATCTTCGCGAACGTCGTCCTCGCCGACGAGATCAACCGCGCCACGCCCAAGACCCAGGCCGCGCTCCTAGAGGCGATGCAGGAGCGACAGGTCACTGCAGCGGGGGACACCTACCAGCTTCCGGACCCCTTCTTCGTGCTGGCGACCCAGAACCCCCTCGATCAGGGCGGCACCTACGCCCTGCCCGAGGCACAGACCGACCGCTTCATGCTCAAACTGCTCGTTGACTACCCCGGCTGCGACGAGGAACGTGACATCGTCGACATCTACACCAGCGGGAGCGAGACAGTGCCCGTCGAGCGAGTGCTCACACGCGAGGAGATCCGCCGGGCACAGGAACTGGTCAGGGACGTCCCCATCGCCGAGGACCTCCGGGACAGGGCCGTCGAACTGGTCCGGAAGACGCGCGAGGCAGACGCCGTCGAATTCGGTGCCAGCCCCCGGGCGAGCATGGCTCTGGTCGTGACTGCCAAGGCACGAGCCTTTCTCCGCGGCCGGGCACACGTCGCCAGCGAGGACATCGAGGCGCTGGCCCCGCCGGTGCTCCGGCACCGTATCATCCTCGATTTCCGCGCCGAACGCGAGGGGCAGACCGCAGACGACGTCGTCGCCGACCTCCTATGACCATCGACCCGGGGTTTCTCGACGAACTCGACCGGTTCCAGGCCACGCTCGACCGCGAATCCAGTGCGCTCCGGCAGGGCGAACAGGAGTCGCCCCGCATCGGCGAGGGGCTCACCTTCTCCGATTACCGGCGCTACTCCCCGGGCGACGACACCCGGCTCATCGACTGGAAACTGTTCGCCCGGACCGAGGAGTACTACATCAAACAGTACGAGGAGGAGCGCAACCTCACCGTCCACATCCTGCTCGACGCGAGCGCGTCGATGGACTACGGCGACGAGGGGATCCACAAGTTCGAGTACGGCGCCAAGATCGGGCTGGGCTTTGCCTACCTGACCGCCGAGGAGAACAACGACTTCGTCTTCGGAACCTTTCGCGACCGTCCCGAGCGCCTCGACGCCGGGCGGTCGAACCGCGGCGAAATCCTCGACCTGGTCGACCAGCTCAACGAGACCACCCCGGAGGGCGCCGGCGATATCGAGGAGTCCCTCGCGGCGTACACCGGCCGCATCCGGACGAAGTCGCTCGTGGTCGTCGTCAGCGATTGCCTCTACGACCCCGAGGCGGTCGAGTCGGGGGTCGCGGCGCTGGCGCGGACCGACTCGGACATCCTCGTCGTCCGACCCATCGCGCCGGGGGAACGCGACCCCGACGTGGTGGGGGACGCGCTGTTCGTCGACCCCGAAACGGAGGACACCCGGCGCTCGTACTTCAGCGGGTCGCTCGCACAGTCCTACCAGTCCCGTCTCGATGCTCACGTCGACGATGTCTCGGACCGTGTGACCGGCCTCGGCGAGGATCACGTTACCGTCGACACCGGCCAGGAGTACTTCGACTCGTTCGCGGCCGTCTGGCTGGGCTAGAGGTCCTCGACGAGGTCGTCGGCGAACCCGGTGTAGCCGGCCGGCCTGAGCGCTCGCAACTCCTCGCGGACCTCCTCGGAGACGTCGAGGTCCTCGAAGAGGTCCCGGAAGTCATCGAGCGTCGCCTCGCGCCCGCGGGTCAGTTCCTTCACGCGCTCGTAGGCCGCCGTATCGCCCTCGCGGCGGAGGATGGTCTGGACGGCTTCGCCGATGACCTCGGGGTTCGCCGCCAGATCCTCGCGCATGACCGCCTCGTTGGGAACGACTTTCCCGAGGCCGTCCTGGAGTTTCCCGTAGCCGATCAGGCAGTGAGCGAGAGCGGCGCCGACGTTGCGCTTGACCGTCGAATCCGAGAGGTCACGCTGGAGGCGTGACGTGGTGAGGTAGTCCCCGAGGAAGGTTAGATCGGCGTTGGCCTTCGAGAGGTTCCCCTCGCTGTTCTCGAAGTCGATGGGGTTGACCTTGTGTGGCATCGTCGAGGAGCCGGTCTCGCCGGCTGTGGCCTCCTGGCCGAGGTAGCCGTCCGAGACGTACAGCCAGGCGTCCCGGTCCAGGTCCACCAGGACGTTGTTGGCCCCTCGCAGCGCGTCGAACAGTGCCGCGAGGTCGTCACTGGGGTTGACCTGCGTGGCCAGCGGTTCGTGGGCCAGTCCGAGCCCCTCGACGAACGATTCCGCGAAGGCCGGCCAGTCCACGTCCGGGTACGCGGCGCGGTGGGCCGCGTAGGTCCCGCTGGCGCCGGCGAGTTTCCCCGACAGCTCTCCGACTGCTTCCTCGACGCGGCCCAGCGCCCGCCCCAGCCGCGAGGCGTAGACGGCCATCTCCTTGCCGAAGGTGGTCGGCGTCGCCGGCTGGCCGTGGGTGCGCGCGAGCATCCCCACGTCGCGGTACTCCCGGGCCATCGCCGCGAGGTCGTCCCTGACCGCCCGGAGTTTCGGGAGGAGAACCTCGGTGAGTGCGTCCCCGATCAGGAGGCGGTAGGCGAGGTTCGTGACGTCCTCGCTGGTGAGCGCGAAGTGGGTCCACTCCTCGATGTCCAGCCCGTCCAGTTCGTGCCTGAGGAAGTACTCGACGGCCTTGACGTCGTGGTTGGTGGCGGGATAGCCGCCGTGACCCTCGGTCTCAATGCGCTTGACGAGTGCGGCGTCTTCGGCGTCGAACTCCTCGACGACTGCACGGAGACGCTGGCGTTCATCGGTGTCCAAGGCCAGCCCCGTCGCGTCGAGGTCCGCGAGCGCGAGCAGGTACTCCACCTCGACGCGGACGCGTGCCCGGGCGAGTGCCCCCTCGCTCACGTAGGGCACCAGCGGTTCGGTGTGGCGGGCGTACCGGCCGTCCAGCGGCGACACCGCCGTCAGGGGCCCGCGGTCGGTCATGGGTCACAGTCCACGAGGACGGCGAAAAAGGTTGCCGGTCGCGGCAGTTGCGTCAGAGGCACAGACGACAATGCCGAGAAAGCAGTCGGAAACTTTCAGGGACGAGTGAGCACGAGCGCGGCATCCGTGTCCAGACGGCCAGTGTCGGTGACGAGCGTCCGGGCCTGACGGTCGTGGACGGCTTTCAGCGCGTCGAACGCCGCCGATGAACAGTCGAGTCCGTCCTCGAACTCCTCCCAGACGTGGGCCGGCAGCGCGAGGACGTAGAGTTCCTCCCGCCGCTCGACCATGGGGTCCATGTGGAAGTGGTTGCGCCACTCGTAGACGATATCTTCGACACCGGGTAGCTCTCGAACCCCTTTCTGGTGGCGCCGCGCGAGCCTCCGGAGTCGGTCCGCAGGGACGCCCGTCTCCTCGCTCACCCGGTCGAAGGTCGCGTCGTCGAAGGCCGCAAGCGGCGGTCGCACGTCGGTCATGGCCCTGATTGGGTTGGCGCCGGCAAAGGTGTTCGTACTCCGGGCGACGACGCTGTCGATGGGATTTAGTCGGCGGGGAGCACACCCACGGGTATGCACCCGCGAGCAGTCGAGTTCACGGAGCGTGCACGCGATGAACTGGGCGTCGATGTCGACGCACACGAGTTCCCCGAGGGGACCAAGACAGCCGAGGACGCTGCCGAGGCTATCGGCTGTGACGTCGCCCAGATCGCCAGTTCCATCGCGATGGTGGCCGACCAGCTCGTGGTCGTGGTGACCAGCGGCGCCAACCGCGTGAGCGAACAGCGCCTCGCGGAACTCCGGGACGTCGACCCCGAAGACGTGCGGATGGCCGAGGCCGACGAGATCAAGGAGACGCTGGGCTGGTCCATCGGCGGCGTGCCACCCTTCCTCCACGACACCGCGGTGCCGGTCTACCTCGACGAGACCCTCACCGAGTTCGAGACGGTCTGGGCCGCCGCCGGGACCCCCCAGGCTGTCTTCCCGGTTTCGCCCGACCGCATCCGGGAACTGGCGGACGCGACCGTCGCCAACGTCGCGCAGTGAGCGCACCACGGTCGGGGCCCGGCATCGCCAGGCCGTCGCATCCGGACGTGCCTCGGGGCCCTGCGAATCCTCTCCGCGAATGCCAGTTCTATTGATATTGGATGTCTGACGCCTGTCAGACACACTTATTTCCGACGAGGTGTTAGTATCTGGTGGAGCCAGTTGGCTCCGTAGTGTCACACGCGGGGGCCTCGCGCCCCTTCGTTTCCCTGTGTTGGTACCCTGCGGGCTGTCCCTTGATCATCGACGAGAGTCGTCCGGGAAGCGGGTCCGATGGGTTTAAACGAACCCACAGAGTAGGCCCAGCCGTCTGCGGGCTCGTAGATCAGTGGTAGATCACTCCCTTGGCATGGGAGAGGCCCCGGGTTCAAATCCCGGCGAGTCCATCGGAGCGACCGAGAATGGATGAGCCGAGCGTCGCGTGGATTTGAAGTAGACCAGTCCCAGCCCGCGCAGCGAAGTGAGCAGGAACGTCTGGTTTCGGTTCAGATCCCACGAGGGTTCGTCTCAAAGTGTTCGTCGTGACCACCTCTCGCAGTTCCCTTCCACGCTTCAACCCCACGAGGGTTCGTCTGAAACCATGCCCTATATACAAGGCGTAAGTACGGAAGCGCTAGGTCAGATTAAAAATCTTTCTGTGAATTGGCTTGCCGCAAGCGGTTGTGAGGTGTCGGATGATTAGTTCTGTGTCATGGTAAGATCTATCACTGTAACAGATCCTATCGTCCTATGATTGAATTAGCTGGCCGACTGAAATACGGGTGTGAAACTGGCTACGTGGAACTGCAATCAAGCATTCCGAGAAAAGCAGTATCAACTTCTCAAGCTTGAGCCAGATATAACGATCGTTCCTG
>PXSG01000106.1:0-8214 GCA_003023485.1 Halobacteriales archaeon SW_10_68_16
GCGGATGCAGTCCCGCGGTCGCTGCCACCGAAGACGGACTTGAATTTCTCCAGCAATCCCATACACGAGGTAAGACCACGGCGGTTTAAAACGGTGTTCGTCGCGGGTCACAGGCGCGCCCGGAGCGCGTCGTTCATCGCCCCGACGGGCGCGGACTCGCCGGTCCAGCGTTCGAAGGCCTCGACGCCCTGGAAGAGGAGCATCCACGCGCCGTCGACGGTCCTCGCGCCGGCCGCCGCGGCCTCGCGGAGGAGTCGGGTCTCCACCGGCGAGTAGACGGCGTCCAGCACCGCAAGGTCGGCGTACAGCGCCCCCGCGGGCACGGGCGAGCGGTCCTCGTCCATGCCCACGCTGGTGGCGTTGACCAGCACGTCGGCGTCGGCCAGCAGGTCCGGGAGCGCGTCGAGGCCGCCCCCCGCCACGGCCTCGGGTCCCCGGGGGTGTGCGTCCCCGACTGCCTCGGCCAGGTCCCGCGCTTTCGGGACGGTGCGGTTGGCGACGTGGACGGCCATCCCTTCCTCGGCCAGGGCGAAGGCGACGGCGCGGCCGGCACCCCCCGCGCCGACGACCACCGCGGTACCCGCCAGGTCGACGTCGTGGTGAGAAAGCGCCCGCGTGACGCCCGTCGCGTCGGTGTTGTAGCCCGTCGGCGGGTCCGTCGCGAAGTCGACGGTGTTGACCGCGCCGATGCGGGCCGCCAGCGGGTCGGGCTCGACGGCCGCGAGGACCTGCTGCTTGAAGGGGATGGTGACGTTCAGCCCGGCCACCCCGAGCGTCGCGGCGCTCCCGACGGCCGCCGCGCCAGCGTCTGCGGGCGGTTCGAAGGTCACGTAGCGGGCGTCCAGCCCCACCTCGTCGTAGGCCGCCTCGTGCATCGGCGGCGACAGCGAGTGTTCGACGGGGTTGCCGACGAGTCCGTAGACGTCCATACCCGGCTCTCGGCCGCCGCCAGTAAATGCGTTGCCGGTTCCAGGTCCTACGGTCTTTTATCCTCGAGCGGCTAGGCCACCCATGCGCCGGCGCCCGCCGTCAGGGAGGCTGACGCTCCTCGATTTCCTCGACGTCGCCCTGCTGGGGTCGATCGCTCTCTCTGCCGGGGTGTCGCTGGTGACGCCCATGGCCGTCGACTCACCGGTAGTACCAGCTCCAGACCGGCCCGGCGACGACGAGCGCGAGCCCCAGCGCCACGAGGAGCAGGGGCAGGTGGCTCAGGGAGACGACGGACGCGCCCGTCGTCGCCGACTGCGTGCTGGTACTGCCTGTCGACGGGTCCGACAGCAACAGCAGGGCGGCGTCCTGTGGGAGCATCGCCGGGTACGACCTGTCGGGCGAGACGTCGAAAAACCGGATGATGTGGGGCGTCGACCCCGCGGCGTCCGCCACGTAGTTTAGGGTGACCCCGATCCCTGCGAGGATGACACCCAGGAGGCTGATGTCGAGCCCGGACGAGCGGGCGACCTTCGGCGGCACCATCACCCGCAGTTTGGCCTGTAGCCGCATAGGTTTTCTGACGGGGTGTTCCGCGTCCCACTCGGGAACCCTCCGTCACTGGAAGTATCCCCGCACCCGCGGGTAGAGGACGCGTCTGGCGAACGAGAACGCGAGGTACGCGAAGAAGGCCGCCACCAGGTACCCGATGCCCTCGACGATCCGGTGGTCGGCACCCGAACCGCCCCCGCCGGGATGGGCCATCGCGCGCCCCGCGGCCGCCAGCACCGCGGACACGACAGCCGCGGCCGGGGGCGCGACCCGGGACAGCTGCGGAGGGGTGGTCGGCGCCACGGGGTCATCTTCCGTGCCAGGCGGTGCAGACGGTCTCGACGACGTTCGTGTGGCCCTCGTTCGCCCCGATGGATTCGTGGGCCGAGGTGTGGAAGTCGTACCAGCCGGCCAGCTGGGTCTGTGCGAGGATGGTTCCGTCCATCGCCTCGCCCAGCGCCCGCTTGCTCGCACCGCGGGACAGCCCGACCGGTTCGGCCACCGCGTACAGCTTGAACCGGTACCACTGCTTGTTCGGCGGATCCGGGCCGACGTACCCGTAGTCGTTGCCGCCGGGGGCGTCCGGCCCGTCCATGACCAGCACGAGCGAGTGGGCGCCGTCGGGAACGCCCCCGAGCGCCAGGGGCGGGTTCACCCGAGACCGGACGCGAGGACTGCCCGGCGCGTGACTGGTGTCGCCATGGGAGCTCTTCTCGCCGAACGGCCCTAAGCGCTCGCTAACCAACAGGTAACCGGGAGTCACTCGAAGGCCAGTTCCTCCCGCCAGATGATCTCCCCGGCACTCCCGGTTGTCTTGAGTTCCTGCAGGACGTACTCGCCGTCGGGCAGGTCCTCCCGCTGGGTCACCTCCTCGGGGGAGAGCGCCTCGTCGTAACTCGTCACCCGCGGGTTCGGGTCGGGGACCCGGCGCTCGAGCACGTATCCCTGGACCTCGTAGTCCTTGGTTCCGTCGTCGGTGCCGATCAGCGACCGGATCGTGTCTAGGATCGGGGCCATGGCCCTCACCCCACACATGAATGGTTTCCCACTTGGTCCTTTCTCCGCAACCCGCCCCGATGGGAGCAAAAAATGGGTAAAATATTACACTACCATTTGTTTCTACTATTTAAGGGCGGAATTAACTGTGAGATTTATATGGTATCGGTTTGCATCTGGGAACGTCTATATAAACCTGTGTATAATTGAACAAACCGGACGTGACAGGCCGAGATAACGAACCGCGAGGGAAGGAACCATGGAAGACGCAACCGACACGGACGGACGAGAGGAACCGACACGGACCGACGGTGGCGAGGCGGTCACCGACGCGGACGTCTACGCCCCCGACGAGGAGGGGAGCGAGTACTTCGAGTCGGTGTTCCGGCCGACGAACTACGACGAGTTGGAGGACGCCCCTAACACGGACGACTATCCCGACCAGGAGGGCAGTTACGGCATCGCCCAGGGCGGCGGGTACAAGCTGTTCGACCTCCCGAAGGTCCCGAAAGTCAGACACATCGTCGGCCCGAGCGCCATCATGCTCGGGGCGGCGCTGGGCAGCGGCGAGACGCTGTTCTGGCCGACGCTGATCGCGTCGAACGGCTGGGCGCTGTGGTGGGCGTTCTGGGTCGGCGTCGCCACCCAGTTCTTCATCAACACGGAGATCCAGCGGTGGTCGATGGCCACCGGCGAGAGCATCTTCCGCGCCTACGAGCGGGTCCACCTGGTGTGGCCGTGGTTTTTCCTGCTGGCCGGGTTCTTCCACGTCGGCTGGCCCGGCTGGGTGTCGGGCGCCGGCGAGGTCGGCGCGGCGTGGGTCGGTCTCGACCGCAGCCTCTGGTGGGCGATCGGCATCGCGCTGTTCATCTTCATCTACATCAGCTACCAGATCCACCCCATTATCTACCTGGTCGTCGAGAAGGCACAGACCGTGCTGATGGGGGTCGCGATCTCGTTCGCGATCGTGCTGATCTTCATCGCGGGCGCGGTCGGCCAGCTGCCCAGCATGGCCGTCGGAGCGTTCCAGTTCGGCACGCTCCCCGCGGAGATGGATATCGCGGTGTTCCTCGGCGGGCTGGCATACGCCGGGGCAGGCGGCTACATCAACCTCTCACAGAGCTTGTGGGCCCGCGAGAAGGGCTACGGGATGAGCAGCTACCAGGGTCGCGTGAAGAACCCGCTGATCGGCGACGAACCCGAGGCGATCCACGAGAACGGGATCACTTTCAAGGCCGACGAACTCAACATGCGCCGCTGGCGGTCCTGGTGGAAGGTCGTCCAGGCCGAGCACTTCCTGACGTTCGTGCTGGGCCTGCTGATCGTCACGATGTCGACCGCCTCGGTCGCCCGGAAGTTCGCCGCCGGGACCGACCAGGGCGCCATCGCCATGTGGCTCGACGTCATCGCCCCGCAACTGGGCGGCGCCGTCGCGTTCTTCCTGTACGGCGTGTTGTTCATCGCGCTGTTCAGCACCCAGTACGCGATCCTCGAGGCGTTCGTCCGCAACAGCGTCGACATCGTCTACGAAGGGTTCGGCCGCGCCCGCGGCTGGAGCCTCGACCGGACCTTCTGGGCCCTGCTCACGGTCTTCACGCTGTGGGGCATCGTCATCATCGGTGCCCGGTTCGAGCAGCCCTGGATCCTGCTGGTTATCGGCGCCGCCATCGCCGGCGTAATGATGTGGCCGTACAACGCGCTGACGATCATCTTGAACGTCACGAAGCTGCCCGAGCACGTCCAGCCCGGCTGGGCGCGGATCGTCGCCATGTGGTGGGCGACGGCCTTCTTCGGGTACTTCAGCGTGTTGCTGATCGCCGACCAGCTCGTCAGCCGGTTCGGCCTCGAGACGTTCGCAACCTCGCCCGCGGTCGCCGGGAGCTCGACCGGCGCGTACGTCCTCTGGGCGCTCATGATCCTCGTCCAGCTGTACACGATGTACCGCACCGCGACAGCCAAGATGGCCACCTCGGGCACCGTCGACGACGCCGACGTCGCGCAGGGCTTCCTGCACTGACCGCCACACCCACACGCTTTTATTACAGGCGGCGACACCTTACCCAGCGATGGCTACACGGTCCGATTCGCTGCCGGCCTGGCTCGGGCGCGCCCTGGCGACGTACAGCCTCGCGGTCTATGCCGTCGGGCTGGTCGTGATCGCCCTGACGCGGGTCGCCGGCGACCGCCTCGGTGTTCCGTTCCCGGCGCGTGCCCGGCAGGCGGCCGTGGTGGTCGCGCTCGCCGTGATGGCGGTGACCTACCTCGCCGAGCGCCGCTTCGCGCTCGACGGCGAGGTAGACGGCGAGGGCGCGACGAGCGACGACGAGTACTCCCTGCCCGCCCGTGCAGCGGTGGCCGCGGCCGCCATCGGCGTCGCGGTCGCCGTCTACCTCGCCGTCGCGCTCGACCGCTTTTTCGCCGGCGCGCTGTTTATTTTCGGCGCGTACCTGTTCGTCTACATGGCCTACCGGTACGAGGAACGGGGGGGGACGTGATGGCGGCCGAGGGCGCGCCGGCCGACCCCGACGACCTGCCCAGTTCCGACATCGAGGTCGAGGCGGCGGTCCACTTCCTCATGAAGGGGACCTTCCCGATGCGGATCGCGGAGGTGTTCTTCACCGCCCGCGGCGTCTACCTCGCGGACTACTCCTACATCACGCCGCTGCTGGGCCTGGGGACGCGCAAACACCGCAAGAACGCACAGGCCATGCAGGAACTGTACGGGACGTTCGGCGTCGACGCGGTGCTGGTCCAGGCCGACCAGGTGACCTGGCTCGACTACGGGTTGCTCCACCGGATCGAACTGTACAGCGGCGGCCGCTTCGGGCGCCCGAAGCTGACGGTCTACACGACGGACGGCCCCTCGTACGCCTACCGGTCGCTCGGCGACAGGGACTTCGAGTCCATGGTGAGCGACGTCCGGTCCGTCGCGGACCGCCACGGCCTCGACCTCGAGGTCTCGGACGCGGTGGGGTTCACCCCGCGCCGGAACGTGCGGCGGTTTTTCGACCAGGAATCGCCGCCCGAGCGCGAATGAGCGCCACACCGCCCGCCGCGACCACCAGGCCGACGACGTACAACAGCACCACCAGCGCCGAGAGCGGAGCCTGCAGCCGGCGGGACCGCTCGCGGCGGTCGAGCAGCCCGGCACACCGGTCGACGAACCACCGCACGGCCGCGGTCGTCCGCGAGTCGGGGTGGGCAGCCAGCGTCCGTGCGACCGGCGGGCTCACGAGGTAGTACAGCCCGACCAGCACCCGGCCCGGGACCGTCGGCCGGAGCGTCTCGTCCCGGAACTCGCGGAGCGTCTCGAGAGTCTCCCCCTCGCCGGCGACGGCGGTCGTCAGGAAACACGCCGGGTTGTGCTGGTGGATCTCGACGCGGACGACCTCCCCCTTCCGGTAGCGGGTGGTCTCTTCGTCTTCGAACTCCATCGAGGGGGCGACGATGAACTCCTCGGCGCTGTACCGGTAGTACACCTCGCCGTGTTCGACCTCCTCGCCCGAGGCCAGCGTGACGCGCACGAACTTCTCGCGGTCGTCGCCGATGTCGCCGGGCAATCCCGCAAAGGGATTCTCCTCCGTCTCGTCGTCGCTGTCCGCGGCCATCGTATCATCCCCGCGTTGGCTGTGGGGGCATAAGTGCGTTCCGAGGGGGGTTGTGTCGGCAGGCCTGAACTCGGCGACAGATTCGAAAACCATTCAAGCCGTAGCGTAGTGGCTACGGGTAGTGAGTCGCCTCCGCCACCCGTTCGTGGCCGTGGCCGCGACGACGCTGCTGACCCTGCCGTGGGTCGGTATCTGGGCGTCGGGGTCCCACCCCGGCACGCTGGCGACAGTGTTCTTCAGCGGGCTGGCCATCCTCGGGGCCTCGTTCCTGCTGGCGTGGGGGGCCGAGACCGCCGAGAAGGACGTCCCCCGGGCCTTCGCCATCGCGGTGCTTGCGGTGCTCGCGGTCGCCCCGGAGTACGCCGTCGACGCCCTCTACGCCTGGAACGCCGGTGCCGGCGGTGCGACCGCCGAAGCCTGCTCGGGGTTGACGGCCGCCGAGATCGAAGCACAGGGGAGCACGCTCGCGCAAGCCTGTCACGACGCGAACCTCGCCATCGCGAACATGACCGGGGCCAACCGCATCCTCATCGGTATCGGGTGGGCCGGCATCGCCGTCTTCACCGTGTGGCGGGCCGCGGTCACGCGCGACCCCGCGGTCGTGGACCGCGAGGGGTGGCTCGCGGACACCGTCGAACTCGACAGCGACCTCGCCACGGAGATCACCTTCCTCTTCCTGGCGACTGCCTGGGCGTTTTTCGTGCCGCTCGGCGGGGGCATCGGGGCGTTCGACACGCTGTTCCTGGTCGGCCTCTACGTGACCTACATCGGGCTGGTCCTCAAATCCGACATCGAGGCCAGCGAACACACCGTGGGCGTCCCGAAGTACCTGCAGGGGTGGCCCCGTCCCTGGCGCCCCCTCGTGGTTCTTCTGCTCTTCGGGTACTCCGGGGCGATGATCTTCATCGCGGTCGAACCGTTCGCCCACGGGCTGGAGGTCATCGGCGTCCAGAACGGCGTCCCCGAGTTCTTCATGATCCAGTGGGTCGCGCCGCTGGCCAGCGAATCGCCCGAACTCATCGTCGTCACCGTCCTCGTGGTGAAGGCCCGGTCGACCGCGGGCTTTAACGCCCTCATCTCCTCGAAGCTCAACCAGTGGACGCTGTTGATCGGGACCATCGCGGTGGTCTACTCGCTGGCCCTGGGTGCCTATGGCACACTCCCATTCGACGCCCGGCAGGGCGCCGAGATCTGGATAACCGCCGGCCAGTCCTATTTCGCGCTGGCCATCCTCGTCAACTTCCGGATCAGCATCCGGGAGGCCCTGGTGCTGTTCGCCCTGTTCATCTCGCAGATCCTGATCGAGTTCGCGCTCATCCGGGACCTGGTGGTCCTGCCGGTATCGAGTCACGACCTGCTGCTTGCGTACACGGCGGTCTACCTGGCGGCGGGCACCGCCCTGTTCGTCGCCCGGCGGCGGGCGTTGCGGCGCCTGTTCGGGCTGGCAGGCGACGCCGTCCGGACCGCAATCGGCCGCGAGGCGGTCTACTACGAGGGTGCCGACTGATGCTCGGAGTCGTCGTCTCCCGCGCCGACGACGCCTCGGTCCACATCGGCGAACACCTCCTCGACTTGGCCGACTGGGACCGCCTGGCCGACCGCTCCCGGCCGGACGCCGAGGGAGGTGGGGTCGTCTACCGGACCGACGACGCGGTCCTCCGGGAGTTCGACGAACTGCACCTCCACACCGAGCGCGTGGCCGACGCCTTCGGGGATGTCGACCTGCTGGTCTTCGCCTCGAAACACGCCGGCGAGACCGGGCCGCTGCTGACGGCCCACCACACCGGGAACCTCGGACCCGCCGACCACGGCGGCGACCCGAACGACCTCGCGCGGGCCTGTCCGAACGCCCACGCCCGCGTCCTCGCGGCCCTCGCCGAACACGCCCCCGAGGGCTACGAGGTCGGCATGGAGTGTACCCACCACGGACCGACGGACGTCGGCGCGCCATCGATGTTCGTCGAGGTGGGGTCCGGTCAGCCCGAGTGGGACGATCCCGCGGCCGCCCGCGCCGTCGCCCGGGCGATTTTCGGCCTCCGCGGCGTTTCCCCGGACTGCGGGTCAGAGGACGGGCGAGCCGACGGGGAGGCAGGACCGGCGGACGCCTACCGCAGGCACCTCGTCGGCATCG
>PXSG01000106.1:8455-19725 GCA_003023485.1 Halobacteriales archaeon SW_10_68_16
CGAGGCGCGCGGCATCGGCCGCGAGGCGACGCGGGCGCTGTTCCGGGCGGAGACGCTCGCGTTCGTGACTGATCAGGGCGGGACGCGCGTGACCGGCCCGGCGGTGCTGGCCGACCCCGCCGACCGCGAGGCGGTCGTTGACGGCCTGTTGGCGGTCCTCCGGGAGCGCTACGACAGCGTCGAGCGCGCGGACGGCGAAGTGGTCGCCCGCGAGGTGGTCTTCGACCCCGACAGGGCCCGGACGCTGGGCGTCCCCGAGGGCCCGAAGTTCGGCCGCCTGGCGGCCGGCGAACCGGTGGAGGTGGACGGCGAGGAAATCCCGCCCGCGGCCGTCCGGGAGGAGCGCGAGCGGCGGTTCCCGCTGGAATAAAAATAACTCCGATTATCACGCGTTTCAGCGACGTTTCGGGTGCAAATCCCTGCGACGCCATCCCCGGCGTGTCAGACGCGCGTCAGACGGAGGGGAAAAATTATTAGGGATGGTCGGTAAAGGGGCATTTAAATATGGACTCGATCATCGACGACGCCATCGAGGAGGCAGAGGCGGAGCAGGTCGAAGAATCTGGAGCCGAAGAGGGGACGTCGGCGGAGGAACCCTCGACGTCGGGCGAGATGACCGACGAGGAACTGGCCTCTGTCGTCGAGGACCTGGAGACACAGATCACGGTCGTCGGCTGTGGCGGGGCCGGGGGCAACACCGTCACGCGGATGATGGAGGAGGGCATCCACGGGGCGAAACTGGTCGCGGCCAACACGGACGCCCAGCACCTCGCCGACGAAGTGAAGGCGGACACGAAGATCCTCATCGGCAAGAAGCGCACGGGCGGCCGGGGCGCGGGCTCGGTCCCGAAGATCGGCGAGGAGGCCGCCCAGGAGAACATCGAGGACATCCAGCAGGCCATCGACGGCTCCGATATGCTGTTCGTCACGGCGGGGCTGGGCGGTGGCACCGGCACGGGCGCGGCGCCGGTGGTCGCCCAGGCCGCACAGGAGGCCGACGCGCTCACCATCTCCATCGTGACTATCCCCTTCACCGCCGAAGGGGAGCGGCGCCGCGCCAACGCCGACGCTGGCCTGGAGCGACTGCGTGCGGTCTCCGACACTGTGATCGTCGTGCCCAACGACCGCCTGCTGGATTATGCGCCGTCGATGCCCCTCCAGGACGCCTTCAAGATCTGTGACCGCGTGCTGATGCGCTCGGTGAAGGGGATGACCGAACTCATCACCAAGCCCGGCCTCGTGAACGTCGACTTCGCGGACGTCCGGACCATCATGGAGAACGGCGGCGTTGCGATGATCGGGCTCGGGGAGAGCGACTCGGAGAACAAGGCCCAGGACTCCATCCGCTCGGCGCTGCGCTCGCCACTGCTGGACGTGGAGTTCGACGGCGCCAACTCCGCCCTGGTCAACGTCGTGGGCGGCCCCGACATGGCCATCGAGGAGGCCGAGGGCGTCGTCGAGGAGATCTACGACCGCATCGACCCCGACGCCCGCATCATCTGGGGCGCCTCCGTTGACCCCGAGTACGACGGCCGCATGGAGACGATGATCGTCGTCACGGGCGTCGAATCCCCCCAGATCTACGGCAAGAGCGAGGCCGAACGCGAACGCGCTGCCCAGCAGATCGGCGACGATATCGACTATATCGACTGACTGGGGCCGTTTCTTCCACCCCTCTTCGCTCATCCCTCGCCTTCGCTTCCCCTTGTCGATCCGGACAGGAGCGACTGATTCCCGCCGTGTGTGCCTGACAGTCACACGCACTGAGAGTTTTGCCGTAACCACGAGTTATAGATAGCGAGAGATATATGCGTGACATACATGACCGACGACACGCGAGGGTTCGGGACGCGGTGTGTCCACGCCGGCCAGGAGGAGCCGGACCCGGCGACGGGCGCGCGCGCCCCGCCCATCTACCAGACGACGTCGTACGTCTTCGAGGACGCCGACCACGCGGCCGACCTCTACGCACTCGAGGCCGAGGGTGACGTCTACACGCGCTTCGACAATCCGACGGTGTCGATGCTCGAAGGCCGGCTGGCGAGTCTCGAAGGCGGGACGGCCGCGGTGGCGACGGGATCGGGGATGGCCGCACTCGACGCCGCGACGTCCGTGCTCGCGCGGGCCGGCGACAACGTCGTCTCCGCGGCGTCCATCTATGGCGGGACCCACTCGTACTTCTCGAACATGGCGACCCGCCGGGGGGTCGAACCCCGCTTCGTCGACACGCTCGACCCCGACGCCTACGCGGCGGCCATCGACGACCGGACCGCCTACGTCCACGTCGAGACCATCGCCAATCCCTCGCTGGTGACGCCCGACCTCGCGGCGGTCGCCGACGTGGCCCACGACCACGGAACGGTGCTGTTTGTCGACAACACGTTCGCCACGCCCGCGCTGTGTCGCCCCATCGAGCACGGCGCCGACCTGGTCTGGGAGTCGACGACGAAGTGGATCCACGGGTCGGGGACGACCGTCGGCGGGGTCCTCGTCGACGGTGGCTCGTTCCCCTGGGCCGAGTACCCGGAGAAGTACCCCGAACTCGGCGACGAGAATCCCGCCTTCGAGGGCAAGACCTTCGCCGAGGCGTTCGCGGGGCGAGCCTTCGCGGTCGCGGCCCGCCAGCGGGCGGTCCGGAGTCTGGGTGACGGCCAGAAACCCTTCGACGCGTGGGCGACCATGCAGGGCGCGGAGACGCTCGCCCTGCGTATGGAACGGCACTGCGCGAACGCCGCCCGCGCCGCCGAGTTCCTCGCGGACCACGACGACGTGGCGTGGGTCGAGTATCCGGGACTCGAGTCCCACGAGACCCACGACAACGCCTCGCGGTACCTCGATGGCGGCTACGGCGGGATGGTCACGTTCGGCCTGGAAGGGGGATTCGTGGCCGGCAAGGCCCTCTGTGAGGCGACCGACATCGCGCAGTTCCTCGCGAACATCGGCGACGCGAAGACGCTCGTCACCCATCCGGCGAGCACCACCCACGCCCAGCTCCCGGAGGAAGAACAGCGCGCCTCGGGCGTGACGCCCGACCTCGTGCGCCTCTCGGTGGGCATCGAGGACCCCGCGGACATCGTGGCCGACCTCGACCAGGCGATCGAGCAGGCAGGGCGGGAGGCGACGACATGAACGTCGACCACGGGGCCGTCTCGCTGGGGACCTTCGAGTTCGAGTGTGGCCGCACCATCCCCGAGATGGAGGTCGCCTACGAGGCCTACGGGGACTTTTCGGGCGACAACGCCGTCCTCGTCTGTCACGCGCTGACGGGCAGCCAGCACGTCGCCGGGGGCGGCAGGGCCGAGGAGACGGCTGGCCAGGCCCGCGCCTGGTGGGACGACATCGTCGGCCCCGGCAAGGCCATCGACACCAACGAGTACTACGTCGTCTGTGCGAACGTCCCGGGCTCCTGTTATGGCACGTCGGGGCCGCCGGCCACGAACCCGGAGACGGGCGAACCCTACGGGACGGACTTCCCCGCAGTGACCGTCACCGACTGGACGGAGTGCCAGCGGCGCCTGCTCGACGAACTGGGCGTCCCGCACCTCTACGCGGTCACGGGCGGGAGCGTCGGCGGGATGAACGTCTTAGAGTGGGCCAAACAGCACCCCGACCACGTCGAGAAGCTCATGCCCATCGCGGCGGCCCCGCGGATGGACCCGCAGTGTCTCGCGCTGGACGCCATCGCACGCCGGGCGATCACCACCGACCCCAACTGGAACGACGGCGACTACTACGGCACCGACCCGCCCGCCGATGGGCTTGCGCTGGCCCGCCAGATCGGCCACGTGATGTACCTCTCGAAGGCCTCGATGGACCGGAAGTTCGGCCGCCGGTCGGCGGGCCGGGACGCCGTCCGGTCGTTCCCGACCGACCCCGCGGCGGGCTTTTTCCCCTACCGGGACGTCGAGTCCTATCTCGACTACCAGGCCGAGACGTTCGTCGACCGCTTCGACGCCAACTCCTATCTGTACCTGACGCGGGCGATGGACAACTACGACCTCTCGGCGCGCTTCGAGTCCGACGCCGCCGCCCTGGCGGCCTTCGACGGCGAGGCGCTCGTCATGTCGTTCACCGCGGACTGGCACTTCACCCCCGCCCAGGCCGAGGACTTGGCCGACGCGCTCCGGGCGGCAGGTGCCGACGTCGCCCACCACGTCGTCGACTCCGACCACGGCCACGACGCCTTCCTCGTCGAACCCGAGAACGTCGGCCCGCCGCTCGCGGGCTTTCTCGCCGACGGCGTCGACAGCACTGCCGTCACCGACACCGGGGGCGACCGCGAGGACGTCGGCAACGAGTTCGCGCCCGTCCATACGAGCCTCTTCTCTGATTGACGAGAGAGAACGGGCACGGTGGGATTTGAACCTCGGTCGTTCCCGTTCGCTCGCGGTGCTCGCTCACCTCCCACTCCCTGCTTCAAATCCCCTGCGTGCTGCGGTTCAGCACGCCTCGCGTTGCTCGCTGCACGGGCACGGTGGGATTTGAACCCACGACCGTCGGATTAGAAGTCCGACGCTCTGGTCCGGGCTGAGCTACGTGCCCTCGCCGAGACAGTGGTGTTGCAGCCGGAAAAATCGGGGGGACATCAGGCGGCCTCGGCCCGTTGCCCGGAGCGGGACTCCGCGACCGCGAACGAGAGCGTGCTCACGACGCCCAGCAGGGTCCCGCCGGTCAGCGCGATGGCCATGAACTCAAGCGTGGTCAGCCCGAGGAAGAAGGCGCTGACGGCGTGCAGGACGACGGCGATGGCGACCACGTAGAAGGGGGCGTTGAGGTACCGCCACCGGAACTCCCCGGCGAGGTACTCGTCGGTGACCCGGCCGAGGCTGCTCGTGACGCCAGCGGCGGCGAACCACCGGACTGAACCGTACAGCAGCGCCGCGATGACGTCGAGGACGCCCAGCGCGACGCTGCTCCCGGTCCGTGCGGCCTCCAGGGCCTGGACCCCGCTGACGCCGCCGACGACCAGCAACGCGGCGGCGACGACGTAGGTGATGAGCGTCACGCGGCCGGTGAACAGTGCCGCCCGCGCCTGGGCGACGGCGGTGTCGAGCCACTCGCCGAGGCCGACGCCGCGCGCGAGGATGTACAGCCCCAGCAGGGCGGAGACGACGCCCAGTACCGTCCCCGGGAAGCCCAGTTCGTTGGCCACGATGGAGAGGGGATAGATGAGCAACAGAATCCCCAGCGGGACGAGGAGCGTCCCCCGCGTCTCGGGATCGTCCAGGACCTGTTTGATGGTGTAGTACATCGATTCGAGGTCCTGGGCCTGGCGGACGACCACGCGCTGGACGCCGTCGACGTGGACCCGCGAGCGGATGACGGGAATGACCGACTCGTCCTGTGCGCCGTCGGTCACGACCACCGCGCGGACGTCCTCGCCGGTCGAGAGGCCGGCGAGCACCCGGTCGAGTTCTCCCCCCACCTCGCGGTTGGCCGCGACGTCGTCGCCCTCGCAGCCGGTGACTGCGGCCACCTCGACGGTCTCGTCGCCGATGCCGTCCGCGATGTGCAGCCCCTCGAAGAGGACGTTCACGTCGCTGTCCTCGGGGTCGGCGGTGGCGAGTTCGACCGCGGCGGCCTCGACGGCGTCGCGCCCCACGACGGGCGTCTCGATCCCCGTCTTGCGCCCGAGGTCGTCGTCGAGGTCGACACACAGCACCAGCAACATCACGCGAGGCTATGCTATCCCGGTATATCTGTTTTCGGGCGTCTCCCGGAGTCACAGCTATTTTGCCGGGGACGCGAGAGGGGCGCACATGGAACTGTTCGGCACGGCCGGCATCCGGGGTCCAGTCGAGGAGGTGACGCCGGCCCTCGCGCTGGCGGTCGGGCAGGCTGCAAGCGCCGACGGGACGGCGTTCGTCGTGGGCAGGGACGGCCGCGTGACGGGCCCTGCGCTCGAAAATGCGGTCGTCGCCGGCCTCGAGAGCGCCGGCGCGGACGTCGAGCGCGCGGGCACGGTCCCGACGCCGGCCCTGGCATTCGCCTCCCAGGGACGGCGCGGCATCATGCTCACCGCCAGCCACAACCCCCCGCCCGACAACGGCATCAAGGTCTTCGTTGACGGCGTCGAGTACGACCGCGAGGCAGAGCAACGCCTCGAAGCCCGCGTCGACGACGGAACTGCGGCCGCGGGTTGGGACGCGTGGGGCGAGGACGTCCGCGCGGACCCACTGGCGGCCTACCGCGAGGCCGTCGTCGAGTTCGCCGCCGGACACGGCGCGGCCCCCGACGGGATGATGGTCGCCGTCGACTGCGGGACCGGGATGGCGAGCCTCGCGACGCCGCAGGTGCTGACGAGCCTCGGCGCGGACGTCCGCGCGCTCAACGCCAACGTCGACGGCCACTTCAGCGCCCGCGAGAGCAAACCGACCCCCGAGACCCTCGCGGACCTCCGGGCGTTCGTCGCGGGAGATGCCGGCAACGACCCCGAGGGTGGAGTCGACCTGGGTATCGCCCACGACGGCGACGCCGACCGGGTCGTCGTAATCGATGGTGACGGCGAGGTCGTCCACGAGGACACCGTGCTGGCCATCCTCGCGGAACACTACACCCACACGAGCGACGCCGGCGACCCCGTGGTGGTGACGACGCCCAACGCCTCGGCCCGCATCGACGAACGGGTCCAGGCTGCGGGCGGGCGGGTCGAACGGGTCCGGCTCGGGGCGCTCCACGAGGGTATCGCCGCGGCACGCGCGGCCGGCGGCGCCGACACCGAAGTGACCTTCGCGGCCGAACCCTGGAAGCACATCCACACGGCCTTGGGCGGGTGGATCGACGGCGTCGCCTCGGCCGCGGTGTTCACCCGCCTGGTCGCAAGCGAGGGGCTGGCCGCGCTGCGTGACCCCGTGACCGAGCGCCCCTACCGGAAAGACGACGTGCGCTGCCCGGACGACGCGAAGGCAGCCGTGATGGATCGGCTGGAGACCGACCTGCCGGAGCCCTTCCCCGAGGCGGCTGTGGACACCGAGCACGGCGTCCGCCTCGAACTCCCCGACGGCGGCTGGGTACTCGTCCGCCCCAGCGGGACCGAACCGTACGTCCGCGTCTACGTCGAGAGCGAGTCCGTCGACGACGTCGTCGCGGCCGTGATCGATGTCGTCGAGTCGGCGGTCGCGGCCGAGACCTAGCGTCGCTCACTCGGCCGCCGCGGCGACCGCAGTCATGACGCGAGGTAGTGACGGACGGGCAATAGAGCCGGGCGGTCCGGCCCGACGGGACGCCCGCGAGTCGGGTCGGTGCCGCGCCGCTGGACAATTCTTTTTACAATGTGCGTAGTACCTGTCTTCATGTTCGCGACGGGTCGACGCAGCGACGGAGGTGGCGGTGACCGTGGATGAGCGGGCGGACCTCGTCTCGGTGCTGGAGGACGCGGGCTTCTCGCCGTACCGGGCCGACGCGTACGTGACGCTGCTGGCGTTCGGCGCCGCACCGGCGACCGAGATCGCCGAGGCCAGCGATGTCCCGGACCCGCGGATCTACGACGTGTTGCGCGACCTGGAGGATGCGGGCTACATCGAGACCTACGAGCAGGACCTGCTGTACGCGCGGGCGGTCAGCCCCGACGAGGTCCTGAAGGACCTCCGGACGCGGGCCGACCGCTTCAGCGCGGCCGCCGAGGAGATCGAGCGCCGCTGGGAGAAACCGCCCATGGAGGTGACCGTCGTCAGCCTCGTCAAGCGCTTCGAGACGGTCCGCAACTACGCGGCCGAGGCCATCCGGGGGGCACGCAACCAGGTGCAGGTGTCCCTTTCGGCCACCCAGTACGAGCGGCTCCGGCCCGCACTCCGGGCGGCCAAGGCCAACGGCGCCAACGTCCACCTCTCCTTGCACACCGCCGAGGCCGGGGTCGACACGCTGCCCGACCGCGAGGAGATCGCCGCCGTCTGCACGGAGGCGCGCACCCGCGACAAGCCGGCGCCGTTCGTCGCCATCGTCGACCGCACCGAGTCCTGTTTCGCGCCCAACCGCGGGTCTGCCAACGAGTACGGCGTCCTCGTCGACGACCGGACCCACACGTACGTCCTCTACTGGTTCTTCCTGACGGTGCTGTGGGACATCTGGGAGGTGTACTACACCGCCGACGACGGCGAGACGCCGACTGACTACCTGGACATCCGGTACTGCGTGCGCGACATCGCGCCGCTGCTCGCGGAGGGCGCGACCGTGGACGTCCTCGTCGAGGGGGTCGACACCGAGACCGGGACCGACAGGACCGTCCAGGGGACCGTCCGCGAGGTGATTGCCAACGGCTACGAGCACGACGACGAACACGCCCCGGTCGCGATCTACAGCGGCCAGATCGGGATGATCGTCGACACCGACGACGGCCCCGTCGAAATCGGCGGGTGGGGCGCGATGGTCGAGGAAGTCGAGGCCCACCGGCTCACCGTTCTCTCGGTGGAGTGAGGAGGGGAGACCCCGGCGCATCGACGGACGGCAGCGACACCCCGGTCCCACACTCTTCGCCCTGTCCGTCCGCGCCTACGCTGTCTCCCGAAGGGAATGCACAGGCGACTGACACCCCCGTAGGGACCGCGCCGGAGGTATCCCGGGTGGAAGTCCCCCCGGAGGCGTCCCCGCTGCGGGCGGTCCCCGAGCGGGTCAGGTCTTCCCGCCGAGCAGCAGGACGTAGCTGTGGACGACCAGCAGTCCGTACCACAGCGTCGCTGCCAGCAAAAAGTCGAAGTCCCGCGGCGCCGGGAGTGCGCGCACGAGCGCGACGGCGACCGCGAGCTGGACCCGCGTGTCACAGTGCCGGACGAACCCGCCCCACTCGGGCAGGCGGGGACACGCACGACCGGGCGGGTGTGCGACCGCCTCACGGACCCGGCACCCTTACTATCCTCCGGGCACAACGGGCGTTCAGAGGTTTCGCCGTGGGGAGACAGACTGTCACAGTCGCGCGCGGTGGTCCCGCTATCCATGACTGACACAGAGACAGACGTACCGGACCCGACGCTGGAGAGCACGATCGAGGAGACGAGCGCCGTCGTCGATGACGTCGTCGAGAACGTCGAGACGGTCATCGTCGGCCACCACGAGGAGATCGAGCACATGGTGACCGCGCTGCTCGGTCGCGGGCACATCCTCCTCGAGGATGTCCCGGGGGTGGGCAAGACGATGCTCGCCCGCGCGGTCGCGGAGTCGTTCGACGGCTCGTTCAAGCGCGTCCAGTTCACGCCCGACCTCCTCCCGTCGGACGTGACGGGCGTCAACGTCTACAACCAGAAGACCCAGAACTTCGAGTTCCGCCCTGGCCCCGTCTTCGCCAACGTCGTCCTGGGCGACGAGATCAACCGGGCGCCGCCCAAGACACAGAGCGCCCTGCTGGAGGCGATGGAGGAAGAGCAGGTCACCGTCGACGGCGAGACCCACGCCATCCCCGAGCCCTTCACCGTCATCGCGACCCAGAACACCGTCGAGGGCGACCGCGCCTACGACCTCCCCATGGCCGAGTCGGCAGCCACCCCATCGAACGGCTCGAACCGGTGGCCTCGCTTGCCGACCTCCAGCACGCCCGGGACGTGGCCGCCAGCGTCACCGTCGCCGAGCACGTCCGCCTCTATGCGACGGAACTGGCGACCTACACCCGCGAGAACGCGCAACTCGGCGTCAGCCCCCGGGGCACCATCTCGCTTCTGCGTGCCGCCCAGGGCCGCGCACTGCTGGACGGCCGCGACTACGTCATCCCCGACGACATCCAGACCGAGGCACGGCCGGTGCTCACCCACCGGATCAGGACGGCCACCGACCGGACGCCGGGCGATATCGTCGAGGAGGCACTGGCGTCCGTCGAGGTCCGGTAGCGATGCGCCTCACGACCCGGGGCTGGACGGCCGTCGCCGTCCTCGTGGCCGCCGTCGCGCTCGCGTGGGGGTTCGGCGAGCGGTCGCTGAACGCCGTGGCCGCGCCGACGCTGGCGGCGCTGGTCGTCGCCGCCGTCCTCGTCCGGCGCGGTGATCCGCCGCGTGTCACCTTCGAGGAACCGCGGGCGGGCTTTCCGGGCGAGGAGCGGACCCTCTCCTTTCGCGTCGAGGGCGACGGCCTCGCGCGGGTCCGCCAGTCCCTCCCCGAGGGACTGACCGGCGCGGCGTCTACGAGATGGGCCCGCCGACGGTCGCCCAGCGCGACCCGCTGGGCCTGGTCGAGCACCGCGTCCAGCCGGAGGCGACCACGCAACTGGTCGTCTACCCGCAGGTGTACGTCCTCGCGGACCCGACGCTCGGGGGCGTCCTCGCGGACCCGATGACCGCCGAGCGCCAGGAGTTCGACCGCCTGCGCGAGTACGTCCCCGGCGACCCCCTGCGGAACGTCCACTGGAAGTCCAGCGCCAAACACGAGGAGTTCCTGGTGATGGAGTTCTCGCCGACCGAGCGCACCGAGACGCTGCGGGTCGCCGCCGGTGCCAGCCCCGGCGCCGAGGACCGGATGGCCGGCGCGGCAGCGACGCTGACCGACGCCGCGCTGGCGGCCGGGCTGACGGTCGAACTGTGGGTGCCCGACGGCCACCTCGCGCCGGGGTCGGGCGAGACCCACCGCGAGAACGCGATGCGCCTGCTCGCGACGGCCGGGAACGGCGACGTCGGCGAGGCGGCACGCGCCACAGCGGACGTCGCCATCAGCGCCGACGCACGGAGGACGACCGTCCGCCTCCCCGAGGGCGAGCGGTCGTTCGACTCGCTCGTGACCGGGACGAAACGCCGCACGGACAGCGCCGTCGCCAGGGAGGCGGAGGCTGACGACGACGCCCGGGAGGTGACGGCGTGAGCGTGAGTACTGCCGGCCGCGTGCGCGGTGTGCTGCCGACTGTGCGCCCGACGCGGGCGCTGGCGCTGCTGGCGACGGCCGGACTGCTGGGGGCGGTGCTGTCGGTCCTATACGGCATCGTCCAGGTCGACGGCGACCCCCGGCTGTTGTTCCTCCTTGCGGGGGCGTCGCTGGTCGCCGCGATGGTCTTCGCCCGGACGGTCCGGGTCGTCGTCACGGTCGCCGTGGCGGGGGCCTTGCTCTCGGTCGGCCTCGTCTGGTACGTCCTCTCGCTCCCACACGACCCCCAGTTCGTGGCGATGCTGGAGAGCAATCTCGAACTGCTGGCGGGTCAGTCGCTGCTGGAGATCAAGCAGTCGGACGTCTGGGCGCTGTCGGTCGCGCCGACGCCCGTCCTCGTCGCGTGGTACCTCTCCTTGCGCGGGTGGTACAGCACGGCGGCGCTGGTCGGTGGCGGGACCCTCTCGTATTTCGTCCTCACGGGCGACGCGTCGATC
>PXSG01000107.1:0-8193 GCA_003023485.1 Halobacteriales archaeon SW_10_68_16
GCCGTCCGCGAGTGGTGGGTCGAGGAGTTCGGCGAGTTCGTTCCCGACAACGGTGGCTTCTTCACCCCACCACAGAAGGAGGCGATTCCGCTCATCCACGACCGCGAGAACGCGCTCATCTGTGCGCCGACCGGGGCCGGGAAGACACAAGCAAGCTTTGCCGCTATAATTAACGAACTGTTCCGCCGGGACCGCGCCGAGGGACTCGAAAACAGCGTCTACTGCCTGTACGTCTCGCCGCTGAAGTCCCTGGCAAACGACATCCACCGCAACCTCGGGGTGCCCCTGTCGGGCATCACCGAGCGACTCGACGAGCGCGGCGAGGACGTCGAGATCAGGCACGCCATCCGCCACGGCGATACCGACGACAGCGAGCGCCAGGCCATGCTCGATGAGACGCCCCACATCCTCAACACCACGCCCGAGACGCTCGCAATCTTGCTCAACTCCCCGAAGTTCAAGCAGAAACTCGAGACGGTCGAGTACGTCATCGTCGACGAGATTCACAGCCTCGCGGAGAACAAGCGCGGCACCCACCTCACGGTGTCCCTGGAGCGCCTGGAAGCCATGACCGCGGGCTCGCCGACCCGCATCGGGTGTTCGGCTACCGTCGAACCCCTGGAGGGGATGGCGGAGTTTCTCGTCGGCAGGGAGCGGCCCGGCGGGTCGCCACGCGAGTACGAACTCGTCGACGCCCGGTTCGTCCGCGAGTTCGACATCGAACTGTCTACTCCGACCGACGACCTCATCCACACACCCGCCGGCGAGGTCAACGACCGCTTCTACGAGCAACTCCATGGCCTTATCCAAGACCACACCAACACGCTCGTGTTCACGAACACGCGCTCGGGGGCCGAACGGGTCCTGCACAACCTCCGGGAACGATTCGCGGACTACGACGAATCCAACTCGGGGTGTCACCAC
Source organism: Halobacteriales archaeon SW_10_68_16 (assembly GCA_003023485.1). The sequence continues at coordinate 925 of PXSG01000107.1, forward strand.
GGCAGCCTCTCGAAGTCACAACGCCAGTCCATCGAGGCGGACCTCAAGGCCGGCGACGTCGACGTCGTGACCACCTCGACGTCCCTGGAACTGGGCATCGACATGCCCCACCTCGATTTGGTCGTGCAGGTCGGCTCGCCCAAGTCGGTCGCCGCGCTCCTCCAGCGGGTCGGCCGCGCGGGCCACCAGCTCGGCGAGACCGTCACGGGCCGGGTCATCGCCCTCGACCGGGACGAACTGATCGAGTGTGCCGTCATGCTGGAGAAGGCCCAGCAAGGCTTCGTCGACCGCGTGTTCGTCCCCGAGAGCGCACAGGACGTCGCCGCCCAGCACGTCTACGGCATGGCCATCAACGGTCCCCGACCGGAGCGGGAGATCCGGGCCATCCTGTGCCGGGCCTACCCTTACCGGAACTACAGCGACGCCGACTTCGAGCAACTGTGCCGGTACCTGACCGCCGACTACGAGGGCTTAGAGGAGAAGAACGTCTACGCGAAGATCTGGCGGGACACCAACGACCCGCCCGAGGGCGAACACCACTACGAGGCGTTTCCGGTCGGCGAACCGCTGATCGGCAAGCGCGGCCGGCTCGCGCGGGTCATCTACATGACCAACATCGGCACCATCCCCGACTCCTTTACCTGCGACGTGTTCCCCCGCGGCGGCGACGAGTGGGTCGGCCAGCTCGACGAGGCGTACCTCGACACCCTCGAGACGGGGGACGTGTTCGTCCTCGGCGGCGAGCGCTTCGAGTTCCGGTATCGCCGCGGGTCGAAGGTCTACGTCGACCGCACGAGCGCCCGCCCGACGGTCCCGTCGTGGTTCTCCGAACGCTTGCCCCTCTCGTACGATCTGGGCCGGGAGATACTGGCCTTCCAGCGGGAGTTGCTCGACCGTCTCGAACGCGGTGGCGTGTCGGCGGTCCGGGTCTGGCTCGGGGAGTTCCCGCTCGACGCCAACAGCGTCCGCGCCATCGCCCGGACCTTCGACGAGCAGGTCCGGTACGCCGGCCCCGGGAGCGTCTCGACCGACGAGCGGCTGGTCGTCGAGGAGGAGCGCGACCGCGAGGCCTACGAGCGCCACTACTACGTCCACTCGAACTACGGCCGGCGGTTCAACGACGGTTTCTCGCGGCTGCTCGCGTACCGCTGTGCGCGCGAGGCGAACGCGAACGTGAAGGTCGCCGTCGCGGACCACGGGTTCACGCTCTCGATGCCGCTCAACCGGAAGGTCGACATCGCCGGCGTCGTCCGGGACATCGACCCCGGTGCGGCGCGCCAGGACCTGCGAGCCAGCCTGGAGGGGACCGACCTCCTGGAGCGGTACTTCCGAATCAACGCCACGCGGTCGCTGATGATACTCAAGCGGTACAAGGGCCACGAGAAATCGGCGAGTCAGCAACAGGTCAACAGCGACATGCTGCTGGGTTTCGCCCGCGACATCGAGGATTTTGCGGTCATCGAGGAGACCTACCGCGAGATACTGGAGGACAAACTCGACGTCGCCGCCGTTGAGACAGTGCTGGGGGAAATACAGAACGGCGACGTGACGGTCGTCACCCGCCGGGTCGACTCGCCGTCCCCGCGGGCGTTCGGGCTGGCGACGCTGCTTGCAAGCGACGTCGTCCTCGCGGAAGACGAGTCCGCGGTGCTGCGGGAGTTCCACCGGCGGGTCGTCGAGGAGATCGAAGACGGGAGTGGGGACGGGGCGACAGTACCCGACGGGTCCTGATCACTCCGAGCGGGCCTGGCGGGCCTGCTCGATGGCGGGGATGACCACCCAGAAGGTCAGCGTCCCGATGACGGCGAACCAGAACAGGACGTCCTTGAGGGTGATCGCCAGCTGGCCGTAGATGTTGAGCGTCTCGGGGTCGGGATTGGGCGCGAGGAGCTGTCGCCCCTCGAACGTCGGCGTGTTGTAGGTGGCGGCGATCATCAGCCACCCGAGGCCAGCGGTGACCAGGATGCCCAGCCCTTTGGCGAACTCGTCAGCCATCGTTCGAGGGTTCGTCGGACTCGTCTTTAGGCTTTCCCATTCCCGCCGCGCGGAACCGCGTCGAGAACGCGTAGATTGCCGCCCCGCCGACGATGCCGGCGACGCCGACGATCGCCAGCAGGGGGTCGATCTCGGAGATGTCGGCGGTCGCCCTGTCGGTCGCGGCGTCGAGCAACACGAACCCCCCCAGGACGAAGACGATCGCGAACAGCGTCGAGAAGACGGTCACCGTCTTGTAGAGGCGCAGGGGCACGACCACGTCCCGCGATCCTGGCCCCGCCGACGTGTCGTCGCGAGTGTCGGTCCCGTCCGTCCCGGTATTTTCGACCTCGTCGGCGTCGGTCTCGCCCGAACCGTCGGCCGTCGAGGACGGCCCGGCCTCGCCCATTATTTGGGGGGCCGGAGGCGGTAGTACCGCCGGTTCAGGTCGAACATGTAGCCCTCGCGCATCGCCCGCAACACGGAGTAGGCGATGGTGCCACAGACGACCGGCGCCAGGAACGTCAGGTCGAACAGGAGATGGGAGTCCATCGGCACCAGGTTCTTGACCGACAGCGCGGCGATGGTGAAGGCAAAGACCACGCCCATGACGCCGACGCCGGCCCAGAACGGTTGCTCGACCGGCCGCCGGGCGCTGCCCTTGTTGAGGAAGGGCACCACGGCGATGGCGCCGACGACCACGAGGTTCGCCAGCACGCCGTAGGTGCGGTCGGCCATCAGCTTCTGCCCGCCCAGCAGGCTCAGGTCGGGATTGAGCGGCCCCAGTTTCAGCAGGCCAAACGACCAGTAGAGATACCAGTCCGGGAGGATGACCGCCGGCGTCGAGCCCGAGTCAGCCGGGCCCGGGAGATGTGGCGGGACCAGCGCCGACAGCAGGAGGATGATCCCGACGAAGAAACTCGTCAGCGCGAGGTTGCGGACCGTCTCGTGTGGCCAGGCCGGGAACGCCAGGACGTCACGCTCGACGTAGCTGGACTGCTGGCGCAGGTCCTGGTCCTCGCGCCGGGACCGCTCGAAGTACTCGTAGGTCAGCCGGGAGAGCCCCTGGGAGCGCTGCTTGCGCTCGCTCCAGGTCGGCGTCTCGTCGTCGGGCGGGACGATGCCTGCCCCGTCGGCGGCCGTCTCCTCGCCGCCGTCCGTGGCGACGTCCCGGTTCCCGGTGCCGTCGTCGGTGTCGGTGGTGTCTCCTGTCATGGTTCAGTGGGGTTCCGCGATGCCCTGCATCCAGACGATGCCGATGTGGACCGCGATCAGCGTCGTCACGACGAACGGTAACAGGAACACGTGCAGGATGTACATCCGCATCAGCGTCGCCTGACCGATGGTGAACCCGCCGAACAACAGTTGGGCGACGTACTCGCCGATCAGGGGGATCGACAGCGACATCTCGACGCCGATCTGGCCGGCCCAAAAGGACAGCTGGCTCCAGGGCAGCAGGTACCCGGAGTAGCCAAAGACCATCGTCAGCGAGATGAGGACGATGCCGATGATCCAGTTGAGTTCGCGGGGTTCCTTGTAGGCCCCGGTGAAGTACACGCGGAGCATGTGCAGGAAGACGGCCGCGACCATGATCTGGGCCGACCACCGGTGGAGGCTCCGCAGGAACAGGCCCAGATTCAGGTCGCCCATGATGAACAGGATCGACTCGTAGGCGACCGAGGGGGTCCCGTCGGCGGCGCCCGCGGCGGGGGCGTAGTAGAAGCCCAGCAAGGCGCCGCTGATAGCCGCGACGACGTAGGCGATCGTCGAGAACGATCCGAGTGCGTACAGCGGATACCAGTACCAGAACTTGTTGTCGAGGTTGTACTGCTCGGTGTGACTTTTCGGCATCTGCATGTTGACCTTATAATAGAGGCCCTCCAGGAGTTCGAGGTAGTCGACGATGCGCAGCCGTTTGTCGAACCAGATCAGTACCGACAGGTAGATCGACTCGAGTGCGGTCAGGTCGCGCTCTTCCATCCAGGCGTCGTGGTCGTACTCGTCCTTGCGTTCGATGCTCATGGTCAGTCGGGTCTTGGGAGTGCGACGAACTGGTACTTGGTCGGGTTGAACGGGTCGTAGATCGACTGGTGGCACTGGCAGTACACCTTGTCGCCGGCGCCCTCGAAGTCGCTGGTCCGGTAGCCCGGCACGCAACAGAAGTGCGAGCACTTGTCCATCCAGGCGATAAAGGACTCCTGGGTCGCGGCGTCGACGTAGCTCAACACGTCGTCCGGAATCGCGCTGTACTTGCCCTCGCCGTTGGCCAGCTTGGGCACCTCGGGGCTGCGGACCACCTGGACCGGCAGCGGGCGCCCGTCGGACGTCGAGCGCCAGTCGGCCATCCCCGGTTTGCCGTCGCCGGGGCTGCCGAAGTCGTTGGTCCAGGTCTCGTAGTCCGAGAAGTCGTCGACACGGAGCGGCCGGCCGCCCTCTAGCCCTTTGAGCCACTCGTAGGTCTCGGGCTTGAGCAGGAGTTGGCTGTCGGCGTCGGCGCCTGGCTGTGTGCCCTTGTACTGCTGGACGCCACAGTACTGGAACCACGTCGAGGAGTAGGTGATCCCGCCGACGTCCTCCCGGGCGACGGTCACCGTCCGGCCGCCCTGGCTTTCCTCGCTCACTTCGGGCCACTTGCCCTGCAGGACGCCGTCGCTCGTAATCTCGATGGGGACGATCGGCATCCCGCGGGGCGCCGGCCCGTCCATGATCTCGATCCCGATGAACTCCGTCGGGCCGCCGCCGGCACCGGGTGCCGACGTCGCCGTGTTGATACTCGCCGCCGTGCCGGCCGCAACCGTCGCCAGCGTCGCGCTGCCCACGACGCCTTTCACGAACCGCCGCCGGCCGGTTTGCTCGGGGTATTTGTCTTCGTCGAGTGGCATGTTATCTCTTGTAGTAGGGGTAGACCGCGCGTTTGAAGTTCTCGACCATCCCGTCGGTCAGTTTCTCGCCGTCGACGTCCTCCCCGCGGATGTACAGGTCCTCCCACTTCCGGCGGCGCTTCTTGACGATCATCACGTCCGGGAGGAACTCCTTGCGGTACAACACCAGTATGAACGAGAGGTTGATGAACATCCCAGCGAGCAGGGCGCCGAGGAACATGTTCCCCAGCGCCGCGAACTGCCGCGGGTAGCCCCAGCCGGTCAGGAGACCGTAGGTGAAAACCGCCACCAGGACGACCTCCAGCAGCGTCAACACGACGATCGCGACCGCCGCGGCGGTGCTCTCGCGGGCCGGTTCGTACCTGTGGATGTCGCCGTAGGTGCTGCCTTCCGATGGCATCAGTTGTTCCCTCCCTTGGTGTGGGCGGATTCGCCGTACTTCAAGACGAAGAACGTGAACACCAGCGAGACGGTGATGGCGAGGACGACAGAGACGCCCACGAAGTGCTCGTGGATCTGTGCGCCCATGTGCGACGGTTCGAGGGGTGTCGACTCGCCGCCACCCTTCGTCGGGAAATCGGTGCCGACGACGACCGAGCCCTTCATGCCGACGCTCTTGTGGGGTTGACAGAAGTAGTTGTAGACGCCATCCTCCTCGAAGGTGTGCTCGAAGGTGGCCCCGCCCTCGCCTTTGAGGTCGCTCTCGAAGGCGCCGTCCTCGCTGACGACGTTGTGCGAGCCACCCTCGCCGGTCCACTCCCAGACGACGGTCGTGCCGGGGTCGACGTGGACCGCCGCCGGGCCGAACGCGAGGTTGCCGCCGTTGCCCTCGGCACCGACCTCGACGGTGGCCTGGTCCTGGCCGGTCGCGTCCTCGACCGACCCGCCGAAGTTGCCCACGTCGTCGAGGTAGCCGCCGAAATCGGGCTCGCCGCCCTCGCCACCGCCGTCGTCCTCGGAGGCGGCGAGCGCGCTGCCAGTCGCGGCGCTCGCCGTGGCGGTCGCGCCGGCCGCGCCGCCGGCAGTTCGGAGGAAATCCCGCCTGTTCATGTGCGTTCGGACGTCGGGACTGGTTTTGTATAAACCCACCGAATACACCGGCCTGTCCCGCTATGTCGTGTCCTCACCGTCGCCGTCTTCGCCGGGGACGGTCACGTTTTCGTCATCCTCGAAGAACTCCTCGGGGAGGCCGTCGATCTCCCGGAGAACGTCGGGCCGTTCGCCGTCTGCGAGCCCGACGGCGCGCAACCGGTCGCGGAACTCCTCGGCGCGGAACTTCTCGGAGAGCCGGGCGTTGGCCACGACGGCCAACAGAAAGATGCCGACGGCGAGAAAGCCCAGCGCCGCGACGACGAGAAAGACGAGGTTCAGCCCCTGCGTGCTCGTCCCCGGCCGGGAGAGGGCGCCGGTCAGGTACAGCACCCACGTCCCGAGCAGGACCAGCCCCGCGAGGACGTGGATCCCGGCGACGACCTGCAGGACGGTGTTGCCGAGCTGGCTGGAACTGTCGTCGGGCACCTCGTGGGGCCGGGGCAACAGGTCGCCCTCGGGCATCTCGGGGATGTCGTAGGTATCCATCGAGCACAGCGCCACCGTGGGCTTGACGTCCCGCAGGACGGTGCCCCGCCCCTCGACGCTGCCGTCGGGGTACACCGCGGCGTATCCCGAGTCCGAGTACGCGATCAGGAGGTCCTCGAAGCGCTCGACGCGCGCGAAGACGTCGCGGTCGCGCACCCGGGATTTGAGGTCGGCCTCCACCCGGTCCAGCAGGCGCTCGCCCGTGATCCACGTCTCCGGGTCGAAGGCCGCCTCCCACTCCTCGGGGCTCATCGCCGCCATCTCCCGGGGGCCGAAGTTCTCGAAGTCGTCCTCCTCCTCGACCCGGCGGCGCAGCGCCCCGATGTCCCCGTCGTCGGCCGCGTCGGTGCCGTCGGCCTCGGCGCGCTGGCGCGACTCGTCGGGGGACTCGCTCATTACCGGTTTCTTGGGGAGGGAGACCCCTTAGCGTGACGGTCGATCACTGGCCAGTCCAGCGCGCGTAGAGGAAGACACAGACGGCGGTGGCAAACCAGACGAGCGCGCCGACGCGGACGGCAAACGAGACACGCTGGGGCCAGGTCGGGAGCGTCACCGACAGCGAGAGCGCGGCCACCAGCGGCGCGCCGACCGCGACCGTCACGACGAAGGTGACCTGCATGACCCACCCGTAGTCGATCCCGTCGGGGTCGGTCCGCTCGCGCCTCGGTGTCACTGGCGGCCGTTCCCGCTCGACCGGTATAGTCGTATCCGTTCGGGTCACAGGAACCGGTCGGCGTCCTCGATGCCGAGAAACGATGCGACAGCCTCGGAGAAAGCGTCGGGGCACTCGACCATGGCCAGGTGGGCGGCGTCCGCGAGGACACGGCAGGTCGCG
>PXSG01000107.1:8218-13671 GCA_003023485.1 Halobacteriales archaeon SW_10_68_16
TGTTCGCCGACGAGTGCGAGCAGCGGGACCGCCAGGTCGCCGACGCGGTCCCGGACGTCGAAGGTGTGGCAGGTCAGGAAGTCCCGTTCGGTGACGGCCCGGCCCACCGCGCGCATCGTCTCGCGGGAGCGTCGCTCGGTCGCCGCGTCGACGTCGTGAAACAGCATGTCCTCGCCGTGGAGGACCTCAACGACCCGCTCGAAGTCCTCGGCCAGCCACGTCCGGAGGTTCTCCCTGACGGCGAGTTTCGCGCCCGATCCCGCCAGGACCGCCGCCGAGACGGCCGGCGACCGGTCCAGCAGGACGTGCTGGACGACCGCACCGCCCAGCGAGTTGCCCACGAGGACGTCCGCGTCGACCGCCCGCGCGACCGCGGCGACGTCCGCGCCGCAGGCCCGGAGCGTTGCCGGCCCCGGGTCGGTGTCGATATCCTCGGAGGCGCCGTGGCCGCTGAGGTCCAGCGCGGCCGCCGGGTGGGTCGGTCCGTCGGGGCCGTACTGGGCCGCCCAGACGCGGTGGGTGCCGCCGCTGCCGTGGACGTACAGCGCCGTCGGCCCGTCCGCGTCGGGCCGTGTGAGCCTGTAGGCCGTCTCACGGCCGTCGTGGGTGACAGTCTCCATACGCTTCCTTGCCCGCCGGACCACTTCGGCGTGGGGGTCCTCACGGCCGCCGACCTGTCCCACACCGGCGACACGACGGCCAGGGACCGCTCCGGCCGAAAAGGGTGGGTTTTTACGCGCCAGCGGATTTCTCCCTACAATGGCAGAATTCACCGTCGCCGTCTCCGACCCGGAGGACGGCACCACCTACCAGGTAGACGTCTCGGACCAGGACGCGAACCGCTTTATCGGCCGCGAGATCGGCGAGGAAGTCGACGGGAACGCCGTCGGCCTCGAGGGCTACACGCTGGAGATCACCGGCGGCTCCGACGACGCCGGCCGGCCGATGCGCGAGGACGTCCGCGGCGCGGACCTCCAGAGCGTCCTGCTCGAGGGTGGCACCGGCTTCAACCCCAACCGCGACGGCGAAGGCAAGCGCGTGACCGTCCGCGGCCGTGAAGTCGGCGATGCCACGCGACAGATCAACGCCGTCGTGGCCGACCGCGGCGACACCCCCGTTGCAGACCTGCTCGGCGACGAGGCGTGAGCGACCGCGTCCCCGCAGACCACGACGCCGTGACGTCCGGGTTCATGTACGGACTGCGCCGGCCCTACGAGGCAGTAGTCTACGACGCTGTCGATCCCCCCTCATCCACGCTCGCTGACATCGCGCGCGACATCGAAGGGTAGAGCGGATCGAGCGGCGCTGTGCGCGGTTTTTTCGTTTGATACTGGCACGAAACGTTGAATATCGGGCCGGGAATACTACTCCACTACGTGCATGTCGGAGTCAGTGATCGCCGACTTCGTCGCGTCGTTCAACGCCGAGCACACGGCACGCGGCGAGCCGGCGAAGGGACGGGTCCTCCTCAGTCAGAAGCGACTCGTCCTCGCAGCCACTGACGCCGCCAAGATCACCATTCCACTCTCCTCGGTCCTCGACGTCGCCGTCGGACACGTCCCGCCCGAACTGGGCGATTTCTTCGACTCGACCGTCACGGTCGCCTTCGAGCGGTCCGGCGACCGCTACGTCGCCTGTGTCTCCGCCGACGAGGACAAGGTCGAGAAGTTCTCGACGGTGCTGTTCAAGGCGATCCTCAACGGGACCGACGCGACGATCAAACACCCCGCCCGCGTCGGCGGCCGGGTCACCGAGGCGGAGTTCGTCCCGGCGAAACTCTCTGTCGAGCGCGGGACCGTCCAGTTCGCGACCGGCAGCGAATCCGTCGGGATCGCCCTCGCGAACATCACCGGGATCGGCCGCGGGCGCCGCGAGATCGCCGGGTCCGACAGGCCCGTCCTCGAAATCCGCCACATGGAGAACGGCCAATCGACGATGACGATGCCCGCGACGGACTCCTCGCGGGAACTCTCGATACTGGGCCGGTACATCCGTCTGGAGTACGCCGAACTGATAGCCGACCTCGCGGATATCGACATCTCGAACGGGGAGAAGGAGATCCTGGTCGCGCTGTACTCGGGGGCGGGCACGGAGGGCGTCGCGCTCCCGGCCATCGTCGACGAGGACCCCCAGCAGGTGACGATGACGCTCAACCGCCTCCAAGAGGACGGGCTCGTCGCCGACACCGACGAGGGGACGACGCTGACCCCGAAGGGCCGGGTGGTCGTCAGCAACCACCTCGAAGACGTCAACGAGTGAGCGCGCGCTGGAGGTTCCCCGCGACACGCTCGCGGAGGCGCTCTGCCTCGGTCGCGTCGATGAGGCCCCCGCCACCCGCCGTGTCGACGGTGACCGACCCCAGGCGGCGACGCCGCTGGAAGAGCGTCTGCGTGGTGAAGACCGTCTGGACGCGGTCCGCGGGGACGATCATCGTCCGGCGCCGCCAGAACCCGCGCCGCGTGACCACGTACTCCTCGTCGACGTGGTAGCCCCGGTGGACCCACGCGAGGTGGGCGGCGACCGGGACCGCAAGCAGGCCGGCCAGGGGAAGATACCACAGCGGGACCAGCCCCGTCGCGGCCTCCCCGGCCCGGAGGAGTCCCACGAAGACGAGGACGGCGATGGCGTACCTGATGGCGTACCGCGTCCGGGCGCGCTTTGGCGGGCGCTGGAAGGAGATTTCGCCGACCGGTTCGACCTCGCGGGCCAGCGCCAGCGCCCGGTCGCGCTTGGCGATGGGGACCGCCGATTCGACCGTCTGGCCGTCCCCACCGGCCCGGCCGGCGGTCCGGATGACCAGCGAGCCGTAGCCGACCGCCCGCGCGAGGACGTTCTCCCGCAGCGACACAGCCTGCACCTTCGAGAGGGGGATGGTCCCGTTGTAGCGCTGGAGGAGGCCACGCGCGTAGCGGAGTTCCTCCCCCCGGCGGGTCAGCGTGAACCCGTAGTACCGGAGCACCTGCAGGAGGCCGCTGAGCACCCAGAACCCGGCGATGGCGACCAGCGCGACGGCCGGCCCGAACAGCGAGATCAGGTCGTACTGCGGGGCCATCCCGCGCGCCAGGCCGGGCGCGACCACCGAGAGGGCGACCGTCAGCAACCCAACCAGGCGCAGGTCGGCCGAGACCACGCCCAAAACGAGGTGTTCGCGCTCCGAGAGGGTGAAGAGGTGCTCGCCGGTCTCGCCTTCGCCCTCGTCGGCACTCGAGCGCTTGCGCTCGCTGATCGCGTCCTGGAGGCGCTCGGCCTCGGCGCGGTCGACGTACCGGAGGTGGGCCTCGCTGCCGCTCCCGCCGGCGGTCTCGATGCGCACCGCGGCGATGCCCAGCGCACGCTGGACCGCGTTCTGGGCGACGTCGACGTTCTGGACGCGTTCGTAGGGAATCTCCCGTTCGCGCCGCGAGAGCACGCCCGATCGGATGTCGAGCGTCTCCGCGGTCAGGCCGTACTCGTAACGGCGGTGGCGTGCGGTCTCCCAGGCGAGCGCGAGCACGACCACCAGCACGACGAACCCGGCGATCAGCGGGAGTCCGACCGGGTCCGGCCCGGCCGAGGTGGAGGTGACGGCGCCGAACAGCGCCAGCCCGCCCAGCCGGAGGCTGTTCTCGGCGACGCGGTAGGGGATCGACCGCGGGTCGAGTCTCACAACGCGTCACCGCCCTCGGTCTCGATTGCGAGTTCCTTCAGCCGGCGCTGGAGGTCGCTGGCCTCGCCGGGCGTGAGCCCGGGGATCGAGACGTCGGCGCCCCGCGACCCGGCAGTGTAGACCACGAGCGTCGACAGCCCCAGCGTCCGCTCCAGCGGGCGCCGGCTCGTGTCGACGTGCTGGATGCGCACGTGGGGCGCCACGGTCGTGACCCGCGTGAACACGCCCCGTTCGAGGTAGAGCGCGTCGGCACGCAGCCGGTACGACCAGACGCGGTACCGCAGGTGGACCCACACCAGCCCCAGCAGGCCCAGGGCAACCGCCCCGGCCGGGACCGCCCGCGGGTCGACGGCGACACCGAACCCCTCGATGGCCAGCCGGGCGATGCCCGCGAGGATGGCCACCCCGACGAGGAGGCGGATCCCCCAGTAGACCTGGACCCGCGCCGAGACGCCCCGCTCGCCGGTCGTGTAGGCGGTGACGTCCTCGGCGGGCGACGTCTGCTCCGTCCCGGTCTCCCCCTCGACGGAAGCCGACGCCTGGTCGACCCGTTCGTCGCCCGCGGCACCGACGGCGGTGTGGGTCGTTCCCGTCTCAGTCTCGGTGGTCGACCCGGGAGCGCCAGCCCCGTCGTCGGACTGTGGCGTGGCGGCATCTTCGGACGCGGGCGCGGCCGGGTCGTCGTCGGCCATGGCTCGGCTGACGGCTGGCGTGCCGAAGAAAGCTCTGGTCTTTTGGGTCTCGATACGGTAGCCACGCATATCGGTTCGGACGGCCCGCCGGTCGCGGACAAGAAGGACCGCGGTGTCATCCACATTATCGACCGTCGCACGGGCGAGGAGATCGCCCCGGACCCACACGGCGACGGGACCGTCAGCGTCGACTGGTGAACTCGGGGCTGGCCTCGCGGTAGTGGCTGTACAGCGGCCCCGAGAGGACGATGATCGCGAGGCCGGCCATCGCGACGAGGGCGGCCGGGCTGACCGAGAAACCGGTCACCGAGAGCCGGCGCATCGAATCGCCCGCGAAGACGGTCACCAGCGCCCAGGGCACCTCGCCGACAACGGTCCCGAGGAGGAACGCGCCGACGGAGACGTCCGAGAGCCCCGCCGCGTAGGAGATGGGGTCGCCCGGCACCGGCGAGAGGCGGGCCGCGAGCACGCCGCGCGTCTCGCCGACGGCGTCGACCAGTTGCCGGCCCGAGTTTCCGACGAAACCCAGGAGTCCCTCGTCGCTCGCGTACCGCGCGACCAGGAACGGCGGCAGACCGGTCAGTGCCGCACCCGCCAGCGCCAGCGGCAGCGCGACGGCCGGCCCGTAGAGGTAGCCGAGCACGAGCGCGATGGAACTGACCGGCCACAGCAGGAACGGCCGGACGAGGTAGACCGCCGCGAGGACGAGCGCGAACTGGGCGGGATGGGTCGCCAGGTGTTCCAGTTCGGCGACGACGGTCGCCGGCGAGAACAGGGCCGCGGCCCCGAGGGCGACGGCGCACAGGCAGGCCATCCCGAGCAACTGGCGGTAGGTCGCGCGCTCCATCTACCCCAACTGTCCGGGCGTCCGGCAAACGCTTTGTGGTCCCGCACCGATAGACGAGACGTGGCGAACCGGGACGAGCGCGTCGAACTCGGCGTGGCGCTGCTCGAACACGCAGAAGACGCCGAACTGTCCCTCGCGGAGGCCATCGACCGCGTCGAGACGGTCACCACGGACCCCCACCTAACTCGCGAGATCCTCGACACGGCGGAACTCCGCGGCGTCATCGAGCGCGAGGACGGCGTCGTCCGGCCGACCGGCGGCGCGTACG
>PXSG01000107.1:13802-14550 GCA_003023485.1 Halobacteriales archaeon SW_10_68_16
GACGAGGCACCGGACTTCGAACTGCCGGGCACCGACGGCGAGACGTACACGCTCGGGGACTTCGCGGACAACGGGGCGCTGCTGGTGGTGTTCACCTGCAACCACTGCCCGTACGCGAAGGCGAAGTTCGACGAACTCAACGACCTCGCCGCGAGCTACGACGACGTCGCCGTCGTGGGCATCAACCCCAACGACGAGAACGAATACCCGGAGGACTCCTTCGAGAAGATGCAGGCGTACGTCGACGACGGCCGCGTGGCCTACGACGCGTACCTCCGGGACGAGAGCCAGGAGGTCGCAGCCGCCTACGGCGCAGTCTGCACCCCGGACCCCTTCCTCTTCGAGCGTGCCAACGGTTCCTTCCGGCTGGCCTACCACGGCCGACTGGACGACGCGAACAACCCCGACGACGAACCCGCCGAGCGGGAGATGAGAGCGATCATCGACCGCCTGCTGGCCGGCGAGGAGACCGACGACGAACAGCGCCCCTCCCGTGGCTGTTCGATCAAGTGGCGGCCGGGGAACGAACCCGACTACTGGGAATGACATCCACCTCGGCGTGAACGGCGAGGTTTCCACGCGCTTGGGGTCGGGCGGTCCGACACCAACGGTGGCAAGATTCCCCGTGGCGTGGGGGTACTCCGGTTCGTGCTCGGTACTTCGGCCCTTTGCAGGGTGTGGCGCGTTCGGCGTCCCGACGGGGAGGCGGTATCTCCGTGCACAGCGCCCGATACCGCATCGGACGACC
>PXSG01000108.1 GCA_003023485.1 Halobacteriales archaeon SW_10_68_16
TGATCGCGATGGTGTCGCGACCGTCGGCAGCGCCGTCGCGCTCGTTCTCTTTGCCGGGAACGTCCTCGCCGCGCGGTCGCTGTCCGGCGGCGACCAGCCCTGGGCAGCAGTGAGCACCGCACAGTCGGGGCCGCCCCTGGAGCTGGTCGCACTCCAGGTGACGACGATGCTCGCCGCCGCACTCCTCGCGACGACGATGTACCGACTCCTCGCCCGGTTCCACGGACGGCGGGTCGGCCTCGCTGCCGGCGTCGCACTCGCCGTCGCGACTCCCATTGGATTCTGGGCGTCGATCCCGAAACGTCACGTGTTGACCGCCACCGCGATCGTCGTCGTCCTGTACTGGTTCGCGGTGAGTCGCACGGATCGGGACCGACGTGGCCTGCTGGCCAGGGCGGGCGCCTACGCGACGCTCGGCCTGTTGACGACGATCCACCCGTTCGAGGCACTGTTCCTCTTGCTGGTGCTGGCTCCGATCGACGTGCTGACCGCCCCGGCCAACGACAGCCGGTCGCTCGCGCTCGTGGGAATCGTCTTTCTCCTCTCGCTCGTGCCCTTCGTCCTGTTGAACACGCTCATCTCCGGGAATCCGATCCGTCCACCCCGGATGTTGTCCGGTGTTTCCCCCACCACGGACCTCCAGCCCGGGCTGGAACCGGACGCGCCCGGCGACGGAACAGGCGGAGATAGCGGTGGGGGAGCGGACACCGGATCCAACGGAGGAACGGGAACCGAGGATGGGACGGGAAACAGCGGAGGGACCGATACTAGTGGGGAGACCTCTGACGGGGGTGGCAGTGACGGAGGAGATAATACTGGTGGGGCGACCTCGGATGGTGATAGCGGTGACGGCGGGACAGGTGATGGCACGGGAAGCGACGGTGGAACTAGTGGCGGGGGTGGCGGTGTCTCCCTCCCGCTGGACGTGGTCCTCGGGCCCGTGACACGTGGAGTCGGCTATCAGAACCGCGTGGTCGGATTCGCGATGGGCGCCGTGGTCGATGGCTTCCACGCACTGGGCGAGTCCGACCGCCTCTATCACACCTTCGTGCGGAGCGGACGCATCCCCGGAATCAACTACGCGGTCAACGACTTCGAGACCGTCGAACTCGCGCTGCTGGAGGCGTTTCCACTCGCCGCGGCGCTGCTGTGGTTGCCCACAGCGGGCATCCGCCACGCTCGCGAGAGCATAGATCGCTCGGGATTCGGCGGGGCGACCCAACAGACGGACCTCCTCGCGGCGGCGTTCGCACTCGTGTTCGTGGCCGTCTACATGCCGCGGTTACCCCTGCAAAGCATGGTCACGCTCCGGTACATCCTCCCGGTGATGCCACTGCTGCTCTACGGGCTCGCGCGCCTGGCGGTCGTCCGCCGCCCGGTCGAGGCGGTCCCGCGCTGGCTCGCGGGCGCGTACGCAGCAACCGTCGTGGGTGGCGGCGTCCTCGTCGTGGCGGCGCTGTCCGTTCTGGACCCCGCCGTCGGCGAGGCGGTGCAGTTCCACGCCCTCCTCGGCCTGGCGAGTGGGGCGGTCGCCGCGCTGTGCGTCCTCACGTGGGGGCTCCACGACAGCGACCGACTGCTGGCTGTCGCACTCGCGCTCCCGGCGGGCGCGACGACCGTCTTTCTGATCCTGAGCAGCCTCGCGTACTTCGACTACGGCCGGTACGCGCTGGGGCTGACCCGCGCGCTGGCCGGCCTCCTCCCGGTCGTGTAGCCCGCCGAGGTCGTCGCCGGACGGGAGTATCAACGACGATAATTACCGGGTCAGCTTTATTTGGGTTTTCGGACTACTCGGGAACGAGCAGACATGGCAGACGTACTGATCGCAGACGACTCGGAGTTCATGCGGAACCTCCTGCGGGAGATCCTGGAGGAGGACCACAACATCGTCAACGAGGTCGAGAACGGCGTCGAGGCGGTGGAGGTGTTCCACGAGCACGAACCGGACCTGGTGATGATGGACATCGTGATGCCCATCCGCGACGGCATCGAGGCGACCGACGAGATCAAGACCGAGAACCCGAACGCGAACGTGATCATGTGCACGAGCGTCGGACAGGAGGAGAAGATGAAGGAGGCGGTCAAGGCCGGCGCGGACGGGTACATCACGAAACCGTTCCAGAAGCCCAGCGTGATGGAAGCGATCCAGGACGTCGTGCCCTCCTAACGATGCAGGTCGACGTCGAGTCGCTGGGAACGTTCAACCGCCTCGCCCACGAGGGTGCCCGGACGGCCACGGACGCGATGGCCCAGATGACGGGCATCGAGGCCGACGTGGAAGTGACGAAGATCTCGCTGGTCGACCGCGCGGAGGCGGGCGAGGAGCTGGCCGACGAGGCGTTCGTCGGCGTCCAGTTCGGGTTCGAGGGGGCACTGACCGGCGACGCGGCGCTCGTGTTCGACCGGGGGAGTACCGACGACATCGTGGAGGCACTGGTCCCGGGCGGGACCGACGACGAGGCGATGGCCCAACACACGCCCCCGGAGTACATCGAGCAGACGGGCGCCGACGTGGTGCCGGCGGGCCCCGCAGCGAGCGAGCACGACCAGATCTTCGTCTTCAAGAGCGAAGTGGAGTTCCCCGGCGAGCCGGTCTGCTTTTACATCTACATGGTTCCCTCCTACGACGGCCTGGCGGAGTTGCTGGCCGACCGCGCGGCCGAGGACGCCATCTCCACGGAGAAACTGGCGGTGTTCAACCGGATGACCCGCCAGGGGACCGAAAAGGCCGCCGAGAACGTGGCGATGATGACGGGCATCGAGACCGAGGCGGAGGTAACACAGATCTCTTTCTGTCCCATCGAAGACGTCCCCAAACAGGTCGGGACCGACACCTACGTCGGGACGGCCGTCGAGTTCACGGGCGTTCCCAGCGGCTACCTGCTGGTGCTGTTCGACGAGGCGTCGGCGGTCACGGTCGCGGAGGCGCTGATGCCGGTCGAGGCCGAGGGGGACGGATTGACCGACCGCCACGAGAGTGCCATCGAGGAACTCGGGAACATCCTCACGAGCGGGTTCGTCGACGGCTGGGCGAACGTCCTCCAGCAGTCGGTCGACCACACGCCGCCGCGGCTGGTCCACGACATGGGACGGGCCATCGTCGACCCGCTGGCCGCGCAACTGGGACAGCACCAGCGCCACGCGTTCACCGTCGACTCGAAACTGCGGACCGACGAGGTCGCCGTCGAGTGTGAGATCCTCGCGCTCCCCGACGAGGAACAACTGCGCGAGGCGCTGGACGAACTGCTCGTCGAGCGAGCCGACCAGACGGAGGCCGACCCCGAAGAGATCTTCCAATGAAAGTCTACGACGGGACACAGACTGAAACGACGGGCGAGGCCGACCCACAGCGGGTCAAGGTCGGCATCGCCGAGTACGAGGTGACGACGGACGGCACGGAACTGACCACCAGCGGCCTGGGTTCGTGTATCGGCGTCGCGCTCGTCGACAGGGCCACCGGGGCCGCCGGACTGGTCCACGTGATGCTCCCGGCCGCCGAGGAGGCCGAGGGCGAACCCGCGAAGTTCGCCGACACGGGGACGGAACTCCTCATCGAGGAACTGCGGGCGCTGGGTGCCGACCCCGACAGCCTGGTGGCGAAGATCGCCGGCGGGAGCGACATGCTCGACTTCTCGGAGTCGGGGTCGAGCATCGGTACCCGCAACGCCGAACAGGTCCGGGAAACCCTCGCGGCACACGACGTCCCCGTCGTCGGCGAGGACGTCGGCGGCGACCACGGGCGGTCCCTGCGCCTCGACGCCACGACCGGGGACCTCGTGGTCAAGAGCGCCAACGAGACCGACCAGCGCCTCTGACGGAACCGCGTGCCCGTCGGACGGGCGGCGGACACTGTTATCGAATCTGAAAGGTCTGGCATCGCCTCGGCGTGTGAATCCCGAAACTCCCATGTCAGACGATTTTTTCGCTCGCCAGCCGGTTTTTCCAACCGATATATCGTGAAACGGACCCGTAGGTTATCAGTCCTGATAAGGGAGACGGTACATTCAAGGGGCTGAGAGTCGACCATCAGATACGATGAACGGTGCCGTCTTCGGAGTGCTCCAGGGAGTCCTGTGGGAGTCGCCGGACCTGGCGCCGCTCGTGGTCGTGCTCGTCGTCCTGACGGGCGGACTGGTCGGGATGAGCATCAGGAACATGTTAGAGGACATCGTCGGCGACGGCGAGGACGACGGCGCGAGCGCGGACGCGGACCCC
>PXSG01000109.1 GCA_003023485.1 Halobacteriales archaeon SW_10_68_16
CGACGTGGTAGGTCGCGGTCTCCTCCCGGAGTTCCGGGTAGGCGAGCAGCGCCGCGGTCAGCGAATCCGGCTGTGTGACGCCGTCGATGCCCTGCTCCTCGCTGGTGAACTCCCGGACCGGTTCGGTCAGGTCCTCGAAGAAGTCCGCGAGGTCGGTGTCCATCTCCGCGACGGCCGCGAACTCCTCGGCCCCGAGCACCGACGCGCGCAGGCAGAGCCCCCAGTCGACGAGCGTGACGTCGAACGCGCCGAGCACGCGCTTGGCGGCGTCGGGGTCGACCCAGAAGTTGAACTCGGCGGCCGGGGTGACGTTGCCTTTCGCGTGGACGTTCCCGCCCATCACCCACACCTCGTCCACGAGGTTCGGGAGGCCGGGCTCGCGGGCGTGGGCCAGTGCGAGGTTCGTCAGCGGACCGATGCACAGGAGGGTGATCTCGCCCGGCGACTCGAGGTCCCGCTGGTGGCCTCCTATCACACGCCCAGCGGCGAGTACGCGGCGTACCTCTCGGTCGACGGCACTGTCGAGCGTGTCGTCCGCGGGACCGCGACCGCCTACGAGCGGTGGTTCCTCGACCGCGCGGCCGTCGTCGTCGTGCCCAGCCCCGAGACGGGCCGCTACGTCCGGGAGAAGGTTGGCACCGACACGCCTGTCGCGGTGGTCCAGAACGGCGTCGACACCGACTTCTTCCGTCCCGTCGACGCGGAACGGGAGCGGGCCTTTCGGGAGCGCCACGGCCTGCCGGATGGACCGCTCGTGGGTTACACCGGTCGCCACGGCTACGAGAAGGACCTCGAGGTCCTCGTACGGGCTGCCGACGGACTCGACGCGACCGTCGCGTTCGCGGGCGACGGGCCGGCCCGCGCGGAGCTGGAGTCCGCCGCCGACGAGGTGGACGCTGACGTGCGCTTTCTGGGGTTCCTGCCCCGGGAGGAGTTGCCGACCTTCTACTCGACGCTCGACGCCTTCGCGTTCCCGAGTCCTGTCGAGACCCAGGGACTGGTCGCCCTGGAGGCCAACGCCTGCGGGACGCCCGTGGCCAGCGTGGACGCAGGTGCGCTCTCGGACACCATCGACGACGGCGAGAACGGGTACACCGCACCCGCGGGCGACCCGGCGGCACTGCGCGATGTGATCCGGCGGACACTCGACGAGCGCGAGCGCCTCCGGGAGGGCTGTCTCGACCGCCGCGAGGCCACCAGCGTCGCGGCCGCTGTCGAGGATTTGCGGGGCGTCTACGCGGACGTGCTCGGGGGAGATGACTGACGATGGAAACTCACCGAGCAACAGGAACCCGTCGAGGATTGGTCCCGGGAGTCACTCCAACGCACTGGTGGTCTCCAGGTGATGCCTACCACAACTCGCAGACGTGTTCGTGCTGTGGTGAGCGTGGGTATCGACAGGAGGAGGCGGTTCCGGTGTACGAATGATGAGTGTGACATGGAGCAAGACCACGCTGACCGGAATGCGTCGGTGAATGTTGCGTGGCGCGAGAAGGCGAAGCTCGACGGGAACGATACGAATTACCGGACTCACAAAACCCAGCCGCAGGTGCGGTTGGTGCGTCTGTCCGGGTCGGGGCGCGTAAGCCGCCCAACCTCATCCCGTTCCCTCGCGGAACAGGGAGTGCTAGCGCACGGCTGAGGGAACCAACAAAAGCCTCGGGCCACCGCGCCCGAGGTTGTTTACCCGAACGTTCGTGAAATACACCGTCGATATATGGTGTTAAGTAGTGGCGTCCCGAGTGGGCAGACAGGTATGGTCGACCCGACATCGGACCTCGGGGAGGACGTCACCGAGGAGGACGCACCGGTCTGTGGGACCTGCGGTGCGACCATCCTCGACAGCCCGAACCACCGGGTCGTCACCTGGATCGAGGACGACGAAGTCCAGGCCGAACACTTCTGTGACGACGACTGCCGGGCGGCGTGGAACGGCTAAGTCATTATTCTATCTGTAGTATTTTAATATTTGTTCACAAAATATCGCCGCTCCGAAACAGTTGAATTAATATTCCGTCCAGTGCGTAGGTGCTCGTATGGACGGCGACGGCGCGTCCGGCGGGACCGACAGCGCGTCCGAGGGGGCCGTGGGTGCGAAGACGGCCAGGTTCGACGTACCCTCGATGGACTGTGCGTCGTGTGCCGACACCGTCTCGGGTGCGCTCGGGGACCGGCCGGGCGTGCTGTCCGTCGAAACGCGACCGGCCGGCGGGAGCGTCGTCGTCGAGTACGACCGGGCGGCGACCGACGAGGCAACCATCGTCACAGCCATCGAGGACGCGGGCTACGAGGTACTCGACGACGCGGAATCCGAATCGCTGGAGCGCGAGCCGGTCTGGTTCAGCCGTCGGGGACTGCAGACCTGGGTCAGCGGTGCGTTCCTGGCCGCGGGATTGGTCGTCGAATTCCTCGTCCCGGCGGCCGACGTCGCCGTCGCGACGCTGTTCGGGACACCCCACTCGCTGGCGGACGTCCTCTTCGTCGCGGGCATCGTCGCCGGCGGCGGCGTCATCCTCCGCGGGGGCTACCGCTCGGCGCAGGCCCGCTCGCTCGATATGGATTTCCTGATGAGCGCGGCAATCCTCGGGGCGGTGACCGCGAGTCTCGTCTTCGCCGAACCGCTCTACCTCGAGGGGGCGACGCTGGCCTTCCTCGTCAACGTCGCGGAGTTGCTGGAAGAGGACTCCATGGACAGGGCCCGCACCTCGCTGCGGGAACTGATGGACCTCTCGCCCGACGAGGCGACGGTCCGCCGGGACGACACGGAGGTGACGGTCCCGGTCGAGGACCTCACCGTGGGCGATCTCGTGGTGGTGCGGCCCGGCGAGACCATCCCCGTCGACGGGGTCGTTCGCGAGGGCGAGAGCGCGGTCGACCAGTCCCCCGTGACCGGCGAGAGCGTGCCCGTCGACAAGACGGCCGGCGACGAGGTCTACGCCGGGACCATCAACGAGGCGGGCTACCTCGAAGTCGAGACGACGGCCGCCGCCGGCGACGATACCCTCTCGCGGGTCATCGAACTGGTCGAGGGTGCCGAGGCCGAGCGGACCGACCGCGAGCAGTTCGTCGATCGCTTCGCCAGCAAGTACACGCCGGCGGTCGTCGGTGCCGCCGTCCTCGTCGCGGCGGTCCCGCCGCTGGTTCTCGGCGGCGCCTGGCACGTCTGGTTCGTCCGCGGGCTGACGCTGCTCGTCCTGGCCTGCCCCTGCGCGTTCGTCATCAGCACGCCCGTCTCCGTGGTCTCGGGGGTCACCAGCGCGGCGCGAAACGGCGTCCTCGTGAAGGGCGGCACCCACCTGGAGGCGATGGGCGAGATCGAGGCGGTCGCGCTGGACAAGACGGGCACGCTGACGACGGGCGAACTCGCCGTGACCGACGTCGTCGGGCTGAACGACAACAGCGAGGCGGACGTCCTGCGGTGTGCCCGGGGGCTCGAACGCCGGAGCGAACACCCCATCGGCGAGGCCATCGTCGACCGCGCCGACGAGGCGGCCGTCCCGGGCCGCGAGGTTGCGGATTTCGAGGCCATCACGGGCAAAGGCGTCCGCGCCACGCTTGATGGGCACCCCCACTACGCGGGCAAACCCGCGCTGTTCGAGGAACTGGGCTTCGACCTCTCGCACGTCCACGCCACGACCGACGGCGGCGTCGTCACCGCCCGGTCCCGCCAGCTCTGTGAACGCAACGACTGCCTGGACCTCCTCGAAGACGTGGTTCCGGATCTCCAGGCCGAGGGGAAGACGGTCGTCCTCGTGGGCACAGAGGACCAGCTGGAGGGCGTCATCGCCGTGGCCGACTCCATCCGGTCGGAGGCCCGCGGGGCCGTCGAGGGACTCCGCGAACTGGGCATCGAGCGGGTCGTCATGCTCACCGGCGACAACGAGCGCACCGCACGCGCAGTCGGCGAGGAAGTGGGCATCGACGAGGTGCGCGCGGAGTTGCTCCCGGAAGAGAAGGTCGCGGCCGTCCGGGACCTGGAGGCCGCGTACGACGGCGTGGCGATGGTCGGCGACGGCATCAACGACGCCCCCGCGCTCGCGGCCGCGACGGTCGGTGTCGCGATGGGCGCGGCCGGGACCGACACCGCCCTCGAAACCGCCGACGTCGCCTTGCTGGGCGACGACCTCTCGAAACTGCCCTACCTCCGTGCGCTCGCGGCCCGCGCCTCGTCGGTCATCCGGCAGAACGTCTGGTCGAGCCTCGGAGCGAAGGCGCTGCTGGCCGCGCTCGTCCCCTTCGGGTACGTCCCCATCTGGCTGGCAGTGCTGGTCGGCGACGCCGGCATGACCGTCGCGGTGACGGGCAACGCGATGCGCCTCTCCCGTGTCGGGTCCGAGGAGTGAGCGGCCGGGGGCTTTCTTGCCAGTCTTCGGGGCCGTGGCACTATCTCTACTATCGCTGGTGAGGACTCGGTGACACACGGCACACACTCGTCGTGTGAACGGAGCGAAACTCCCGGACGCAATCGGTCGGTTTACGGCACCCCTCCGCCTCGGTCGGGTGTGAACCGCCAGACCGTCGGGACGCTGCTGGTGCTCGTCGCGTCGGCCGGGTTCGGGACCCTCGCCATCTTC
This sequence comes from Halobacteriales archaeon SW_10_68_16, assembly GCA_003023485.1. Next base: position 4,575 of record PXSG01000109.1, read on the forward strand.
GGGAAGCTCGCCGCGCAGGCCGGCCTCAACATCACGTCGCTGCTGACCTTCCGGTTCCTCATCGGCACGACGCTCCTGTGGGTCGTCCTCGCACTCGTCGGTCGTGCCCGCCTGCTCCGGGGTCGACAGCTCGGGGTCGCGCTGGGACTGGGGACGCTCTATGCGGTCTTCACGGCGTTTTTCTTCCGGGGGCTGGACTTCGTCCCCGCTGGCGTCGCGGGCATCACCTTCTACACCTACCCCATCTACGTCTACGTCATCTCGGCACTCGCGCTGGACGAACCCCTCTCCGCGCGGAAGCTCGTCGCGCTCGCGGCCTCGCTGGCCGGCGTGGCGCTCATCGTCGGCGGTGACGTGGCCGGGATCGACCTCGTCGGCGTCGCGCTCGTCCTCGTGGCCGCCCTGGGGTACGCGGGCTACATCACCGGGAGCCGTGCCGCGCTCGCCTCGACCGACGCCGACGTCCTCGCCGGGACGGCACTGGTCGCGACCGCGCTCTCGTATCTCGCCTTCGGCCTCGCCTCGGGTCGCCTGACTGTCCCCGCGGGCACCGAACAGTGGCTGGTCGTCCTCGGTATCGCTGTCTTCGGGACCACGGTGCCGCTGTTCCTGTACGTCCTCGGACTCGACCGCGTCGAGGCCAGCGTCGCGAGCGTCCTCGGGACCTCCGAGCCGGCAGTGACGGTTCTGCTCGGGGTCGTCCTGCTGGGCGAGGTGGTGGCGCCCGTCGTCGTGCTCGGCGGTGCGCTCGTGCTGGGTGGCGTCGTTCTCGTCCAGTCCGACCTCGGCGGGGTACGGCCGCCGCAGTAGCGGTCGTCCTCGGGGACTGTCGGCAACCTCACCGCGGTGGGCTTTTGCGCCTCGCCCGCCAACCCCGGGTATGGTCGACGAGATGGACCCGGAGGAGTTGGAGGAACGTCTGACCCGCGGGGCGGACGTCCAGGTGATCGACATCCGCGGGCCGGACTCGTTCGCGGAGGGGCATATCCCCGGCGCGACGAACGTGCCGCTCGGGCGGTTCGCGCGGGAGATCGAGGACCAGGAGTTCGGCGACGAGGTCGTCGTGGCCTGCCCGCTGGGCGAGAGTTCCCTCCAGGCGGCCCGGCTGCTGGAATCCTACGAGGGCGTCGACGAGGAGACCCGGGTCGCCAACCTCGCTGGCGGGTACGAGGCCTGGGACGGTGACCTCGAGGGTGAACCCTGAACTGCCGGGCGTGCGAGGCCTTTCCAAACAGTTTTGAGCGGCCGTCGCCCTACCACCGGCAATGACAGTACGCGCAGGCATCCTCGGAGCCACGGGCGCAGTCGGACAGCGACTCATCCAGCTGCTCGACCCCCATCCCGAGTTCGAGATCGCCGCACTGACAGCCAGCGAGTCCAGTGCCGGCAGTTCCTACCGCGAGGCAGCGAAGTGGCGCATCGACGTTCCTATCCCCGACGATGTCGCCGAGATGACGGTCCGCCGGACCGACCACGCCGAGGTTCCGGACGACGTGGACATCCTCTTCTCGTCGCTGCCATCCAGCGTCGGCGAGCGGGTCGAGCCCCCCTTCTGCGAGGCGGGCTACGTGGTCTCCTCGAACTCCTCGAACGGCCGCCTCGACGAGGACGTCCCGCTCACCATCCCAGAGGTCAACCCCGACCACCTCGACCTCATCGAAGTCCAGCGCGACCGCCGGGGCTGGGACGGCGCGCTCGTCAAGAACCCCAACTGCTCGACCATCACGATGGTGCCGCCGCTCGCGGCCCTTGAGGAGGCGTACGGCCTCGACCGCGTCACCGTCGCGACGCTGCAGGCCGTCTCCGGGGCGGGCTACTCGGGGGTGACCTCGATGGAGATCATCGACAACGCACTCCCCCACATCGGCGGCGAGGAGAGGAAGATGGAGACCGAATCGCGCAAGCTCCTGGGGACCTTCGACGGCGCCGAAATCGAGTGGCACGGCGCCCGCGTTGACGCCTCGTGTAACCGCATCCCCACGCTGGACGGCCACCTGGAAAACGTCTGGACCGACACCGCCGAGGCGGCCACCGTCGAGGGCGCCGCCGCCGCGATGCGCGAGCACCCCACCCTCGATTTGCACTCTTCGCCCGACCGGCTCGTCCACGTCTTCGAGGAGCCCGACCGCCCCCAGCCCCGGCTGGACCGGAACCGCGAGAACGGGATGGCCGTCGCGGTCGGCGGCATCCAGGCGACCGACGGCGGCGTCCAGTTCAACTGTCTCGCACACAACACGATGCGCGGGGCCGCCGGCGCGTCGGTTCTCAACGGCGAACTTCTCCTGGAGAACGGCTACATTTGACCGGGCCGTCCACTCGGTGAAACGACCGTCGTTCGCGGTGACTTACACTCGCAGTGATACGTCTCCGGTCGTCACGGGATCGTCGATGGATCGGCCGCCCTCTCGTGGTTGAACGGTTTGAACGGTTCTGGAGGGACAGCGCGTTACTTGGGGGGACGGGACGAACCGAGGAGTGAATGGCGGCAGAGGACCCCCACATACTGGTCGTAGACGACAACGAGAGGTTGCGCGAACTGTACTCGCTCTGGCTGCGTCCCGACCACGAGGTCAGCACGGCAGCCGACGGGTCCGCGGCGCTGGACGCGCTGGCCGACGGGATCGAGGTCGTTTTGCTGGACCGGGAGATGCCCGGACTGTCTGGTATCGAGGTGGCCCGGGCCATCGACGAGTCCGAACACGACCCGTTCGTCGTGATGGTCAGTTCGATGCCGCCCGACTTCGATCTGATCGAGTACCCGGTCGACGACTACCTCCAGAAACCGGTCGGGGAGGCGGACGTGCGGGACGTCGTGGAGACCTACCGCGCCCAGTGTGAGTACCTGGCGGCCGTCGACGAACTGTTCGCGCTCATGGCGAAAGTCGCGACAATCGAGGCCAACCACGACGAGGACGAACTCGAAGCCAACGACGAGTACGTCCGTCTGCGGGTCCGCCTGGAAGAAAAGCGGACGGAGGTCTACGGCGACCTGCTGGAGGCAAAGCCCGACTGGGAGGCCACGTTCCGGGCCGTCGCGCGTGACGTCGGGAGTACGGACATGGCGAGCGTGGACGCTGGCGTCGACCTCCCGAACGGTTTCGGGTGAGGCGCGGGCGATGAGTTGGCTTTATACGGGGGCGGGTCCCCGGTCACCGTATGGAACGCGTCGACGTCGCAATCGTCGTGCCGTAGCTGGGAGGCCGCCGGGATGCTCGATTACTGGGTCGACCTGATGGACTTCGGCCCCGGCGACATCCCCGAGGACGTCGTGTTGCGGCCCCTCGGCGGCGCGGACTTTCACGGTCCCACCGAGACGCTGACCATCGACGATACGGGCATCGACGCGAGCTATCCCGAGTTCGGCTTCGCGTTCCACCGCGCGCGCTTCGACGACTGGCTCCGCGAGGAGGCCGAACACGCCGGGGCCTCCTACCACGTGGGCGACAGCGTCACCGGCGTCGACTCGGACCCTGCTGGCGACGCGAACCACGACCACCGCCACCGACTCGCGCTCTCGAACGGCGAGGAAGTCGAGGCGGAGTACCTCGTGCTCGCGGACGGCCCCCAGCGGACGGTCACGACGGGTGCGCTCGACCAGTTCACGCCCGGGCGGACGAGTATCGCCGACTATCTCGGACCCGACGAGGCCAACCACATCGCCTACCAGGAGTACCGCGAGGTGCCCGCCGAGGCCTTCGAACCAGGGCGCATCCTCTTCTGGTGGGGGATCATTCCCGGCCACACCGCCTACCCCTGGGTGTTTCCCAACGACGGCCGCGTCGCGCGTGTCGGGCTGACGATGCCTATCGGGCTGGACATCGACGACTTCGACCGGAGCGAGTGGGCGCTGTTGCGCGCCCAGGACGAGACCATCCCCCGCGGGAGCGTCTACCTCGAACGACTCCTCGACCACGCCTACCCCGGGTACGATATCGAGGACTTCCCGCTGGTCGAGGACCGCGGGAAACGGGGTGGCACCGAGACATACCCCATCTCCTCGACGCGACCCGTCGAGTCGCCGACGCGGGCGGGCATCGCCGTGGTCGGCGGCGCGATGGGCGGGACGTCGGCGTTCCACGAGGGGGGCGACCACGTCGCCGTCCGCACCGGGAAAATCGCCGGCGACCTCGCCGGGCGGGGCGAACTGCGGCGATACAACGACGCCTGGCAGGACGCCCTGGGCAGGGAGTTCCGGCGCAACGTCACGATGGCTCACATCGTCGCCGACTACGGGCCCGACGACTGGGACCGCGTCTTCTCGGCCGCCGAGAAGATGCTCAACCGCGGCGAGTACTCCTGGCTTTCCGTTCTCCGGTCGGGACTGACCGGCCTCCGCCTGGTCCGTCAGTACAACCGCACCAAACGGCGGTTCGCTGACGGCGGGTACGTCCAGTTCCGCGAAGACGAGTACGCGGTCTGACCGACTCCCTCACGTCGGCGGCCTCCCCTGGCCGCGACAGGTTCTTGCCCGGCGATAGCGTAGGTCCGTCTGCGTGCCTCAGTCCCCGCCCGAGCGTACCCCCTCGGGGTGCGATGACAGCGCGGCGAACCCGGGCACGCGACAGCACGCCCGCACGAGGGTTAGCCGGCCGACGCGGCACGCCGCCCGGGATGACGCCGGTCGTTAGTGTTCGGGCGTACACTCTGTTGATGCGTACGCTTTGGTGTCGGTTGCTCTCCACGGGCTGCACAAGCGTTTTGTATGTAAGAATAGTAGTGGGAAACAGGTGAAATAGAATGGGAAAAGAGGGAGTCGAGGTAACTTCCGGGGAGGAGTTCACGCTGAAAGTCGACGACAGGGGGAGAGTCACGCTCCCGAAAGAGATCCGGGACCGGCTCGGAATCGAGTCGAACGACGAGATCCCCGCGACGCTGGTTGGCTCGGTTCTCGAAGTCGATCCGAAGCCGAGTGCGAAGTTACACACCGTGACAGCCGGCCGGGAGTCGTGGGAAAACACGACGCCTGCTGACGCCGGCGAGAGCCTCTTCGGACCGATGGACGAAGGCGAATGAGCGGGCCGGTCGATTCGCTTCCGACCGAGGTGACGGTCCTCACGGACGTCAACATCCTCGCCATCGGGCTGACCGACGATCACCCAGCCTACGACGACGTCTTCCCGTGGATCGAGCAGGCACTCGACGGGCCGAACGTGTTGCTCGTGTTCGACTACTACCCCCTCCGAGCACAGTACATCATGGTCCAGAAGTTCGGCGTCGAGCCAGTGGACGCTCGCAACACAATCCAGTCGCTCGTCCGGAGTCCGGCCCGGATTGTCGGCGCCACCGACTCCACAGTCCTTGACGCATACGAGATCAGTGCCGAGAAGAACCACGACGTGTACGACTCGTTTCTCCTCGCTCTCGCGCGCTCCTACGACGCCGACTACTTGCTCACTACCGATTCCGACTTCGACGAACTCTGTGAGACCGAGGCTGTGGCGTATCGGAACCCGATTCCTGCGGAGAAACGCGACGTTTTGACCCTCGACGGATGAGCGCGCCTGCTCTCCTGAAACCGGAGAGTGAGTGAGAGCCGGAATTTGATATATCCACATGTCGTGTAGCGCCTGCGGGACAAAACCATTAGGTCGCCGGCCCGTGACGGACGGATATGTCGCTGCGGACGCCGCCCTTGCGCGGGGCACACGAGTCGGCGGGCGCACAGTTCACCGACTTCGGCGGCTGGGACATGCCCGTCGAGTTCGACTCGATCCGAACCGAACACACTGCCGTCCGCGAGGCAGTCGGGAAGTTCGACGTCTCGCACATGGGTGAGATCACCGTCTCGGGGCCCGACGCCACGCGCCTGTTGAACCGCCTGACGACCAACGACGTCGCGGCACTCGACCCCGGCGAGGCCCAGTACGCGGCGATCACCGACGAGTCGGGCGTGATGCTCGACGACACCATCGTGTACAACCTCCCGCCCGGGGAGGACGACGACTACCTGTTCATCCCGAACGCCGGCCACGACGCCGAGCTGTACGACCGCTGGGTCGACCACCGGGTCGCGTGGGACCTCGACGCGACCGTCGAGAACCGGACCGAGGAGTACGCGATGATCGCGGTCCAGGGCCCCGACTCGCCCGGTCTGCTGGGCTCAGAGACGGGCGTCGACCTCGACGACCTCTCACCGATGGAGATCGCCAGCGGGACCGTCGCCGGGACCGACGCCCTCGTGGCTCGCACCGGCTACACCGGCGAACGCGGGTACGAGGTGCTCGCTCCCTGGGAGTCTACCGAGGCGGTCTGGTCGGCCCTGGAGTGTCAGCCCTGCGGGCTCGGGTCCCGCGACACGCTGCGCACCGAGATGGGATTTTTGCTCTCGGGACAGGACTTCGACCCCGCGGCAGAGCCCCGCAACCCCTACGAGGCGGGCATCGACTTTGCCGTGAAACTCGATACGGAGTTCGTCGGCCGTGACGCCCTGGAGGGGGTCGCCGCCGAGGGTCCCGAGGAGAAACTGACCGGTCTGGAACTGATCGACCGCGGCGTTCCCCGGCACGGCTACGAGGTGACCTCGTCCGACGGCGACTCGCTCGGCCACGTCACCAGCGGGACGATGAGCCCGACGCTTGGCGACCCGATTGCGCTGGCGTACCTCCCGGCCGCATACGCCGGTAGTGGCGAGACAGTCCGCGTGGTCATCCGGGACGAACCGAAGAAAGCACGTACTAGGACGTTGCCTTTCCTACCATGAGCTTCGAGATACCAGACGAGTGCCGCTTCATGGAGAGTCACGAGTGGGCGCGCGAGGAAGACGGGGCGGTCAGAGTCGGTATCAGCGATTTCGCGCAGGACGAACTCGGCGACGTGGTCTTCGTCGAACTCCCCGACGAGGGCGCGGAGTTGGGCCGCGAGGACGACTTCGGCGTCATCGAGTCCATCAAGGCGGTCTCGGACATCTACGCGCCGGTCGCCGGCACGGTCACCGCGGTCAACGAGGAACTGATCGAGGAACCCGAACTGGTCAACGAGGACCCGTACGGCGACGGCTGGATGGCCGTCTTCGACCCGGCCGAGGACGACCCGCTGGCCGACCTCCTCTCGCCCGAGGCGTACCGCGAACAGATCGAGTGATTCGGGCACCGTCCCGGAAACCCTGACTCACCGACGGCAGGCGAGTGCCGACGCCACTCCGTTCCGGCATAAAGCGTATACCGGTTCACAAAATCGGATGGGACCGAAACCGATACGCGTCTGTCCCCCCAAGTGTCGGCAATGGTCCACAGTCCGGTGCTCGCGGTGGTGCTCCACCTCGGGGAAGTGACGACTGGCTCCGTGGAGCTGGGGGTGTTTCTCGTCGTCGGCCTGCTGGGGGGTGCCCACTGTCTGGGGATGTGTGGCCCGCTCGTGACGATGTACGGCGAGCGGATGGCCGACCAGGCGGCGGCCGACGGCGGTCGACTGACCACCTACGAGGTCCGCCAGCACGCCCTGTTCAACGTCGGACGGACGGTCAGCTACGCCACCCTGGGGACGGCCTTCGGCCTCGCGGGGATGCTCTTTTTCGACGCCTCGGCGATCACCCGGTTCGAGCGACCCGTCCGCGTCGTCACGGGGCTGGCCGTCGGGACGCTCATCCTCGTTGTCGGCGTCCAGTACGTCCTGGGCCGGCAGGGCAGCCACAGCCTGCCCGGCAGCGGCGTCTTCGGGCGCGTCTACGGCGCCGTCCAGGGACGGATCGACGGCTGGGCGACCGGGCCCGGCATCGTCGGCCTGGGGCTGCTCCACGGGCTGTTGCCCTGTCCGCTCCTGTACCCCGCGTTCCTGTATGCCTTCGCCCGCGGGTCGCCGCTGGGCGGCGGCCTGGCGCTGGCCCTGCTGGGGATCGGGACCTTCCCGACGCTGTTCATCTACGGGACCGTCCTCCAGTCGATCAGTCCGACACACCGCCAGCGCCTCCACCGCGTGCTCGGGGTCGCGTTCCTCGTGATGGGCTGGATGCTCCTCTCGCACTCGCTGGGCCTGCTCGGGATCGCCGTCCCACACATCGAGGTCCCGACCTACCAGCCGCTGTGAGAGATTCCCGGCGTCACCTTCCTCGCGCCAGCGGTTGTGAGATGCCCGCACACTGGGTCTGAACGTTCAAGCGCGCTCGGCGCCAATCGGTAGTATGCGACGCCGTCGCTTCCTCGGGGCCGTCGGGACCGGTCTCCTCACGGCCACTGCCGGGTGCGCCGCCAGCGGGAGCGACGGCGCGGGTGCTGTAGAGTCCGGGACGCCGGCGAGGGAAGCGACGCCAGGGGCGGACCGCGAGGGAGCGACCGGGCCTGGAGACCCCGACCTGCCACTCGGGGAATCGGACCTCGTGCGCGCCGCAGGGAGAGACGACCTTCGGCGTCTCGGGGTGCCTCTGGCAGCGCGACCTCGTGCTGTACGACGAACGCACGGAGTCGCTCTGGAGCCAGATACTCGGCCGGGCGGTCAGGGGCCCCCGGACCGGCGACCGCCTCTCCCTCCGCCCGTCGACGCTGACGACGTGGGGCGAGTGGCGAGAGATTCACCCGGACACCGAGGTTCTGGTGCCCCCGCCCGAGTCCGGGACAGTCACCGAGCGGGGACGGCGCAACTACAACACGAACCCCTACAGCGACTACGAGGACGCACCCGATCCGGCGGCAAACGAAGTCGACCGTCTCCCGCCCAGGGCGCTCGTGCTGGGCGTCGCGACCGACGAGACGGCCAGGGCGTACTGGTTCAAGACCGTCCGGGAGGCCGGCGGCGTCGTCAACGATCACGTGGGTGTCGTCACAGTCGTGGAGTCTGAGCCGGGTCAGCGTCTCGAAGGTTCGGCCACAGTCGTCGCACTCGTGGCTCATACGCGAGCGAACGAGCGCCACGGAAGAAAACCGTTCGGCATGGCGCGCCCAATGACGTGCCTTTTTAGGGGATGACACCGTACCCCGGCGCAAGAATGTTCAACGCCATCGTGAGCGCGGACACGCTCCAGGCGACGCTGGACTCGGTCGGCGTACTGGTCGACGAGTGCAAGATCCACCTCGACGACGACGGCCTCGCCATCCGCGCGGTCGACCCCGCCAACGTGGGGATGATCGACCTCTCGCTGGACGCCGCGGCCTTCGAGTCCTACGAGGCCGACGGCGGCCTCATCGGCGTCAACCTCGTTCGCCTCAAGGACATCGCGGGCATGGCAGATTCCGACCAGCTCGTCCACCTCGAACTCGACGAGGAGACCCGAAAACTCCACATCTCCATCGACGGCCTCGAATATACGCTGGCGCTGATCGATCCCGACTCCATCCGCGAGGAGCCCGACCTGCCGGACCTGGATCTGCCGGCAACCGTGGTCATCGAGGGCCGGGACATCGACCGTGCCGTGACCGCCGCCGACATGGTCAGCGACCACATCGAACTCGGCGTCGACGAGACCGACGAGGTGTTCTACGTCAAAGCCGAGGGCGACACCGACGATGTCCACCTCGAACTCGAC
>PXSG01000110.1:0-985 GCA_003023485.1 Halobacteriales archaeon SW_10_68_16
AGGTCGTCCATCACCGAGACGTAGTAGTCGTCGAGGTAGCCCACGAGCGGGGCCGCAGCCGCCCGGCGCAGGCGGTCGTGGACGTCCGTCGGTCCGGGACCCATCAGCGTCCTGTTTATTAAATTCAGTTGACACGAATCGGGCCGTAGCGACACGCTTGAGGACAAAACTGGGCAGAGAGCGCCGAAACGATTTTTTGTATGCACACCGTCTGTTCGTCAGCGACGCGACGACAGGACGATGTCGACCGAAGATCAACGCGACGAGGAGGCACGGACCGCACAGACCGTCGGCCAGCTCGTCAAGTACAGCCGGGAGGTCAACCAGAGCGACACCGTCGACGAGGTGGGGACGTACGCACTGGAGGCGACCTTCCACGTCATGGAGGGACACCCGGCGCCGGCCATCGTCGAGGTCAGGGGCGACGACCTGCAGGTCATCGAGAGCATGTCTCCCGAGGTTTCCGTCGGCGAGGCGCCGACCACACTCGAACGTCGCGCCTACGAGACCGGCCGGACGGTCGTCGTCCCGAGCGGGGGTGTCACCGTCGAGTACGGCGCGGAGAACACGACAGTCCTGACGCCGGCGGAGTCGGGCCTGGAGAGCGACGCGGCACTCGCCATCGCGGTTTCGAGCGTCTACGGCGACGCCGAGGGTGATACGGGCGTCATCCTCTCGGTCCAGTGGCAGTCGCTTGAGACGGTCGCCGAACACCACGTCCGGCCCCTGGAGTACCTGGCCGACCACGTCGCGACCGCCATCAACAACATCCGCTCCCGGGAGCGCCTCGAACGGGCGCGCAACGACCTCGCGACGCGCACGGAGTTGCTGGAGATGTACGACAGCCTCCTGCGCCACGACCTGGGCAACGACCTCCAGATCATCTCGGGGTACGCCAGCGCGCTCGCCGCGGAACTGGACGACGGCCAGTCCGCCGAGTACGCCGAGACGATCGACCGGACCGCCCGGGGCGCCGCCGAACTGG
>PXSG01000110.1:1199-27477 GCA_003023485.1 Halobacteriales archaeon SW_10_68_16
AAGGGCCCAGATAGCGACGGGACCGGGCTGGGACTCGGCTTCGTCCGCGCGCTCACCGAATCCTACGGCGGCACCGTCACGATCCGGGAGGGCGACCGCGGCGGCGCCGACTTCCGGGTGACGCTCGACCGTGCCTGAGTCCAGCTGGCAGGAGGTTCAGGAGATGTCGACCGTGAGTCCGTCTTCGGCGAAACGGACGTCGCCGCCGTAGTGGTCGCCGATCGATTCGAGCATCTCTTCTTCGTGCCCCTGGGTGTGCGGGTAGAGGTGCGTCAGGTACACCCGCCCCACTTCGGCATCGGCGGCCGCGAGCGTCTCGCCCAGCGACGTCGGTGTCGGGTGGTTCGAGACGTCGACCCCGTCGGGGAACGAGCAGTCGTGGGCCAGGACCGCCGCACCGTCCGCGAACTCGATCAACTCCTCGAAGGCCTCGGAGTCGCCGCCGAAGACGAACGGAGGCCCCCCGTCGTGTTCGAACCGATAGGCCAGACAGTCCATCGAGTGGCGCGTCTCCATGGCCGCGACGGAAAAGCCCGCAACCTCGTGGCGAGCGTCGCAGTCGGTGGGCCCGACGGTCCGGAGGTTCAGGTCCATCCGGTCTTGCATGTAGTCGTGGGTGTCGAGCATGCCCTCTACCAGTTCGGGTGTGCCCTCGGGTCCGACAATCGTCATCGACTCCTGGCCGTCGAGCCAGCGGGCCTTCAGCAGTGCCGTGATGTCGGAGACGTGGTGGAGGTGGTGGTGGGTGAGCAGGAGCGTGTCGACGTGTTCGTACCCGACGTTGGTGCGCGCGAGGCCGTGGAGGGCGCCGCTGCCACAGTCGACCAGCAGGCGGTCCTCTCCCGACTGGACGAGCAGCCCCGTCTGGAACCGTTCGCCGGTCGGCAACGCAGCGCCCGTGCCGAGGAACGTGATTCGCATACCCGAACGTCGGGCCCGGGACTGTTAGTGGCTGGCCTTCCCGGCCGCTCTCGATGGATCGATGGCCGCCAACCATCCACCCGGTCATGATTCGTTCAACACGCTGGTAGCAGGGACAGCCCCGAACCGCGTTGTACTGCCCGTCCAATCCACGAGACCGTTGACTGGACCATGACCGGGTGGACAGGCCGGCGAGCGCCGACGGTCGCGTCCGGAGAGGCATACTATAATATCGACCCGCCATTAACGGCACACATGCAAGCGAAACAGGAGTACCGCGACCGGGGGGAAACGGAAGTCGCGGTGCTCGACGCGCTCGCCGACCGGGCAGAGGAGGGAATGACCGTCTTCGAACTCCGGTCGGAGGTCGAGGTCGACATCGACCGCCTGGAAGACGCGCTCGCGGACCTGAAGGCCGACGACCTCATCGAGGTCGAGAACGACGGGCCACGTACCGTCATCATGCCCGACGAGGAGGCCGTCGGCCCCGCCGACCCCACCGACGAACCGGGACTGATCGAGGAACTCCGTCGCCGGCTCCCCTTTTGAGCGATCCGGCTGCGGTCCTCCCTCCGCGAGACGCTCTCAATCGCCCCTCGCAGTCGCGGCGGCAGCACAGTTGTTCGGGCCGAGTTCGAGTTCGAACGCCTCGTCCCCGTCGGCGGTCTCGCGGCCGAGGTTGATGGCCACGATGCGGTCGGCGTTGGCGGGCTGGGGTGGCTCCGTGGCGGTCACCCGCTCGACGAACGCCGCGGCCGACTCCCCGAAAACTGCCAGCCGGTCCCGGACCGTCCCGAGGGTGGCGGTGTAGGTCCCGTCCGCGGCCGGCGCGGTTGCGGTCTCGTAGTGGCCCGGCGCGAGAACCGTCCCGTCGTCGAACCGGTCGAGACGCTCCGTCAGCGTCGCGTGCAGTTCGCGGGCGAGCGCCGTGGGGTCGGCACCGTCCTGTAGGTCCGGCCGGGCGATGCCGTCGAGGAACAGCGAGTCACCCGAGAGCAGCACGTCCCCGACCGCGAACCCGAACATCCCGGTGGTGTGACCCGGCAGCGCGACGGCCTCCAGTTCCGTCTCGCCGACCGCGACCGTCTCGCCGACCGCGACCGTCTCGACATCGAAGGTGACGCCGCGCTCGATTGCCGGTTCGGGGAGGTACCGCGGGACGTCCGCCGCCGCCGAGAGATCGCGCAGGCCGCTGACGTGGTCCGCGTGGACGTGCGTATCGAGGACCGCCACGATATCGAGACCCCGCTCGGCGGCGTCCGCGAGGTACCGCTCGGTGAAGGCCCACAGCGGGTCGATGACGACGGCCTCGCCCCCCGAGGCGATCATGTAGCCCAGACACCCGCTGGAGGGGCGGCGGTACTGGACGACAGTGGGGTCTTCGCGGACGGTGTGGGCCTCGTAGACGCGGGCCCACCCGCGCATCCCCTCGGCGAGGTTCCCGGCTTCGATGCCTTCCTGGGTGAGCAGGCCGGCGACGTAGGCGCTTGCCTCCCCGCGGCCACAGACGGCGACGATAGGGCCCTCGCCGTCGATCTCGGCGGCGCGTTCGGCGACGCTGTCGGTGGCGTCGGCCTGGAGCCACTCCATGTAGGGGACGAACGTGTTCGTCACCGAGGGACCGTCGATGTGCCAGGTCTCGAACTCGTCGCGGTTGCGCACGTCCAGCAAGCGTACGGGCTCGCCGCGGGCGAGTCGCGCGGCCAACTCCGCCGGCTCGACCGACTCGACTGGCACGTCCGGGTCCGGATAGTCTTCCATACGGCCGAGTACGCGAGCGCGGCGAATAAACCCGCCGCCAGCGCCCGACAACCGACAGCGCGAGCGCTCCGACCGATGGGGGGCGACGACCCGGAAAACTAACACGGGGGACCCCAAACGGGCCGACATGGACGGACAGACGTTCGTCGAGGAAATTCGGTCGGACAAGCGGACGGAACTCGACCGGCTGGCCTCGGAGAAGGCGCTGCTGGCGGTCACGCGGGCGGACCTCTCGGCCGGGACCATCCTCGAGACGGTCGCGCTGACACTGGAGGGACTCCGCGCGACACTCGAGGAGTGGGCCGGGGAGACGGCCGCCGGGCCCGCCCGCGAGGCGTTCGCGGAGGGTGTGGCTGCCTTAGGGGAAGAGCGCGAACGGATCGGGGCACAACTCGACGCCGAGCCTGCCGGCGACCCGCCGGCGCCGGTGCCGACGGTCCGGGAGTTCGAGGGGACACCCGAGCGCGTCGGAGCCGCGTTCGTCGGTCACGGCCTGGTCTTCGACGGCGTCCTCTTGCAGGCGGTGAGCTTCTTCGTCAACGAGGCCGAACGCGGCCGGGCCGACCTGGTGCGTGACCTGCGCTCGGGCGCGAGCGAGCGCGTCGACGAGGGTGGGGCCACGCTCGAAGCGGTGTGTGCCGACGCGGACGACTGGGAGCGGGCCGACTCGGCCGCCCGGGCCGTCGTCGGCGCCGCCTACGAGGACTACAGAGAGACGCTCGCGGGCATGGGTATCGATCCGAAACCCGTCTGCTGACGCCCCGGGAACGGCCCGTCCGAAGTGAGAACCGTTAACTGCGAACCACCCGGTCTCGACAACAAGAGATGCAACTCCCGCACGCGCAGGTGGCGGTGCTCAAGGCCGCCGACCCGACCGAGGACCGGCCGATACCCGACATCGCGGCGGCGGCCGACCTGAAACCGGCGGCCGCGAGGCGCGCCGCGTTCGCCCTCGAGGCCGAGGGCCTCCTCGAACTCACCGAGCGCCGGGAGACGGCGCTCTCGCTGACCGACGAGGGTCGCCGGTACGCCCAGGATGGGCTTCCAGAGGTCCGCCTCTACGAGGCGGCGGTCGACGCCGGCGCCGACGAGCACCCCGTCGCACTGCGGGAACTGCTCGGCGACACGGGCATCGAGGGCGACGCCGTCGACATCGCGCTCGCGAACTTCGCCCGGAAGGGCTACGGCTCCGTCGAGAGCGGTGAGGTTCGCGTCAACCTCGACGCCGACCCCGACGCCGACGCGGAACGGCAGGCCGTCGAGCACCTCGCAGCCACCGAGGACGACGGTGACGAAACCGTGGACGCCGCCGACCTCGACGCGGACGACGACGTCGTCGACCAACTGGAGCGCCGTGGCCTCCTCGAACGCGAGGAACGGACCTCCCGGTCGGTTCGCGTCAGCGACGCGGGCGTCACGGCGCTGATGGAGGGTGTCGAAGTAGCCGAACGGGTCGACGAACTCACGCCCGAACTCATCACGAGCGGCGAGTGGGAGGACGTCGACTTCGCCGAGTACAACGTCGCGGCCGACGCCGGCCAGTTCCGGGGCGGCAAGGAACACATCCTCCGCCAGACCGCCAACCGCGTCAAGGACGTCCTGGTCGGGATGGGATTTTCTGAGATGGAGGGCCCACACGCCGACGCACAGTTCTGGATCAACGACTGCCTGTTCATGCCCCAGGACCACCCCGCGCGCACCCACTGGGACCAGTTCGCGCTCGACAGTCCCGAAGAGATTCAGGACCTCCCCGACGACCTGGTCGAGCGCGTCCGCTCGGCCCACCGCGATGGCGTCGGCGACCACGGCGACGGCTACCACTCGCCCTGGGATATCGAGACCACCAAATCCCTCGATCTGCGCGGGCACACGACCTCGCTGTCGATGCGCTATCTCTCGGGCCACCGCGCTCACGGGCCGGCCCGTTCGCGTGATTCGAGGTCCGAGGACCTCGCAATCGGCGAACTCGACCCCCCAGAGCGCTTTTTCAGCGTCGAGAAAGTGTACAGGAACGACACGCTCGATCCCACGCACCTGCTGGAGTTCTTCCAGATCGAGGGGTGGGTGATGGCCGAGGACCTCTCGGTGCGCGATCTGTTCGGGACGTTCACGGAGTTCTACGAGCAGTTCGCCATTTCGGACCTGGAGTTCAAGCCCCACTACAATCCCTACACGGAGCCATCCTTCGAGCTCTTTGGCACCCACCCCGAGACGGGCGAACTCGTCGAGGTGGGCAACTCGGGCATCTTCAGAGACGAGGTGCTCCGTCCCCTCGGTGTGGAAGCGGACGTCATGGCCTGGGGGCTCTCCCTGGAGCGGTTGCTCATGCTGATGTACGGCTTCGAGGACATCAGGGACGTCCACGGGACGCTGTGTGACCTCGAACTGCTGCGGGACGTGGAGGTGGTGTACTGATGCCCGTCGTCGACGTCGACCCCGACGAACTGCGGGAACTCACCGGCCACGACAAGAGCGACGACGACCTGCGCGCGGACCTGTTCGACCTCGGCCTGGAGTTCGAGGGCTGGACCGACGAGGAGGAGATGCAACTGGAATTCGCGCCCGACCGGCTGGACCGGCTCTCCGTGGAGGGCATCGCCCGGTCGCTGCGCTACCACTACGGCGACGACCGCGGCGTGTACGTCCCCTCGACGAACGACGCCGAGTGGACCATCGAGGTCGACTCCTCGGTGCCCGATGGCCGGCCCTACGTCACGGGCGCCGTCGTCCGGGGACTGGACCTGGACGAGGACGCCCTCCAGTCGCTCATCCAGGTCCAGGAGAAACTCCACGCCACCATGGGCCGCGAGCGCGCGAAGGGCGCCATCGGCGTCCACGACCTCGTGGCGCTGAAGGGCGCGCCCGCTGGCGGCGAGAAGACCATCCGCTACGTCGGCGTCGAACCCGAGGGCGACCGATTCGTCCCCCTGGACAGCGACGCCGAGATGACGCCCGCCGACGTCCTCTCCGATCACCCCATCGGCGACACGTACGGCCCGCTGGTCGAGGCGTTCGATCGGTATCCCGCCATCTACGACTCCATCGGGCTGTTCTCGCTCCCGCCGGTCATCAACGGCCGCCGGACCGAAGTCTCGACCGAGTCGCGTGACCTCTTCATCGAGATGACGGGCACCGACCAGTGGACCATCGACCACATGCTGAACATCGTCTGCTACGCGCTGGAGGCCCGCGGTGCCCGCATCGAACGCGTCGACGTGGCCTACGACGCCGAGGCCACCGGCGAGTACGCCGGCACGACACTGGACCGGCCGGACCTCTCGGTCGAGAGCAAGACGGTCACCCACGACCGCATCGAATCCATCGTTGGCGTCGCCCTCTCGCCCGAGGAGGTCATCGACTGTGCCGAGCGGGCGGGACTGGACGCCGAGGAGACCGACACCGACGGTCGGGCCTACGAGGTCGAGATTCCGCCCTACCGCGTGGACGTGCTCCACCCGCTCGATGTCATCGACGACGTCGGCCGCGCCTACGGCTTCAACGACCTCGAACCCCGGTATCCCGAGGTTTCGACGGTCGGCGGTCGCCACGAGCGCTCGCGGCTGGAGGATGCTGCCCGCGACGCCCTGGTCGGACTGGGCTTGGAAGACTTGCTGAACTTCCACATGATCAACGCCGCGGAGAACTTCGAGCGGATGCGGTTGCCGGACCCGCGGCGCGAGGACGGCGCAGGCGAGGCCATCGGCGCGGCCCAGCCGGCGACCATCCGCGAACCCTACAGCGAGGCCTACACGATGCTCCGGACGTGGGCGCTGCCCTCGCTGTTGATGGTGCTGGAGCGGAACACCCACCGCGCGTACCCCCAGGACCTCGCCGAGATCGGCCTCGCGGCGGGCCTCGACGACTCGGAGAACACCGGCGTCGCCGAGCACCGCACCGTCGCCGCGGTACTGGCACGCACCGACGCCTCCTACGAGGACGCCAGGGCACGCCTGCAGGCGCTTGCGGGCGCGTTCGGGAAAGACCTGGAGACGCCCCGCACCGAGCACCCCTCGTTCATTCCGGGTCGGGCCGCCGAGGTGGTGCTGGACGGCGAGTCCGTTGGCGTCATCGGCGAGATCCACCCCGAGGTGCTGGTCGAACACGACCTCGAACTGCCCGTCGCCGCCTTCGAGTTCCGGCTGGACGCACTGGCGTAGCACCAGCGAGCGACCAACGGGAGCGAGCGGCCGTTTTCGCCCACGGTTTTCGAGGAGTGGGAGTCGCTGAACTGGGGTGCTCGCGCCGGCGTCCCCCACTGTTTCGGTCACGCGCTTTTGTCGGTCCAGCGCCAACCGTCCCCAGGACGGAATGGCTGTGCTGTCGAACCGACCGATACTGCGCCGCGCGGTGAGACCCGTCCTCGCCTTTCTCGGCGTCACGGTCGCCGGGGTCGTCGGGTACGTGGTGCTCGCGGGTGTCGGCCCGGTCGAGGCGACGTTCTGGCTGGTCGACCTGACGAGCGTCGAGTTGCACTTCGCCGACCATGCCGGCCCCGAGCGGGCGACGAAAGCGTTCGCCGTCGCCGTGCGCGTCGGACTCATCCTCTCGGGCCTGTGGATCGGCGAGACGGTCCTGTCGGCGGCCTTCGGCGGCCAGATCACGGAGGAACTCAGACAGATGCAAACGGAACGAACCATCGAGGACCTGTCCGACCACGTCGTCATCTGCGGGTACGGCATCTTCGGGCGCACCCTCGCAGCGCAACTCCGCGAGGACGGCCACGACGTCGTGGTCATCGAACGCGACCAGGCCGAGTACGACCGCATCGACGAGGAAACCCTCGCCATCCGGGGCGACGCCCGCCGCGAGGGCGTCCTCGAACGGGCCAACGTCGAGACGGCGGCGGCCATCGTCGCGGCCATCGACGACTCGAACGCGAACATCCAGATCGCCATCACCGCCAGCCAGCTCTCCCCGGAACTGCGCGTGGTCGTCCGCGTCGGCGACGAGATGTACGAATCCGTGGCCCGCCGGGCCGGCGCCGACGAGGTCGTCATCCCCGAGGTGCTCAGCGGCGACACGGTCAGCGCGTGGCTCATAGTAGGAGGAAATCATAGTGAGCGTCACCACGGACGACGGGACCCCGGCAGGAATCGAGGCCGCCTACGACGACCCCGAAGCGCCCAGCGAACTGACGCTGTTCACGGCCGACACCGACCGGGTTGCGACACGCTGGCTGACAGTCGACATCGAGCACGCCGTCGATCTCGCCGAGTGGGCCTGACAGCACTCACACGAAGTCGGACAGCCCGGACTGTTCGGCGTCCTCGCTCTCCCGGTCGTCCTCGCCTGTCGTGGCTTCGTCGTCCTCGCCCGTCGTGGTCGCCTCATCCTCGGCCGCATCCGGGTCAGCTTGGGTCTCGCTGGCGGTGTCGTCACCGTCTTGCTCGCTCGTCTCTGCGAACGCCCCCTCGGTGCCCTCGGCAGCCAGTTCCTCGCGGAGACGGCGGGCGTCCTCGACGATGGACTGGACCTTGTTGGTGTCCTCGCCGCTGCCGGTGACGAAGGCGACGTGTTCGGCGTCGAGGTCGTACCGGGCGGCCATCGCGACGGTCAGTTCGCGGTTCTTGCAGTGGTGGGTCATCGCCGCCAGGTGGGGGACGATCTCCCGGCGGGCGGTCCCCGTCGAGGTGCCGCTGGCCTCGGCGACCGTGCGGGCGATGTAGTCGCGCTTGTCCCGCGTCCCCCGCGTCCGCCCGAGTTTCGACCAGTAACTGGGCGGGCCGTAGCGCGTCCACCCGCCCTTGGACTCGCGCCTGGCCGCGGCCACGCCGGCGGTCATGTTGTCGGCCGCGTACCGCCAGAAGGTGTAGTTCTGTGTCGCCCGGACGCGCCCCAGCCAGCGGTCAGCGGTGGCGAGGAAGTCGTAGGCGTCGGCCAGTTCCCCGCCGCGGTAGTCCTTGGGGACGTTGTCCTCGATCCAGTTGATGAGGTCGTCGGGCGTCTCGTCGACGTCGTAGGACGCCTCCAGGGCCTCCCGGGCGTCGGCCTCCTTGATGACGGTGTCGAGGTACTCGAAAATCCCACGGGTGCGGTCGCGCTCGCCCGTCACGACGTCGTCGGCCGTGATCCGGTCCCGTCCCTCGGCCTGGGCCTGGAGGTCGTTGATCGCCCCCCGCAGGTCGCCGCTGTTCATCTCCGCGATGGCCTCCAGGGCGGCCTCCTCGAAGGCGATCTCCTCCTTCCGGCAGATGTCCCGGAGGACGGGCACGATCGACCGCGCCGAGATGTCGCGGAACTCGATCTCCTGGCAGGCGTTCCGGAGGGCCTTGGACATCTCGTAGTAATCGTTGGCGATCAGGACGACCGGCTGGTCGGCGGATTTGACGATCTCCGTCACCGCGCGCGAGCCGCCGCGGTCGACGTTGCCATGGAAGTTGTCGGCCTCGTCGACGATGACGAGCTGGCGGTCGGCCCCGCCGAGGGTGGCGTTGCGCGAGGCTCTCCCGGCGAGGCGCTCGATGTCGTCTTTCGTCCGGGAGTCGCTCGCGTTGAGTTCGACCCGGTCCCATCCCAGGTCCGCGGCCAGCGCGTGGGCGGCCGAGGTCTTGCCCACGCCCGGCGACCCGTGGACGATGACCGCCTCGCGGTGGTCGTCCCAGGTCTCGGCCCACTCCCGGAAGTCGTCGCGTGCCGAGTCGTTGCCCCGCACCTCCGAGAGCGAGGACGGGCGGTACGTCTCCGTCCAGTCGGTCACTAGTAGGGGGTTGTCGGGGCCGCGTTTAGTGGTTGCGGAGCCAGTCCCCGGCGATGAGTTCCACAGCCCCACACACCGCCGCGACCCGCGCCACCCTTCTTGTGCGTGGGGACCGACGTCGAGTGGCCCCCGAGCGACGAGTCCCAGGTCGGGCGTGGCCTCGTCGTCGTGGAGTGAACCGCCGGACGTTCCTCGGTGGGATCGATCCGGTAATGAACTACAGCAATCCGTATCACTCCCCCCAGTAGAACCGGGGGGCGAGGAACATGTACGCGAGCGCCGCCGCGAGCAGTACCCGCGGGAACGCACGACCACCGACCCGCGGCGCGAGGATGGCGCCGGCCTGGACGACGCCCATCACCAGCGCGTCCCGTGGGGCGAGTTTGGGATAGGCGACCGGCGCGACCATCAGGACCGAGAGGACGACCCCGCCGGCCAAAAGGAGCGGGACGCTCGTCGCGCCAGCCAGGTAGCCGGCCGCGAGGATGGAGGCCGCGAGCGTGTTCTGGATGCCAGGGCGGTTCTCGCCCTCCTCAACGTAGACGGTGTAGAGGGCGGTCCGGACGAGCGAGAAGACGACGACGACTGCGGGCACGGCCGAGGCAGCGAGGACGGCCACGATGCCGGGAGCGGGAGTGTCGGGTGGGAGCGCCAGGGAGATGGCCTCGAAGGTGGCGCCAAACAGGAACAGCGCGGGCGCGGCCCCGAAGGAGACGATGTCGGCCATCGAGTCGAGATAGGGGCCGACGTCCGTGCCGCCGCGCTTTCGGGCGATGATGCCGTCGAGTCCGTCGGCGACGGCCGCGAGCAACACCAGCCGGGCGGCCGGCGTCGGTCCGAGGGTGACCGCCGCGACCATCGCGACGACCCCCACCGCCGCGTTGCACAGCGTCATCACGTCCGCGAGGCCCAACCGCTCGCGCACCCGGAGCGACATACTCGACTCCTCGGTTGGGGACTATAAAGGGGTTGTCAGTCGTCGTCGGGCACTTCGAGCGGGATGGAGAGGCGTGCTGCCGTCACGGCCGTGCCCACGACCAGCAAGAGGAGTTCCCAGCCCGCCCGCACGACCGGGAAGATCCGTTCCGGATTCCGCTCCTCGCCGCCCGGGTCGGGGTTGACGCCGGTCGAGAGCGTGACCTCCTCGGTGCTCCCGCGGCCCTCGGCCCCGACGACCGACTCCTCGCCGCCGACGTCGACGAACGTCTGGACGATCCCCCGCTGGTCGGAGAGCACGAGCTTGCCATCGAGCGTGTAGAACTGGTCGTGGAGCGGCCAGAGCGGATTGACGACGCCGTTGACAAGATCGAGACCGACCGACGAGACGGCGTAGGCCAGCACCGACACCCAGGCGATGCGCACGCCCCGGGCGCCCCACCTCCCCCCGATCAGCGAGCGGGGACGCACGGTCGTGTCGATCCACAGCAGGAGTGCGAGCACGGCGGGGATGACGAAGTTGTGCAACAGCGCCCTGTGGCCGACGTCGGTTACCAGCGCGAGGAAGGCGTCGAGATCGGGGACCGCCGTCACCCCGAGGACCACCAGCAGCGACCGGCGGTCGAAGACGGACCCGAGGAGCGCGGCCGCCAGCATCCCCGAGAAGGCGAGGTGGACGACGGTCCCCGGCATACCCGCGGATTCGCGAGCGTGGAAATCAGCCTTGCGGTCGTCGGCGGGACACCCGGCGGACGCAACGGTCGCCAGCCCCCTTCCGTACCACAGCCCCAGTCCTTCCAACGCAAAAGATTCAATGTTGCGGGCATTAATTGTTGGCACATGTACAGGAGAGGGCTGCTGGCAGGGACGGGAGCGACAATCGTAACGGTTCTGGCAGGCTGTGGCGGGGATGGCGACGGTGGCGGCGAAACGCGGCCGAGACGCCCGCGGACACGGAGACAGCCACGCCCGCGGACACGGAGACCCCCACACCCGGGACGACGTCATCGTTCACCCACGAACTCGACGAGGAGTTCACTGTCGGCGAGGGCGGGAACCGCCTCACCTACCGGATCCTGGATCTCACCAGGGCCGACGAGATCGGGGATCAGATGAACGCCGATACGGCCGACGGGACGTTTCTGATCGTCACGCTGGAACTGACGAACCCACAGGACGACGAGACCTCGTTTCCCAGGAAGAACTTCCGGGTGCGGACGGAGAACGCCTGGCAACGTTTCGACAGGCAACCCTCGGAGAAAATCGGCTCCGACGACCGCATCGAGGTCCCGTACATCGGCGACTCGACGCTCCCGGCGGGCGCCTCACAGACCGGCGCGGTCGCGTTCGACGTCGACCCGGGCAACACCTACCGGCTCTGGATCACCCCGATCGGGGACGCCCAGACGCCCGAACACTTCCTCCCCATCGGCGATATCTCGGCGATCGAAGCGCTCGGCGGGGGCTACTGAACGCGTTGCACGTGCGGCCGGTCACCGCACCGAATCGAGCAGCAGTTTCTGCTCGACGCGCTTGACCTCGTGTTGGACGTCGCGGACGGCGTCGATGTTGGCGCTGATGGAGGTGACCCCCTCCTCGACGAGGTGGCGGACCATCCGCGGTTTCGAGCCCGCTTGCCCGCAGATGCTCGTCGCCACGCCCTGCTCCCGGCAGGTCTCGATGACGTCGTTGATGAGTTCGAGCACGGCGGGGTGGAGTTCGTCGTACCGGCCGGCGACGCGCTCGTTGTTCCGGTCGACAGCGAGGGTGTACTGGGTGAGGTCGTTGGTCCCGAACGAGGCGAAGTCGATGCCGGCCGCGGCCATCTCGTCGACACACAGCGCCGAGGCGGGCGTCTCGATCATCACGCCCCAGGAGCGCTTGTCGGTGTCGATGCCCGCCTCCCGCAACAGGTCGCGGGCCTGCAGGACGTCCTCGACGTCGTTGACCAGCGGGAACATGATCTCGACGTTGTCGTAGCCCATGTCGTAGAGTTTCCGGAACGCCGCCAGTTCGTGGGCGAAGACGTCGGGCCGGTCGAGGCTGCGCCGGATGCCCCGATACCCGAGCATGGGGTTGTGTTCGGCGGGTTCGTCCGCGCCGCCCTCCATCTGGCGGAACTCGTCGGTCGGGGCGTCCAGCGTCCGGGCCCGGACCGGCCGGGGGTAGAACTCCTCGGCCACGCGCTGGACGCCGTCGACGATCTCCTCGACGTAGGCGTCGGCGCCGTGGTCCGCGATGTACCGATCGGGGGTCTTCCCCAGCGAGAGGATCATGTGCTCTATCCGGAGCAGGCCGACGCCGTCAGCACCGGTCGCGGCCGCCCGCCCGGCCGCGTCGGGGATGGAGATGTTGACCTTCACCTCGGTGGCCGTCATCGGCTTGACCGGCGTGTCCGGGCGGACCTCCTCGATGGCGTCGCGCTCGGCGGCCTCCTCGATCGATCGACGACCGCCGGCACGCCCAGTTCCCGCGAGACGATGGCGGCGTGGGAGGTCATCCCCCCCTCGTCGGTCACGATCCCGGCGGCGCGCTTCATCGCCGGCACCATGTCGGGTGTGGTCATCGCCGCGACGATGATGTCGCCCTCGCCGACCTTGTCCAGCTGGTCGAGTTTCTCGACGATGCTGACCTCGCCCGAGGCACGGCCGGGGCTCGCGCCCAGCCCCGAGAGGACGATCCGGTCCTCGTCCCCGTCGGCATCCTCCCCCTCGGAGAGCCCGCCGTTGGCGACGTTCCCCTCCTCGTCGCCGGTCGCGGCCGCGGCCCCCCCGCTCGTCGCGTCGTCGATGGTCGTGATCGGCCGGGACTGCAGCAGGCACACCTCGCCGTCGGCCATGGCCCACTCGACGTCCTGCGGGTCGCCGTAGTACGCCTCGATCTCCTCGCCGAGGTCGCGCAGGGCCGCGAGTTCCTCGTCCGAGAGGACCCGCTCCTTGCGCCTCTCCTCGGGGACTGCCCGCTCGACGGTCTCGCCCGTCTCCGGGTCGCGGACGTGCATCACCTTCTTCTCGGCGACAGAGACCTCCTTGACGTCGCCGGTGGCGCGGACGACGACGTAGTTGTCCGGCGTGACGGCCCCGGAGACGACCGCCTCGCCCAGGCCCCAGGCTGCCTCGACGGTCACCATCGGTGCACCCGTCGAGGGGTCGCTGGTGAACAGCACCCCGGACTTGTCGGCGTCGACCATCTCCTGGACGACGACCGCGATGTCGACCGCCGCGTGGTCGAAGCCCCGCTCCTGGCGGTAGTAGATGGCCCGCTGGGTGAACAGGGAGGCCCAGCAGTCACGGACGCGTTCGAGGAGGGCCTCGCCGGTGACGTTGAGGTAGGTCTCCTGCTGGCCGGCAAACGAGGAGCCAGGAAGGTCTTCCGCCGTGGCCGAGGAGCGAACGGCGACCGAGGCGTCCTCGCCGATCTCCCGGTAGGCCGCCAGGATCTCCTCGCGAACAGCCTCGGGAAGGTCGGTCTCGCGGACGAGCGTCCCTGCGTGCTCGGCGGCCTCGGCGAGGGCCTTCGAGTCGTCGGTATCGACGTCGACGGCCTCGAAGAGCTCCTCGGCGATGCCGGCCTCCTCGATGAACGAGCGGTACGTGTCTGCCGTGACGACGAACGCGGGCGGGACGGGCAACCCCGCGGCGGTCATCTCGCCGAGCGAGGCGGCTTTCCCGCCGACCCGCTGCAGGTCGTCGGACCGGACGTCGTCCAGCCAGAGTACTCCCATGTCCGTGCGAGGTAGGTACACAACTATAGTAATGAACCTTCTGAACTCCGTCGGAGCGTCCGTCCACTTCAGAGTTCGAGGATATCGTCGTCCCCGGCCGGCGGGACCGTCACCCTCCCGTCGAGGGAGAGAACCGCCCGCCCGCCGACCCGGGGGCCGTCGGGGTCGACGTGGACCCGCCCCGGCCGGTCCAGGTAGTGGCCGCCTTCGACGACGGGTTCCGCGGCCTCGACGACCCCCTCCCGGACGAGGTGTGTCGCGACGCCGGCCGCCACCCCCGGGACGACCGGCACCTCCGAGCCCGTTTCTCGCACCCACGAGCGGGCACTGCCGGCGCGCGAGGCGCTCGTATCGCGGGGGACGAATGTCCGGGCGTGACAGGCGGTGTCGGCCGCGAGCGTGTCGAACGTGAACGGGCAGACGACGTCCACCCCGGCGAGTGCCCCGAGCGCCGCCGGGTCGGGTGTTGCGCTCCCGAGGTGTTCGAGGAAGTTCACCGGAACCGCCAGCGCCTCGACCCCGGCCGAGACCCGAAACGGCGGGAGGTCGGCCCCGACATCCCGGAGCGTTGCGCCGTCGATTCCCAGCGCGTCCGCGACGGCCCCGACGTCGACGTCCGCCGTCTGGGGGTCCGGTTCGTCGATGTCGACCCACGCGCGGCCGTCGCCAGCGACCGTCACGTCGAGGTCCGCGCCAGCGATAGTCAGCGTGAAGCCATCGTCATCCCCGTCGAGCCACCCACGCTCGGCCGCGACAGCAATCGCGGCGACGGCGACCGCGTGCGGGTCGGCAGTTCCACGCGGGCCCACGGCACGCAGCGACTCGGGCGGGCTGTCGGTCGGGACCGTCGTGACAAGCGCGGCGAGTTCGCGAGCGACGGCGCGCACCTGCTCGTTCCCCAGGTCAGCCGCGTCGGGGAGGACGGCGACGGGGACGCCGCCGCCCGGGTCGGCGGCGAAGGCGTCCGCGAGGAGGACCTGTCGTGTGTCCATACGCCGTGGGCGAGTCGCGGGCGTATAAACCGTCGGGACGCAAAGGCCGAAAACAGGATGCCCGACCTGATGGACACCTACCTCGAGAACCGATGGATCGTCCAGCCCAACCACGCGAACACCCTCGACACCGCCCACGGGGGCAACGTCCTCAAGTGGATGGACGAGGTGGGTGCGATGAGCGCGATGCGCTTCTCGGGGGAGACATCCGTGACCGCCCACATGGACGAGGTGAACTTCAAACGTCCCATCCCGGTGGGCGATATCGCGCTCGTGAAGGGGTACGTCTACGCGACCGGGACGAGTAGCGTCCGGGTCCGGACGCGCGTCTCCCGCGAGGACCCCCGCGAGGGCCAGAAGGAACTCACCACCGAGTCCTACATGGTGTTCGTCGCCATCGACGAGGACCGCGAGTCGACGCCGGTCCCCGAGCTGACGGTCTCGACCGAGCGCGGCGAGGCCCTGCGCGCCGAGGCGCTCACCGACGAGCCACACCAAGACGGTCGAGCGGAATAGTCGGCGGCCGTGACCGCCTTCCAAAGAGGCATACCGGTCGATACCCAAGCGCCGCTGGTGACGAACACGCAGCTCACGCTGGTCCAGATCGACAACTACGGGCCCTGGACGGTCACGCCCGAACCGAGACGGGAGGTCGACCTCCAGACGCTGCAATCGCGGCTGTTCGCGGACGTCTCGCAACTGGTCGGGAACCGCGAAGGCTACGCCTTCTTCGGGCGGTTCGACAACATGGTGACCGTCACCAACGGGCTAGACCGGGCGGACCTCGCACTGGTCCAAGAAGCTATCGGCAACCGCTACCCGGTCACGGCGAGTCTGAGCACCGCGGTCGACTCCTCGCCCGTCGCGGCGCTCGGACGGGCCTCGGCACAACTCCAGGACGCCGGCAGCGCACAGGACGACAGCCGCCGCGAGCGGCTGCTGGGCGAGACGCTCCCGGAGGCCGAGCGGGCCGACGGCGACGTCCAGATCGCCCACTTCGACGTCGACGACGCGACCGGCAAGTACACGGACCGGCTCAACGAGTTCGACGCCTTCATCCGTATCGAACAGGGCTACGCGGAACTGATGGGCCACATGCGCGAGGCCCACGACTCCCTGTCTTTTTTCGTCGGCGGCGACAACGTCATCGCCGTCTGTTCGGACCTCTCGGCGGCCGACTACCACGCGGCCATCGACCACGTCGCCGACGCGGTCGGCGTCGAACTGAAGGTCGGCGTCGGCCGGGCCCGCGTCGCCCAGGCGGCGGGCATGGCCGCCAAACACGCCCTCGAAACCTGTCGCGCGACCGGATCGAGCGTCGAGTTCGGCTGACGGGGCTCTCAGTCCGTCGAGACTGTCGCGCCCGTCCCGACCCGGGCGCGGACCGCCGCCACCAGTTCCTCGGGGCCGACCACCGTGGCACCGGCCGGCGGATCCGTGCCCTCGAGCGCGAGCAACGTTTCGGCCCCGGCGGCCAGCGTCCGGTTCGGCTCCGAGACCCGGGAGGCGAGCACCGTCACTCCCGCCTCCTCGCGGGCGGCCACGGCCCGCCGCCGGGTCGCCTCGTCGACCGCCTCGAAGGGCGGCGCCGTCACGACGGTCGTCGCCACCGCGCGGGCGGTCCCGGCTGCGGCGTCGCCCTCGGGCAGGACGCCCACCCTCACCTCGAAGCCCGCGGCGGCGAGGCGGCCGATGGCGCGGGCGGCCCCCTCCCCACGGCCGACGACGTGGACGCGCTCGCCCCCGCCCGGGGCGTCGGCCAGCGGCGTCACCGTGGGCGTCCCCGTCACGGAGTTGGTCCCGACGGCCACACGGGTGTCGAAGGCGCCCTCGATGGTCCCGCTTTCGAGGACCGTCGCCGGCGGTCCCGCCGCCCGGACGCGCCCGTCGGCCAGCAACACCATCGTGTCACAGAAGCGCGCCGCGAGGTCGAGGTCGTGGATGGCCGCGACGACGGTCGTGCCCTCGTCGGCGAAGGTGCGAGCGAGCGAGAGCGTCCGGACCTGGTGGTTGATGTCCAGGTTCGCCGTCGGTTCGTCCAGCAGTAGAGCGGGCGTCTCCTGGGCCAGGGCGCGCGCGAGCACGACCCGCTGTCGCTCGCCGCCGCTGAGCGACGTTACCGACCGCTCGGCCAGCGCGGCGGTCTCGGTCCGTTCCAGCGCCCGCTGGACGGCCTCGCGGTCCTCGGGCGTGACGGTCGCAAAGCGGCCGCGGTGGGGGGTTCGGCCCATCAGCACGAACTCCTCGGCGGTGAACGCGAAGTCGACGGCGGTCTCCTGGGGGACGGTCGCGACCAGGCGGGCCGTCTCGCGGGCGCTCAGACCGGCGACCTCCCGGCCGTCGAGTTCGACCGTGCCCCGGGCCGGTTCGAGCCGGCCGTTGACCGTCCACAGGAGCGTCGTCTTCCCGGCGCCGTTGGGGCCGACCAGCGCGAGGAACTCGCCGGGTTCGACCGACAGCGAGACCTCCTGGAGGACGGTCGCACCGCCCAACTCGACCTGGAGGTCCGCGACGCGGATCACAGCGCGTGCACCTCCCGGCTGCGCAGCAGGTACAGGAAGAAGGGCGCGCCCACGGCGGCCGTGACGACCCCGACCGGGACCTCGCCGGGGCCCATCCGGGCGACCGTATCGGTGGCCACGAGGAACGCCGCCCCCGCGAGCGCGCTCGTCGGCAGGAGAATCCGGTGGTCCGGGCCGACGACCAGCCGGAGCATGTGGGGGACGACGAGGCCGACGAACCCGATGACACCCGAGACTGCCACCGCGGCGGCCGTGGCGACGCTGGAGGTCGCCAGGAGGACGCGCTTGGTGCGCTCGACCTCGACGCCGAGCGCGTGGGCGTCAGCCTCCCCGAGCAGGAGGACGTTCAGGTCCCGCGTGTACGCCGCGAGCACCGCAAAGAGCACGACGACGACCGGCAGCGACAGCGTGACCTTCCCCCACGTGCTGGCGTGGAGGTGGCCCATCAGCCAGAAGATGGCCTCCTCTAAGCTGTCGCCGGCCTGCAACAGCAAAAAGGAGATGACCGCCCCGAGGAACGTCTGGACGGCCACCCCCGCGAGCAAGAGTGTCGCGACGGGGGTGTGGCCCCCCTCGGTCGCGAGCAGGTAGACGCCAAAGCCCGCCACGAGCGCGCCGCCAAAGGCGGCCGCGGGCAGCCCCAGCGGCACCGACAGCGGCGCGACGATGTAGGCGACCGCCCCCACGGCGGCGCCGGCGGAGACGCCGATGATCGAGGGGTCGGCCATCGGGTTCCGGAAAAAGCCCTGCATGACTGTCCCGACGGCCGCGAGGGCGAACCCGACGACGGCGCCGAGCACGATGCGGGGCAAGCGGATCGACCAGACGATGGTCTCGGTCGTCCCCGAGACGGTCACGGCGGGCGAGACCCACCGCAGTCCCGACCCCGCGGGGACGGGCACCGCCAGCCGGGCGCCGACGGCCGCGATGGCGTCCCGCGGGCCGACCGCCGCGGGGCCGACCGCGACGCTCGCGGCCATCACGGCCACCAGCAGTGCCGACAACGCCGCCGACCACGCCAGGGTCCGTCTGGGGAGCATACTGCAAGGTGAGTTGGTTTAGGCAAATATTTGTTGCTCGTCTACCCGCATTGTCCCGTGACCGGACCAGCGAGACACGCTGCCAGGCTCGCGGCGCTCGGGGTGGGACTGTTCGCCCTCGCCGTCGCCCTGCCGGGGGTGGCCGTCGCCGACCACCAGGGGAGTGGCTGTGGGTTCCCCGTCACCGAGACGGACGCGACGGGGACCGAGGTGACCGTCGAGGAGCCCGCCGAAGACGTCGTCGTGCTGGACGCCTCCTCCGCGCAGGTGTTCTGGGAGATCGGCGCGCAGGACCGCGTGGTCGGGATGCCCGTCGAGGACTTCACCGCGTACCTCGAGGGCTCGACCGAAAAGACCGACGTGACCGACGGCCAGCAGGTGCTCGTCGAGCGCGTGGTCGAACTCGAACCGGACCTCGTCCTGGCCCCGAACTACCTCGGCGAGGAGACGATGACCCAGCTCCGGGGGGCCGGCCTCACCGTCTACCAGCTCCCCCTCGAAGATTCCTTCGAGGCCATCTACCGGAAGACCGCCCTCTATGGCCACGTCGTCGGCGAGTGCGAGGCCGCGAACGACACCGTCGCCGAGACGCGCGCCGAGGTCGAGGAACTCCGCGAGGCCGTCGCCGGCCGCGACCGGCCGCGGGTGCTGTACTTCTTTTTCGGCTTCGCTGCCGGTGACGGGACGTTCATCAACGACCTCGTCGAGACCGCCGGCGGGCGGAACGTGGCCGCCGAGGCCGGCGTCGACGGCTACGTCGAACTCTCGAAGGAGGTGGTCGCCGAGCGCGACCCCGAGTGGATCGTCGCGCCGAGCCACGCCGGCCTGCCCGAGGGCGAGCCCTTCGAATCGACGACCGCATTCGAGCGGAACCAGACGCTCGTCGTCGACGAGAACCTGGTCAGCCAGGCCGGCCCGCGCGTGGTCGTCCCGTTGCGCACGATGGCCGAGACGTTCCACCCCGAGGCATTCGAGTCGAACGGGACCGGAACGCCGACACCCTCACCCGCGCCCGGGGACGCCGGGCCCGGCTTCGGTGCCCTGGCGGCGCTGGTCGCGCTGG
Source organism: Halobacteriales archaeon SW_10_68_16 (assembly GCA_003023485.1). The sequence continues at coordinate 20,856 of PXSG01000110.1, forward strand.
TGGCCACAGTCATCCTCGCCCGGCGGTAACAGTCGCGCGCACCCGCGGCGCCCGCCGGCGCGACGTCCGCGCACACCCGCGCTGTCTGTCGATTACTCGAAAGGTTTTAGGCGGCGTCCTCGCGTAGACCCCATATCGCTGGTGGTACCCCGTGGAACTGATAATCACCGAGAAGGAAAACGCCGCCCGGCGCATCGCGGAGATACTGAGCGAGGGGGCCGCGGAGGCCGAGCGCCGCAACGGCGTGGCGGTCTACCGCTGGGGCGATAAGCGCGTCGTCGGCCTGTCGGGCCACGTCGTCGGCCTCGATTTCCCGCCCGAGTACAGCGAATCGTCCGCACGCTCACGGACCTGGCCGGCCGGGCCGACCGCGTCGCCATCGCGACCGACTACGACCGCGAGGGCGAACTCATCGGCAAGGAGGCCTACGAACTCGTCCGCGAGGAGACCGACGTGCCCGTCGACCGCGTGCGCTTCTCCTCGATCACCGAAGGGGAGGTCCGGGAGGCCTTCGCCGAGCCCGACGAGCTGGACTTCGATCTCGCGGCGGCCGGCGAGGCCCGGCAGGTCATCGACCTCGTGTGGGGCGCTGCACTCACGCGATTTCTCTCGCTGTCTGCCCGCCAACTGGGCCAGGATTTCATCTCCGTCGGCCGGGTGCAGTCCCCGACGCTGAAGCTCATCGTCGACCGCGAGCGCGAGATCGAGGCCTTCGACCCCGAGGACTACTGGGAACTGTTCGCCGACCTCCGGAAGAACGGCGAGGCCTTCGAGACCCAGTACTTCTATGACGACGACGGCAGCGAGGCCGAGCGCGTCCCGGACGAAGCCGACGCCGAGCGCGCCCACGAACGCCTCCAAGAGGCCGAGACAGCCACGGTCTCCTCGGTCCGCCAGCGCACCCGCACCGACACGCCGCCGGCCCCCTTCAACACGACCGCGTTCATCAGTGCCGCCGGGTCGCTCGGCTACTCGGCCCAGCGCGCGATGTCGGTCGCCGAGGACCTCTACACCGCCGGCTACATCACCTACCCCCGCACCGACAACACGGTCTACCCCGAGGACCTCGAACCCGACGCGCTGCTGAACTCGTTCGGGGGCAGTCGGGCCTTCGGCGCGGACGCCGAGTCGCTGCTCGCGCTGGACTCGCTGGAACCGACCGAGGGCGACGAGGAGACCACCGACCACCCGCCGATCCACCCGACGGGCGAACTCCCCGACCGGGCCGAGTTGAGCGAGGGCGAGTGGGAGATCTACGAACTGGTGGTGCGCCGTTTCTTCGCCACGGTCGCCGAGGCGGCCACCTGGGCACACCTGCGCGTGGTCGCGGACGCCAACGGCTGTTCGCTCAAGGCCAACGGCAAGCGCCTCGTCGAGTCGGGCTACCACGCTGTCTACCCCTACTCCGCCGCCGACGAGACCCACGTCCCCGACCTCAAGGAGGGCGACTCCCTCGCGGTGGCAGACGTCCGCCTCGAAGCCAAGCAGACCCAGCCCCCGCGCCGGTACGGCCAGTCGAGACTCATCCAGAAGATGGAGTCGCTGGGGCTGGGAACGAAGGCAACCCGCCACGGGACCATCGAGAAACTGTACGACCGCGGCTACATCGAGGAGGACCCGCCACGGCCGACGGCGCTGGCCGAAGCGGTCGTCGACGCGGCGGAGGCGTTCGCGGAGTTGGTGGTCAGCGACGAGATGACCGCCCAGCTCGAACGGGATATGGCCGCCATCGCGGGCGGCGAGGCCACCCTGGCGGAGGTGACCGAGGAGTCCCGGGAGATGTTACAGCGGGTCTTCGCGGAGTTGCGCGAATCCCGCGAGGAGATCGGCGAACACCTCCAGGAGTCGCTGAAGGCCGACCGCCGGCTGGGTCCCTGTCCCGACTGTGGCGAGGACCTGCTCGTCCGGCAGAGCCGCCAGGGGTCGTACTTCGTGGGGTGTGACGGCTTTCCCGAGTGTCGGTTCACGCTCCCGCTGCCCTCGCAAGGCGAGCCGACGCGTGAAGATGCTCGCCGGCCGCGACACGTTCGTCCACGGCTGTCCCCGTTGCAAGGCAGAGGAGGCCGAAGACAGCGAGGACACCGTCATCGGGGAGTGTCCGGACTGTGGGGAAAGCGTTGCTCCTCCGGAGCAACGAAGCGAAGGCGGTGAAACCGCCCACGCGGGCGGCGAACTCGCGATCAAACAGCTCCGGTCGGGCTCGCGGCTGGTGGGCTGTACCCGCTACCCCGAGTGTGAGTACTCGCTGCCACTGCCCCGCCGGGGCGACATCGAGGTGACCGACGACCGCTGCGGGGAACACGACCTGCCCGAACTGGTCGTCCACGACGGCGACGACCCCTGGGAACTGGGCTGTCCCATCTGCAACTACCGCGAGTACCGCGCCGAGCAGGAACTCGACGGGTTGGAGGACCTGGATGGCGTCGGGTCGGCGACCGCCGAGAAACTCGCTGACGCCGGCATCGAGGACCTCGACGACCTGCAGGCGGCCGACGCCGACGAGGTGGCCGGCAACGTGCAGGGCGTCTCGGCCGCTCAGGTCCGGCAGTGGCAGGCCGAACTGCCCTCCTGAGCGCGGGCGGGTCACTCGCGGACCACGCGGCGTCAGGTTCTTCCCCTCCGTGCCCATTGGTAGCACGTATGGAACAGGACCGGGACACGTACCGCTGTGAGGCCTGCGAGGCGGAGTTCGAGAGCCGCGATGCGTTGCGCAGGCACGTCTACGACATGGGACTCGTGTGGTAGTGTCCGACGACAGGACGGACAAACCGGGCACGAAAGGCTGTTCTTAAGTCCGGCCCCTCGAAACGGCGGGTATGGACGACCGAACCTACACCGCGGTGGCCGAGCCGGGCGAGACGGTGACGCTTGCCGGCTGGGTCCACGAGATCCGGGACCTGGGGGGTATCGCCTTCCTCATCCTCCGTGACACGACCGGCAGGATACAGATCAAATTCGAGAAAGACGAGATGGACGAGGCTCTCGTCGAGACGGGGCTGGGGGTACACCGCGAGAGTGCCATCACCGTCACCGGCACCGCCGAGGAAGAAGAGCGGGCCCCCACCGGCGTCGAGGTCGTGCCCGAGTCCATCGAGGTGCTCGCCGAGGCCGACCCCGAACTACCCCTCGACCCGTCGGGGAAGGTCGAGGCAGACCTCTCGACGCGGCTGGACAACCGGACGCTGGACCTCCGGAAGGAAGAGATCAAGGCCATCTTCGAGATCCGCGCCGAAGTGCTCCGTGCGGTCCGCGAGCAGTTCCGGGCGCTGGATTGCACGGAGATCAACACGCCGAAGATCGTCGCCACGGGCACCGAGGGCGGGACCGAACTGTTCCCGGTCACCTACTTCGGCCGGGAGGCGTTCATGAACCAGAGCCCGCAGCTGTTCAAGCAGCTGATGGTCGGCTCCGGGTTGGAGCGGGTCTTCGAGATCGGCCCCATCTTCCGGGCCGAGGAGCACAACACCCCCCGCCACCTCAACGAGGCGACGATGATCGACTTCGAGTCGGCGTTCATCGACCACACCGAGGCGATGGACGTCTGCGAGGCCATCGTCCGGGCCGCCTACGAGGGTGTCGCCGAGAACTGTACCGACCAGTTAGAGACGCTGGGGTACGAGGACTTCGGCGTCCCCGAGGGGGAGTTCCCGCGGCTCACCTACGAGGAGACAATCGAGCGGGTCAACGCCACCGGTGCCGTAGAGGAGGTGCTGGTGTGGGGCGACGACCTGCCAACCGAGGGCGAGAAGGCGCTGGGCGAGGAGATCGGGACCCACTACTTCATCACCGACTGGCCAAGCGAGGTCAAGCCCTTCTACATCAAGGACCACGACGACGACCCCGAGGTGTCGACGGGCTTCGACATGATGCATCCCGCGCTGGAACTGGTTTCGGGTGGCCAGCGCGAACACCGCCACGACCACCTCATCGAGGGCTTCGAACAGCAGGGACTCGAACCCGAGGCCTTCGAGTACTACACCAAGATGTTCCGCTACGGGATGCCTCCCCACGCCGGCTGGGGGCTGGGCGTCGAGCGCCTCGTGATGACGATGCTCGACCTCGACAACATCCGCGAGGCCGTCCTCTTCCCGCGAGACCGGCAGCGTCTGAGCCCGTAGGCGAAGCCGTCGGTCGTCTCAGTTGCCGTCGGACCCACCGGGCCCGTCCGTCCCGTTGTTCTCGGCCGGGACGATCCGCGTGTCCTGCCCGGGCTCGACGGGGATGCGCTCGACGACGGTGCCGTTCTCGTCGGTGACGACGATGTAGTAGGCGGGGCCGTCGTCGCTTCCGGCCTGGCCGTCGCGGTCGTCGCCGCCCTCGCCGGTCCCGGGTTCGGTGCCGACCGCCGAGACGTTCCCGCCGATGAACGAGCGGACTGCCTCGTCGTCGCTGATCTCGACGGCCTCGCCGCTCTCGGCGTTGACGAAGACGTTCCGCGTGACGTCGGTGAAGTCGGTGGGTGCGACCTTGATGTGCCACCAGAGTTCGCCGTCGACGGTCATCGGGACGGGTTCGGCGACGACGAAGTTCTCGCCCCAGTTCGTCCGGGAGTCGGCCGACCGTGCGATACCCATCGCTCGCTCGGGACCGGTCAGGGTCTGCTCGTCGGTCCCGAAGAAGGTGTACGCGCCGGTCTCGGCGTCGGCGAACCACACCTCGTCGAGGCCGCGGGTGTCCGCGCCGTAGGGTTCCATCGCGGTCACGTAGGACATGCGCTCGCCCGCGAGGTCGATGACGAACGGCTGGCTGTTGGACGTGCTTTCGGGCAGGCCCGCGACCTCGATTTCCCCCTCGTGGGCGCCGACCACGGGGAGCTGGTTGACGATGCCGTTCCGGTAGCCAAGCGACCCCATCTCGGTGCGGGTGAGCGTCAGCGGGTAGAGACGCTGCCCGTCGAGGATCGCGCTGTTTCGCGCCTGCTCGGGCGTGAGGTGTTCGACCGTCCCGTCGGGGTGGACGAGCGCGCCGCCGTCCCAGGTCGGCGTCGTGTGCGGGAACGGCGTCAGGTGCCACTCGTGGTCGGTCTTGGCGTAGTACATGTACGGCCGGCCGTCGTGGCTGAATTCGACGGCGTCGTCGTTGTAGCGTGCGATGTAGTCGGTCGATTTGAGCCGCCAGCGCGCCGAGCGGTGGAGGAACATCCCCTCGCCGTACTCGAAGTCTTCCTCGTGGACATCGATGGGTCGCTCTTCGAGGCTCGTCATCCCCGTAATCAGGACGCCCCGCTGGTGCTCGACCACGCGGTTCCGGAACCCGTCGGGCTGGATGGCGTACGACCAGCCCAGCGAGCCGTCCTCCTTGCGTGCGATGTCGCTGGGCCCGAGGCGGTGCTGGCGGTACGAGACCGACCCCCGCGTCGAGATATCGGAGACTTTCCGCGGGACGACCCGTGGGTTCTCGGGGTTCGCCTGCGGGAACTCCTCCAGTTCCGTGGCGTCGGCCATCGTCCGCTGGGCGAGGGTTCGCTGTTCGAGCGCGCCGGCCGGGATGCCGACGAGAATCGAGAGGACGAACAGCACACCCACGATGGCCCCGAAGATCCGGAGTTTGCGCCGCGCCGTCCCCTCGACGTCGAAGAACTGGTCGAGCCGGATCCCGCGCCCACCCTCGATTTCCACGGTCACTTCGCGGTCGCCGTCGCCGGCCCCGACCCGCGAGGGCGGCAGGTACCACAGGACCAGCCCCGCGAGCAGTGAGCCGCCGACGAAGACGGCCGCCGAGGGCGAGAACAGCATCGAGTAGACGAGGCCGTGCCAGAGCGGCCGCGAGACGTACCACAGCGCGACGACGAGTCCCACGCCGGTGGTCCGCTTTGCGAGGTGCGTCGCGAATCGCCGTCGGGACGGGGCGTCGGTCGAATCGGAGGGCATTGCGTGCCCGTGTGCCCTCGATGTCCTATAAAGTGTCGTCGCGTCGCAGGGCGTCAGGTACCGGATTCGGCCTCGGCGACCGGCAGCGAGACCAACACCTCGGTGCCGTCCTCGCAATCGAACTCGAGGCTGCCGCCCGAGGTTTCGAGCACCCAGTGGACGAGCCACAGGCCGAGGCCGCTCCCGTGGTCAAGCTGTGTCTCCTCGCCGCGCCGGAGGATGCGGCGTTCCTGCTCGGGGATGCCGGGGCCGTCGTCGGCGACGGTGACGGTGGCCTTCTCGCCGTTCCTGTAGACGTCGATGTCGACGTGGGGGGCGGAGCCGCCGTGTTCGCAGGCGTTCTCGATGAGTTCCCACAGCGCGTAGTCGATCGCCGCGGTGGCGTGGACCGGCACGGACTGGGCGTCGGCGTCGATCGACGCCCCGGGGAACTCCTCCCGGGCCTGCTCGACCAGCACCTCAACGGCCTCCCCGACGTCCTGCCGGGTGACCTCGGTCTGGTCGAGCGAGCGGCGGACCCGGTCGGCGACCTCCGTCGTCGAGAGCAGGCTCCGGGTCCGCTCGGCGATGTCGGCAAGCCGGTCGCGAGCCTCGCCGTCGGTGGCCTCCATCGCCATCTCCAGGTAGCCGTCGATGGCCGTCAGGTCGTTGCGGATGTTGTGCCGGAGGATGCGGTTGAGGACGGTGAGCTGTTGGTTGCGCCGCTTCAGTTCCGTCACGTCGACGAACAGGGCGTTCGTCCCGACGACATG
>PXSG01000111.1 GCA_003023485.1 Halobacteriales archaeon SW_10_68_16
CCAGGAGCTGGCCCAGTCCCGAATCCCGGATATTTCGGCCAGCGATCAGGTGTCTTCGGGCCGGCTGATACGAGCTGTCTGTCAGAGCTGTAGCATCCCCGGTATCTCGCGGGCCGCGAAGGCCGCCTCGCACTCCGCTGTTGGCAGTTGTCACACGGAAGGGACGAACCGTTTACGTGACCGGCGGATGGAAAGACAGTTGCCCCCCGACCGTCGAATACCGGTATGCGCATCGCAGTGCCCAACAAGGGGCGTCTGCACGATCCGACGCTGGAGTTGCTCGAACGGGCCGGCCTCCACCTCGTCGACGGCGCCGACCGGAAACTCTACGCCCACACTGTCGACCCCGACGTGACCGTGCTGTTCGCGCGGACCGGCGACATCCCGGAGTACGTCGCCGACGGCGCCGCGGACATCGGCATCACGGGCCTGGACCAGGTCCGTGAGTCGCGGGCGGATCTCGTGGAGTTGCTCGACCTCGATTACGGCGTCTGCCGGATCGTCCTCGCCGCGCCCGAGGACGGCGACATCGACGCCGTCGAGGATCTGGAAGGTGGCACCGTCGCCACGGAGTTCCCCGACATCACGCGGGAATACTTCGCGGAGCAGGCGGTGGACGTGGACGTCGTCGAGGTGTCGGGCGCGACGGAACTCACCCCGCACGTCGACATCGCGGACGCCATCGTGGACATCACCTCCACGGGCACGACCCTCCGGATGAACCGCCTGGCCGAGATCGACGAGATCCTCGAGTCCTCGGTCCGGCTGTTCGCCCGGCCCGAGACCGCCGACGACGAGAAGGTCGACCAGGTCGCGACCGCCCTCGAGTCGGTGATGGCCGCCGAGGACCGGCGCTACCTGATGATGAACGTCCCCGAGGACCGCCTCGACGCCGTCAAGGACGTGATGCCGGGCATGGGCGGGCCCACCGTGATGGACATCGCGGGCACCGAGTGGGTCGCCGTCCACGCGGTCGTCGAGGAACGCGAGGTGTTCGAGACCATCTCCGCGCTCAAGGACGTCGGCGCGAGCGACGTCCTCGTCACCGAGATCGAGCGCCTCGTCGAGTAGCTACTCCCTGGTGGGCGCGGCCCGGATGTGGGTCCGGATCTCCTCGGCGAAGTCGGTGGCGTCGTCGATGTCGCGGACGCGCTCCAGGGGCAGTTCCTCCCGGACCAGCAGGAACGGGACGGCGATGGCCATCCGGGCGCGGGCGTACCGCTGAGTGGGGTGGCGCCTCTCCAGCAGCGTCTCGTCCTCACCGTCTGGCAGTCTCAGGACCGTCGCCGGAGGACGACCCCCGCGACGACGAGGGCGGGCGAAATTATCCCGACAACGATCTGGATTTCACCCACCCAGTAGGGGAGCCACGGGACCACGGCCTTGATGCCGACGACGGCCGGCGAGAGCAGCGGGACGTCGCTGTTCTCGGAGTCGTCCACGCCGGTCTCCCCGTCAGTGTCGGCACCGTGGGCCGGCACGCCGGCACGCTCGCCCAGCGGCAGGCGGTCGGCCTCGTAGGGAACGACCGCCGTGGTGGTACTCCAGACCACCTCGCCGTCTTCGTCGACCTCGATGATCCGCTTGTTCAGCGTGTCCGTGACGAGCGTGTTCCCGTCGGGGAGCCGGTCGGCGTCACGCGGCCAGTTCAAGGCGATGTCGCCCGCCCGCTCCAGCGTCCACACCGGCTCCCAGCCGTCGTCGGTCCGCCGGAGTTCGACGACGCGGTCGTTGTCGCTGTCGGCAACGAGCACCACTCCCTCGCCCAGCCAGTGGGGGTTGTGCTGGTGGTTGAGGACCGCCGGGTCGCCACACCGCACGTCGCCGTCGCTGTCGCCGCTGTAGTCGTCGAGCTGACTGTTTTTCGTGCAGGAACTGTCCTCGCCTCCGCGGTCCTCGTTGATGACTTCGACGACCCCAGCGCCGCGCTCGACGACGACGAGCTGGTTCGCGTTCCTGACCGAGACCAGGAAACGGCCCTGGCCGATGTGCTCAACATCGTTGATATGCAGCCAGTCGACCCGCGTCGGGTCCGGTGGGGCGTCGTAATGGGCGCTCGCGTTCCACTGCCAGACGATCTCGCCGTCCTCGACGACCACCACCCGCTCGCGATCCATGTCTGTGAGCGCGAACCCGCCGCCCGGCAGGGGGTCGATGGCGTGGACCTCGCTGTTGGTCTGGCCCCCGACCGGGAAGCTCCACTCCTCGACCACCGCCGGGCTCCCCTCACCTCCTGGGTCGAGGACCCGGTAGCCCGTGTGGGGACACGGCGAGTCGTAGCGGCCACACTCCGTGTAGCCCCCCTTGATGAACGCAACGGCCACACGTCCGTCTTCGAGGCGTTCGACCTCGAAGTAATTCTCCGCACCCTCGTGGGTCCACGTCCGCTCGGAGCCGTCGAGTGCCTGGACGTTCCCGGCTGAGCGGAATCCCTGGACAGAGACGAGCGTCTCGTTGCTCTCCTCGGCGTCGACCTCCCGGGGCGGGGCGAGCGCCGCGCTGACCGCCAGGGTCACGACAAGCAGCGCCACGCCGGCCAGCACCAGCACCGTCCCGCGGTCGCGCTCCATACCGACCCACCGGCGAAGTGACGTATTAGCACTTCGGTTTCGTGCAAGGGAAATGTCAACCTAGTTTCCTGTCATACAAACCCAAAGATGTTGTTCAGCGGGAGGAACAGCGCGACGAAGAAGGCGAAGTGCAGGAGCGTCAGGACGACCGCCGGCTGCCATTCGAGGTCGTAGCTCCAGCGGACGGCGAGACAGTCCCCGGCAAGCGTGACGGCGATGGTCACAGCCGGCCCCCACCCCTGGAGGACGAAACTCACGACTGCGGGCACCGCCGCGGCACGGGCGGCCTGCTGGGTCGGGACGTCCCCGATGAAGAAGGTGGCCGCCAGGTGGAGCGTCACCGCGTAGAAGACCACGGCCAGCAGGAAGGTCACCACGAGGGCGAGCAGTCCGCCACCCGTCAGGTCCACCGACGCCTGGAGCATACCCGCGGTTGGGCCGGCGGGCGCTTGTAGGCTGTGTTCCACGCGACAGACGCGGGTGGCTCCGGGCCAGCCCCTCGCCGGTCACTCCAGCAGACCCAGGTCCTCGAGTCGCGAGACGATCTTGTCGACGGCCTCCTCGGCGTCCTCGGGCTGTTTGCCACCCGTGATGACGAGCTTGCCCGAGCCGAACAACAGCGCCACGACGTCGGGGTCGTCCAGCCGGTAGACCAGTCCCGGGAACTGCTCGGGTTCGTACTCGATGTTCTCCAGCCCGAGCCCGATGGCGATGGCGTTGAGGTTGAGGTTCCGGCCCAGGTCCGCCGACGTGACGATGTTCTGGACGATGATCTCCGGCTGTTCGTCGACCTGGATGTTCAGATCGCGCAGTTTGTCGAAGACGATGCGCAGGCTCTGGTGGACGTCGTCGGTGCTCTTGGCGCCGGTACAGACGATCTTGCCCGACCGGAAGATGAGTGCCGCCGACTTCGGGTCCTGTGTCCGGTAGACCAGCCCGGGGAACTGCTCTGGGTCGTAGTCGGCCCCCTCGAGGTCCATCGCGACGCTCTGCAGGTCGAGTTCCTGCCCGATTCCCGTCGAGGCGACGACGTTTTCGATGTTGATTGTCTCTTTTGGATCGACCATGTCTCGACTTAAACGTCGTATTTAAACTATATAAAGGTTCGTGGCACGCCCTCGTCAGCCACCCACTCGAAGTGACAGGTATCGTATGAGATGCCCTTAAATATTGCCGAATTCACGGAGTATAAATACGTTGTAGTGACGCGGAGCCGAAATCCCGGATTCGATACGCTGATGGGTCGGCCACGGCGAGTGGGCGTGTGCACGTCCTCGAACTCGGTGGGCAGGACGACGACTTCGCGGTCTTCGAGGCCGGGAGTGCCGCCTCCGGCGTCGAGCGGATCGCCCCGGGACTGGCGAGAGCCGGTGCCCTCACCGACCGCGTGCGCTACCTCGCGTACACGCAGCGAGCGAGCGAACTGATCGGCCGGACCGACCCCGAGGTGGCGAGCGCGCGCTCGGTGCTCGAGGCGGCCGGCATCGATAGGTCGGGGACGGTCGCCGTCCGTGCAGTGGACGTCCGCGGGCGAACTGGCGTGGACACGCAACGCGTCGAGCGCGAACTGGGGGACGTCCTCGTCGCGCGGGGGTTCGAGGTCGACCTGGAGGACCCCGACCACGAGTGCCGGGCGCTGTTCGCCGAGGGGATCTGCGCGCTGGGCTGGCTCGTGGCCGAGAGCGTCCGCGACTACGGCGACCGCCGACCCACCGACCGCCCCTTTTTCCAGCCCGGCAGCATGGACCCGCTGCTCGCGCGGGCGCTGGCCAACGCCGCCGGCGCGCGGCCCGGAGCGACGGTGCTGGACCCCATGTGTGGCACCGGTGGCATCCTCGTCGAGGCCGGACTGGTCGGGGCGCGCGTCCTCGGCCTCGACGCGCAGGCGAAGATGGTCCACGGATCCCGCGACAACCTCGCGTGTTTTCTCGACGGCGGGTGGGACGTCGTCTGCGGGGACGCCCGCTCGCTCCCCCTCGCGGACGGCGCCGTCGACGCCGTCGTCTTCGACGCCCCCTACGGCCGGCAGTCGAAAATCGAGGGACGACTGGACGAGCTGGTGGTGGCGGCGCTGGAGGAGGCACGCCGCGTCGCGCCGCGGTGTGTGGTGGTCGGCGACCGGCCGTGGGCCCAGGCCGCCCACGAGGCCGGCTGGACCACCGAGGCCGCCTTCGACCGGCCGGTCCACCGGTCGCTGACCCGGTACGTGCTGGCGTTGCGACGGCGGTGAGGAGCGCGTATCCGAAGGATTGAATACGTCACAATAGGGTTTATCGGCCGCTATGGTCGAGTCTAACACGACGGTGTACGGCGACGAGGACGCGGACCTGTCGGTCCTCGACGGGCGGACAGTGGCTATCATCGGCTACGGCAACCAGGGACGGGCCCAGGGCCTGAACCTCCGGGATTCGGGCGTCAAGGACGTCATCGTCGGCAACCGGGAGGACGCCTCCTGGGAGCAGGCGGAAGATGATGGGTTTCCCGTCTACACGATGGCCAAGGCGACCGCCCGGGCGGACGTCGTCTTCCTGCTGGTCCCCGACGAGGTCCAGCCCGAAGTCTTCCGGGAGGAGATCGAGCCGAACCTCGCGGCCGGTGACGTTCTGAACTTCGCCTCGGGATACAACGTCACGTACGGCTTCATCGAGCCGCCGGCCGACGTCGACGTTGTGATGGTCGCTCCCCGCATGATCGGAACCACCGTGCGGGAACTCTACGAGGAGGACGACGGCGCGCCGGCCCTGCTGGCGGTCGAACAGGACGCCTCTGGGGAGGCACGGGACGTGGCGCTCGCCCTCGCCAAGGGTATCGGGTCGACGCGGTCGGGCGTCATCGAATCGGACTTCGAGTCCGAAACCGTCACGGACCTCATGACCGAGCAGGCACTGTTGCCCGTGTTCATCAACGCGCTGCGCGCGAAATACGAGGCCGAGGTCGAGGCCGGGGTCGCCCCGGAGACGGTGCTGATGGAGCAATACCTCTCGCAGGAGATGTCCCATATCTGGGAGAAAGCGGCCACCCAGGGGCTGATCGAACAACTCTCACTGCACTCACAGACCAGCCAGTACGGGCAGCTCAGATTCTCGCAGTCCTTCGACGACGGCCCGATCCGGGAGTTCATGGACGAACGCCTGCGCGAGATCCGGAACGGGCGGTTCGCGACCGAATGGACTGCCGAACAGCAGGCCGGTTACCCACAGCTCGACCGCCTCTACGACATCTTCCGCGAGGAGGAGCAGTTCCAGATCGAACAGGAAACCATCGACCGGTTCGACCTGCGGGAGGAGTGACCAGTATCAGTTCAACCGCCCCGCGCTGTCGTCGCGCCCGTCGAAGAGGTGGAGGTGGTCGGGGTCGAAGACCAAGTATCCCTCTTCGCCGAACTCGCGGGTGTTTGCCGGGACGACTCCGGTGACTTCCACCCCGTCGTCGGTCTCGCAGCGGACGATGTCCTCGGTCCCGATCTGCTCGGTGACGATGACCGTGACCGGCACGGCCATGGCGCCGTCGTCCGGCTCCTCGGACCAGGTTAGATGGCGAGGCCGGATACAGAGCGTGACCTCCTCGCCAGTCGCGTCGGCCAGCGCCTCCGCGTCGGCCGGCGGCAACTCGAAGCGGAGATCACCCGATTCGAGCACGCGGTCGCCGGCGACGACGCAGTCGAAGCGGTTGATCTGTGGCGAGCCGATGAACATGGCGACGAAGAGGTTGGCCGGCTCGCTGTAGACCGTATCGGGGTTGCCGATCTGTGCGATTTCCCCGTCGTTCATCACGACGAGTCTGTCGCCCATCGTCATCGCCTCCTCCTGGTCGTGGGTGACGTGAATCATCGTGATCCCGCGCTCCTTCTGGATGCGCATCACCTCGGCACGGAGCTGGCGCTTGAGCAACTCGTCGAGGTCGCTGAACGGTTCGTCCATCAGGAACACTTCGGGTTCGCGGACGAGCGCACGAGCGAGGGCGATCCGCTGGCGCTGCCCGCCCGAGAGGTCGCTGACCTGCTTTTCGAGGAACTCGTCGCAGTTGGTCGCCCTGGCGACTGCCTCGACGTTCTCCTCGATCGACCCCTCGACCTGTGCCCCGTATGCCTGGAGCGGGAACGCGATGTTCTCCGCCGCCGTCATGTGGGGATACAGCGCGAGGTCCTGGAACACCATGCTGATGTCCCGGTCCTGGGGGGTGCGGTCGGTCACGTCGGCGTCGTCGAAGGTGATGGTGCCGCTGGTCGGCGTCTCCAGGCCGGCGATCGACCGGAGCGTGGTGGTCTTGCCACACCCGCTGGGGCCGACCAGAACCACGAGCTCGCCGTCCTCGATGTGCAGGGATATCTCATTGGTCGCTACGATCGAGCCGAACTCCTTCGTGAGATTGTCGATAGTGACGTCTGCCATTGGTTACACCTCGGCCATGCCGAGGGTCATGCCCTCGATGATGTGCTGTCTGAACGCGATCAGTATGAGTGTGGGAGGAATGGCGACGACGACCGCCATCGCCATGATCTGGTCCCACAGTATCTGGTTGCTGAGGATCAGTGTCGGGATGATTGTCGGGTACGGGCTGACGTTGTCGCCGGTGATGATCAGCGCGAAGATGAACTCGTTCCAGGCGAACACCCACGACAGCATCGTGGTGGCGATCAGGCCGGGCCTGACCAGCGGGAAGACGACCTTCCGGAACGTCTGGAGTTGCGAGTAGCCGTCGACGTAGGCAGCCTCCTCGTAGGAGACGGGAATCTTGTTGAAGAAGTCCCGCATCAGCCACGTCGCCAGGGGCAGATTGAAGGTCAGGTACAGCAGGATCAGCCCGAGGCGGGTATCCTGGAGGTTGAGCCACCCGAAGATGAAAAACATCGGGAGGACGACCGCGATGGGGGGGAACATCCGCGTCGAGAGCAGCCAGAACGAGACGTTCCCGCCGGGGTCGATCCAGTCGCCGTGCCTGGAGAACGCGTACCCGGCCATCGCCCCCAGCAGCACCGACAGTATCGTCGTTCCCGAGGCGATAATCAGGCTGTCGATGATCGACGAGACCGCCCGCGAGTTCGTCAGCACCCACTGGAAGGCCTCGAGGTGTAACTGCTGTGGATACAGCCTCGGGGGGAACGTGTTGATCTGTTCCAGC
>PXSG01000112.1 GCA_003023485.1 Halobacteriales archaeon SW_10_68_16
CGTCGGCACCACCGTCATCGGCTTCCTCTCGAACCTGGTGAGCGCGCTCGAACCCATCCGCGACTTCGGCCTCGTCGCCGCCGTCGGGATCACCTTCACATTCCTCATCTTCGGTATCTTCCTCCCCGCGGCGAAGGTGAAAGTCGACCGACTGCGGAACCGCTACCCGGTCCCGACGTTCAGCGAGCGACCGCTGGGGTCGGAGGGGTCGGTCCTCGGGCGCGTGCTCGGCGGCGGCGTCGTCATCGCCAGGCGCGCGCCGCTGCTCTTTTTGCTCGTCGTGGTCGTCGGGAGCGCGGGCGCCGGCGTCTACGCCACGGGCGTCGGCACCGGGTTCAGCGCCGACGACTTCCTCCCGCCGGAGTACGAGGAGATACCCCAGTGGCAGAAGGACCTCCCCGCCCCGTTCGCCCCGCCGGAGTACGACTACGTCTCGAAGACCAACTACATCGACGACCGCTTCCCCAGCGACGGGCAGGTGCTGCTGTTCGTCGAGGCGCGCATGGAACGGGGCAGTTCCCTCCAGGAACTCCGCCGGACCGGCAAGGACCCGCCGGAGACGTTCCGGCGCGACGGCCGCTACGCCGAGAGCCAGTCGCTCGTGACCGTCGTCCGGTCCTCCCAGCGACGCGACCCCGAGTTCGCCGACCTCGTCGCGCGCAACGACCGGGACGGCGACGGGATCCCCGACCAGAACCTCGACGAAGTGTACGACTACCTCGAATCCGCGCCGGGCAGCGGCGTCGGGGGAATCCTCGCCGAGGACCGCCGGAGCACGCTCGTGACCTACTCGGTCGACCCGGACGCGACCAACCGCGAGGTGACCGCCGACGCCGAGGCCGTCGCCGCGGAGAGCCCCCTCGACGCGACGCCGACGGGCAACGCCGTCATCTTCGAGGAGGCCTCGACGCTCATCCTCGACACCGTCGTCACGAGCCTGCTCATCACGCTCGTCGGCGCCTCGATATTCCTCGTCGCCATGTACGGGATCATCGAGGGGCGCCCCTCGCTGGGGGTCGCGAACGTCGTCCCCATCGCGCTGACGGTCACGTTCGTCGTCGCGTCGATGCGCTACTTCGGTATCGATTTCAACGCCATCAACGGCGTGATCCTCTCGCTCACCATCGGCCTGGGCATCGACTACTCGGTGCACGTCACCCACCGCTTCGCCGACGAACTCCAGCGCACCGACGTCGAGACGGCGCTGGACCGCGCGGTCCGTGGCACCGGCGGGGCCCTGGCGGGCAGCATGCTCACGACCGTCTCGGGCATCGGCGTGCTCGTGCTCGCCCTGAACCCCGCGATCGGCGTGTTCGGCCTCCTGACGGCGCTGTCGGTCATCTTCGCGTTCATCGCGAGCATCGTCGTGTTGCCGTCGGTGCTGGTCGTCTGGGACCACTTCATTACGGGCCACCGCTCGGTGCTCCCGCTCTTCGGTGTGGGGTCCGCTCCCTGGCAGGACCGCGCGCCTGCGCCGACCTCGCCCCCGGACGTGTCGCTTCCCGACCCCGACCCTGCGGTCGTTCCCCGGACCGACGTCGAGGGCGAGGGCGACGCCGACGCCGACGAGGACGACTGACCGCTGGTGCCGGTTGTCGGGGTTCGTTCGGGCGCGGCGTGGCGGTTCATTCATTAGCGTCCGCGACAACACCCGGACATGGAGCCCGCGGTGTTGCGCGACGACATGGTCGACAGCCTGGAACACGAGAGCAAGGGCTGTGTCCACAGCGAGACGGTCTCGGTCGCGATGCGCGCGGTCCCGCGCCACGAGTTCGTCGACGACGAGCGCGGCGCCTACGCCGACCGCGCCTTCGAGCGGTTCGGGACGCGTGTCCTCGCCCCGAGCACCGCGGGGCGCCTGCTGGAGGCGGTCGACTCCGAGCCCGACGACTCGGTGCTGGTCGTGGGTGCGGGGGTGGGCTACACCGCGGCCGTCCTCGCGGAGATCGTCGGCGACCGCTCGGTCCAGGCCGTCGACATCACGCGCCGGCTCGTCTACGAGGCCCGGGAGAACCTCGCGAGCGCCGGCTACGGGGGCGTCCTCGTGGACCGCCGGGACGGCGCCGAGGGCTTCCCCGAGTACGCCCCCTACGACCGGGTGCTCCTGGAGCTCGTCGAGGGCGAACAGGCCGACACCGTCGAGCGCAACCGCACCCGCCGCGAGGACCGCGAGTTCGCCCAGCGCGACGCCCGCCGCCGGAAGGGCTGGGAACTCGACTGGATCGACTGGGACGGCGAACCGCGCACGCGGTAGCGCTTCGCGCGCTTCCTACTCCTCTATCACCAGCAACGCGGTGTTCTCCCGCCGGTCGTCGTAGTCGCCGCTGGGCGGTTGCACCTCGAACCCGACGGTCCCCTTGGCCTGATTGGGTCCGAGTTCCGGCTCCACGCTCAGTGTCGCCGTCCCGTTGTACCCCGTTTCTGCGACGACGAGGCCGTCCAGCCGCGCGTCGCCGCTCTGGGCGATGACCGTCGCGTTGGCGACCGGCTCGCCCTCCGGATCGACGACCGTCACGGTGACGTCGGTCCGGCTGTCGGCCGGGACCACCTCCGGTTCGGGCTGGACGTCCAGTTCGCTCACGCCGAGCGATCCGAGCCCCGAGATGGTGTTCATCATGACTCCGAGGCTGGCCACCCCCACGACAAGGGCGATGACCAGCCGGATCGGCAGCCCCTCGATGGCGCGTTCGTCGCGCCTGAGACTTCTGTCTGGCACGGACGGGGGTGGCCCCGTCTTCGCGTATAAACCATCGGAAAGCCCCCGGCCGCTCGTCCCATCACGTGTCCGCGTCCTCGCCGTTCGTGACGCGGACGTTCTCGCCGACCGCCTCGCCGAACGTCTCGCCGTCCTCGTCGCGCTCGTAGACGACCGTGCCCCGGACCAGTGTGCGTTCCGGGAAGACCCCCGGGCGGCCCTCGAATGGCGTCCAGTCGGCCTTCGTGTGGAGGTCGGCCCCGCGGATGGTGCGGGTCTTTCCGGGGTCGACGAGTACGAGGTCGGCGTGGGCACCCTCCTCGATCCGGCCCTTCCCCGGGAGGTCGAAGATCGCTGCGGGGTTGGCCGCGGTGAGGTCCCGGACCCGCTCGAAGGAGAGGTTGCCGGCGCGAGCCTCCGCGAGCAACAGCGGGAGCGCGGTCTCGACGCCGGGCACGCCGCTGGGGGCGTCCCAGATGGTGTCGTCCTTCCCGGCGCGGGTGTGGGGGGCGTGGTCGGTCGCGACCACGTCGACGGTGCCCTCGGCCACGCGGTCGTAGACCTCCTGGCGGCGCTTCTCGCGGCGCAGGGGTGGGTTCATCCGGCCGAAGGTACCCAGCTCCCTGCTGTCCCGGCGCGAGAGGAACATGTGGTGGGGTGTGACCTCGCAGGTCATCCCCGCCCCGGCGGCGACGTCGATCCCTTCGGGGGTGCTCGTGTGGGCGACGTGGACCCGCACGTCGCGCTCGGCGGCGAGTTCGCAGGCCCGGCCGACGGCCTCGATTTCGGCGTCGGCAGTGCGGTAAGCGCTCCAGGCGTCGGGGTCGTCACGCTCGCGGGCGCTGTCGTTGAACAGCGAGGCGTCCTCGGCGTGGACGGTGACGGGCAGGCCGGGACCGACCGCCCGCCGGAGCGCGTCGGCGAACAGCGGCGTCTCGATCCCCATCTCGCCGGTCGAGTCCGCGAGGAACACCTCCCCGAGCGCGAACACCGGTCGGTCGAACAGCGTGTAGGGGTCCCACGCCGGCGTCACGCCGCCGTTGATACCGTAGTCGACGAGGGACTCGCTCGCGAGTGTGGCCTTCCGGTCGAAGGACTCGCCGTCGACGGTCGGCGGGTCGGTGTTGGGCTGGTCGACGACCGTCGTCACGCCGCCCGCGACCGCGGACTGCGACCCCGTCTCCCAGGTCTCCTTGTGGGGGAAACCGGGTTCGCGGAAGTGGACGTGGACGTCGATCATGCCGGGGAGGAGTCGCTTGCCCGTCGCGTCGACGACCCGCTCCCCGTCGTCGACCGCGAGCTCCTCACCTACGGCGGCGATATGCTCCCCGCGGACCCGGACGTCCCGCCGGCGCCCGTCCGCGAGGGTGGCGTTCCGGAAGAGCATGGCGACCTCTGGGGGGGCAGGTCCCCTAAGTCTCCCGGATGTCGCCGTCCGCGAGGGCGTCGACGAGCGCACGGCAGACCGCCTGCGGATCGCCGGGACCGCCGGCGCGGGCGACGCTGCCCACGGCATCGGGCGTGAAGGGGACCTCAAGGGCGTTGTAGATGGGGTCAAGCACGTCCGCGATGGCCTCGTGGTCGCAGGCTACTACGATCCCGCCGACAACCGAGACGTCCCGGCGGACCCGCTGGGCGAGGCCGGCAATTTTGCCGCGGGCCTGCAGGGAGTGTGTCCCGGGACAGAACGCGCCGTCGGGTTCACCCTCGCGGGCGTTGACGCCGAGCGCCGCCAGCGCGTCACGGACACACTCGATGGCGTCCGCGTAGCGTGCGTCGATCGCCGTCCGGTCGGCACCGGGGATCGCCCGGGAGAACGCGACTGTCGAGCCGGTGTAGGCCACCGCGCGCCCGCCCACGCGGCGCTCGACGGGCGGGTACCCGTGCTCCCGGGCGAGCCTTCGTGCGCGGTCGTATCCCCCGGCGTTGGCGTCGCGCCGGCCGAACGCGACGTGGCGGTGTGGGGTCCAGACCCGCAGCGCCGGCTCGCCGGTCTCGGCGGCGCGCTCGACCATCCGGTCGGTGCGTTCCCGGTCGGCATCGACGGAGTCCGCCCGCCCGCCCAGCACGCGCATGTCCCCCTGTAGCGACCGGGCGGACATAACACCTCCCGGAGCGCAGGCGCGGTCCCCCGGGTCCAGCGCGTGGAGGTCTGGCTGTCCGTCGCCGATGCCACGCTGTGACGGGGCCGAGACCAGCGGCGACCCCGACTGTTACTCCTCGCGCCGGCGGACATCGTGGCGACCGAAGCCGTACCGCAAGCGGTTCGCGAGGCGCCGGGAGAACCGGCCCTCGTCGCCGGCCCGGGAGTCGAACCGCTCGGCCAGGGCCGCGTAGATGAGCGGCACCGGCACCTCCTGGTCTGTGGCCTCCTGGACGGTCCAGGTCCCGGTCGAGCCGCCGGCGACGTGGTCGGCCACGTCACCGAGATCGTTGCCCTCCTCGCGGAAGGCCTCCTCGCACAGTTCCAGCAGCCACGAGCGGACGACCGCGCCGTTGGTCCAGGTCCGCGCGACCGCTTCGAGG
The DNA here is from genome assembly GCA_003023485.1 of Halobacteriales archaeon SW_10_68_16. Next base: position 5,222 of record PXSG01000112.1, read on the forward strand.
TCGAGGTCGTACCGCCCCTCCGCGAGCAGTTCGAACCCCTCGCCGTAGGCCTGCATCAAGGCGTACTCGATGCCGTTGTGGACCATCTTCACGTAGTGGCCCGCCCCCGAGGGGCCCATGCGCTCGTGGCCCTCCGGGCCGGTCGCGACGGCGTCGAAGGCAGGAACGAGGGCCTCGTAGGCCCACTGTGGCCCGCCGACCATCAGCGAGAATCCCAGCTCCGCGCCCGCGGGTCCGCCCGAGGTGCCACAGTCGAGGTACGCTGTGGCGGTCGCCTCGGCCCGCCGGTCCGAATCCCGGAAGTGAGAGTTGCCGCCGTCGACGACCACGTCCTCGCCGTCGAGGTGCCCGTCCAGTTCCTCGAGGGCAGCGTCGACCGGGTCGCCGGCAGGGACCATCAGCCAGACGCGCTTCTCGGGGCCCAGCGTCTTTGCGAGGTCGGGGATCGACTCGGTCACGCTCGCGCCGGCGTTGGCCGCCATCGTGCGGGCGTCCCGGTCGATGTCGTAGGCCACGGCGTCGTGGCCGCCGTCCACGAGGCGCTCGACGACGATCCGTCCCATCCGGCCGAGGCCGATGACGCCCAGTTCCATACCGGCCGCTCGGGGGGCGGGCAGGTAGGGGTTGTGGTCGGCGGGGGATCGTGCCCGTCGGTCGACTGGAAGCGCCAGGAATGTAAAGCGAAAATTTATATCAGCGACTTCCCACCCTTCGGACATGGACGTGGTTCCGTCGGTAGTACGTCGGCCCGCATAGACCGGCCGGTCCGGATTCTCGCGTCTCGACCGACACCCGACAGCCACCGGAGTGAGTTATGACAGACATCCCAGACACCTACGACCCCGAGAGCGTCGAATCGGAGTGGCGCGACCGCTGGAAGGAGATGGACGTGTACAGCTACGAGGGAACGAAACCCAACTACGTCGTCGACACCCCGCCGCCCTACCCCACGGGGAACCTCCACATCGGGAACGCCCTGGGGTGGTGTTACATGGACTTCGCCGCCCGCTATCACCGCCTGCAGGGCGAGGCCGTCCTCTTCCCGCAGGGGTGGGACTGTCACGGCCTCCCCACGGAGGTGAAAGTCGAGGAAAAGCACGACATCCACCGGACGGACATCCCCCGCGAGGAGTTCCGCGAGCTGTGTATCGAGCACACCGAGGGGCAGATCGACGCGATGCGCGAGACCATGCACACGCTTGGGTTCTCCCAGGACTGGGACCACGAGTACAAGACGATGGACCCGGAGTACTGGGGCGAGACCCAGCGGTCGTTCGTCCGGATGGCCGAGAACGACTACGTCTACCGCGACGAACACCCCGTCAACTGGTGTCCCCGGTGTGAGACGGCCATCGCCGACGCCGAGGTCGAGACCGCCGAGAGCGTCGACGGGACGCTGTACTACATCACGTTCCCGGGCGTGGGCAACGACGATATCGAGATCGCCACCACCCGTCCCGAACTGCTCGCGGCCTGCGTGGCGATGGCAATCGACCCCGACGACGAGCGCTACACCGACCGCGTGGGCGACACCCTCGAGGTACCCATCTTCGGCCAGGAGGTCGAACTCATCGCGGACGAGGGCGTCGACAGCACGTTCGGGACCGGCGCGGTGATGATCTGTACCTTCGGGGACAAGCAGGACGTCGACTGGTGGGCCGAGTACGGCCTCGGGACGCGGATGGTCTTCACCGATGACGGCCGCCTGACCGACGCCGCCGGCGACTACGCCGGCCTCGACATCGACGAGGCCAAAGAGGCCATCGTCCAGGACCTCCACCGGGAGGGGCACCTCAACCGCTCGGAGCCCACCGAACAGAACGTCGGCCAGTGCTGGCGGTGTGACACGCCCATCGAGATCCTCTCGCGCGAGCAGTGGTTCGTCGAGGTCCGCCAGGACGAGATCTTAGAGACCGCCCGAGACGTCGAGTGGATCCCCGCGCACATGTACGACCGCCTGGTCGAGTGGACCGAGGGGATGGAGTGGGACTGGGTGGTCTCGCGCCAGCGCGAGTTCGCCACGCCCATCCCCGCGTGGTTCTGCGCCGAGTGCGGGCACACCCACGTCGCCGACGAGGAGGACCTCCCGGTCGTGCCCACCGACGAAGAGCCCGCGATCGGCGCGTGTCCCGAGTGTGGGGGCGAGGCCTGGGCAGGCGAGACCGACGTGATGGACACGTGGATGGATTCGTCGATCACGCCGCTGTGGGTCCAGGGCTGGCCCGACGCCGACTTCGAGCCGACGACGCTGCGCGAGCAGGGCCACGACATCATCCGCACGTGGGCCTTCTACACCATCCTCCGGGTGACCGCCCTGGAGGAGGAAATCCCCTGGGAGGACGCCCTCATCAACGGGATGGTCTTCGGCGAGGACGGCAACAAGATGTCCAAGTCCCGCGGGAACTTCGTCCAGCCCGAGGAGGCCGTCGCGGAGTACTCGGCGGACGCGTTCCGGCAGGCGATGGCGCTTGGCGGCCAGCCCGGCAGCGACATCCAGTTCCAGTGGAAGGAGGTCAAATCGGCGAGTCGCTTCTCGACGAAGGTCTGGAACATCACCCGCTTTGCCGCCCAGCATCTCGACGAGGAGCGCGAGCCCCTGGCCGAACCGGCCTACCGGGACGTCGACCGGTGGATCCTCTCGCGGTGTTCGCGGGTCGCTCGCGAAGTCCAGGGTCACATGGACGAGTACCGCTTCGACGCCGCACTCCGGGAGCTACGGGAGTTCGTCTGGGGCGACCTGGCCGACGACTACCTCGAACTCATCAAGGGCCGCCTCTACGAGGGACGGCCCGGCGAGCGCGACGCCGCGCGGCAGGCCCTCTCGACGGCGGTATCGGCCTCGCTGCGGATGCTCTCGCCGTTCGCGCCGTTCCTGACCGAGGAGGCCTGGCACGCACTCCCCGGCACGGAGGGCAGCGTCCACGCGGCCGACTGGCCCGACGTGGAGATGGACGACGAGGACGCCGAGGTGGCCGGCGCGCTCGTCGCCGACGTCGCCTCGACGGTCCGGGGCTGGAAGTCCGAGGAAGGGCTGGCGCTGAACGCCGAACTCTCGAAGGTGGAGGTCTACCCCGACGAGACCCCCGACCGGGCCGTCGACACCTACGACCTCTCCGAGGCGGTCAACGCGCCGGTCCACGTCCGGACGGGCGTGCCCAACGTCGAACTCGTTCCCGTCGAGGTCGAACCCGACCACGCCACCATCGGGCCGGAGTTCCGCGACCAGGCCGGCGAGGTCATCGGTGCCCTCGAATCGATGGACCCCGAGGAGGTCAAACGACAGAAACAGTACGAGGACGAGATCGAGGTTGACCTCGGGAGCGAGGTTGCGGTCATCCCGGGCGAGGCCGTCGACCTCCGCGAGGAACACCGTGCCGAGTCCGGTGAGGAGGTGGCCGTCCTCGACGGCGAGCACGCGACTGTCCTCGTCTACCCCTGACGCTCCGTTCTCCCGTCGTCGTTGCTGTCAGCCGTGGGTAAGGACTGTTCTGGCAAGCAAGACGGGCGGGGACTGGCAGTCGCTCCGGGGAGTATAAGGGGGGTGGGGGATGTGGGGGGTGGCACCCAAAACGGGTGCATTTTCAGTTTCGAGGTTGATAAATAAGAAGCTTGTGGTTCGCTCGGTGCGCGAACTGCCAGCATCCCTTTGTAGGTCGACGCGCTAGCGGCGTGTGTGACCACCGTCGTGCCGCCGGCGGAGGGACCGCGCGTCCGCCAGGCCGAGCGTGCGGACCTGCTGGCGGTCCACCGCATCGAGCAGTCGGCGTTCCCACAGCCCTGGCCCTTCGGCGCTTTCGAGCAGTACCTCGGCGAGCCGGGCTTTCTGGTCGCCGAGGCGGCCGGCGAGGCGGTCGTGGGGTACGTCGTCGCCGACACCGTGCCCAACCACGGCCGCCCGCTCGGACACGTCAAGGACATCGCCGTCCGCGAGGACTACCGCGGCGAGGGGATGGGCTCGCGGTTGCTCGAACGCGCGCTGGGGGTGCTGGACGCCCAGAGAGTGCGGTCGGTCAAACTCGAAGTCCGCGAGAACAACGATCGCGCACAGGCGCTGTACTGCCGGTTCGGGTTCGTCCACCGGCGGACGGTACCCCGCTACTACAGCGACGGCGAGGATGCGCTCGTGTTCGTCCGCGATTGACCGTCGACAGTTCCTTTGCTGGACGCGCCGTTGGACGACCATGGGTTATGCCTGTCCAGTCTGTGACCACCCGCAGGCGGACGCCAGGTCTTCGAGGACACGACGCCGGACCGGGAGAGCGACCCGCGACTCGACGCCGCCCGCTCGCGGGCCGCCGAGGGTGCCTTCGAGGACGACGCCGCGGACGTCCTAGAGGAGGCACGCGAGTTGACCCGCAAGCGTCGCGAGAACGCCACCGACGCGGGGAGCGGGGACGAGGGTGAGAACGAGGACGCGCCGGCCGAGTCCGAAACCGAGTAGTCCCGTCCGGCCCACTCCTCGGGTATGGAGACAGCGGGGACGTTCCTGCCGGAGACGGCCGCCGAGGCCCGCGAGCGCTACGAGGACTGTGGGCCGACCGCCCAGGTGGTCGTCAGGGAAGTCGCGAAGGCGATGGACTTCGACGCCGAGGAGTACGGCCGCCGGGTCACCGGCGAGGTGGTCGAGACGGCCCGGGAGGCCATCTTCGCCGCGACGCTTGCGATCCGGGTCGGCACGCGCAAGGAATACGAGGATTGGCGTGCCGGGGCCGACCACGACGTCCACGAGGTGGGCAGCGAGCACGTCGACAACGTCGTCTGGCACGCCCCGCCCTTCGCCGAGGAGGCGGTCGCGGCCACCTTCCAGGACGAGCGCCGGGCCGCGGTCGAGACCCTCCGCCGGCAGGCCCTCGGGCGCATCTACAGCGAGGTGGTCTGAGTGCGTCCCCGGACGCGCAACCTCGTTTTGGGCATCCTCGGCGTTCTCGTCGTCCTGCTCGCACTCGGGGCCGTGCCCGGCCTCCTCAAGAGCGGCGACCCGTACTACGTGACCGCGACCGCGGTCGACGAGAGCACGCCTCCCGGCGAGAACCGGACCGCAGTGGCCGTCGACGACCTCCCCGCGGACCGGTACCCCTACACGACGGCCGCGCTGGCCGCCGCTACGGGGGATGCGCCGGGCCGCTCGGACCCCTACTGGCGGGGCCCGGTCGGCCTCAAGGAGGCCTTTACCCACTCGCCGTTCGACGAACTCGCCTCCCTCCAGCAACGGGAACCGGACGCGGCCGACGGTGACGCGGTCTACGTCCGGGACAACGAAAGCCTGTACCGGCTGGCGGTCACACGGGAAGACGATGACTGACCACGACTGGCCGGTCCTCGAATCGCGCGTCGAGTACGACACCGGCTGGTACGAGGGCGGCTACGACCGCGTCGAACAGCCCGACGGCACCGAGAAGAAGTACTACTGGGCCGCACTCGACCCGGCGGTGATCGTGGTCGCGGTGGCCGGCGACGAACTGGTGATGGTCGACCAGTACCGGCCCGCCATCCGCGAACAACACCTCGAACTCCCCGCGGGCATCGTCGAGGACGGCGAATCGTTCACGACGGCGGGCGCGCGCGAACTCCGCGAGGAGACCGGCTTCGACCCCGCCGGCGTTTCGCTGCTTGAGGATTTTTGGGTCGCTACCGGCGTCCTCCGGCACCGCCGGGCCATCGTCTTCGCCGAGGGGCTCGAACCGGTCGGCGTCGACCGCGACGACGACGAATTCCTCTCGGTCACGACGGTCCCGGTCGCGGACGCCCTCGAAATCGCCCGCCGGCCGCCCGCACACGACGCCACCATCGAGGGCGTCCTCCTCGCACAGGCCGAGGGCCTGCTGTAGCGACTTCTCTTCTCCCCTGCGTTCCGCTTTTCCTCCATCCCACCTCTCCCCCATTCCGCCCGGTACAAGCGGCTTGTACAGACCAGTTATAACGAAACTGATATGACCACCCGGTCCTAACACTCGGTGGTATGAGCCAGGACAGCTTCGACCAGTTCAGCGAGGTCGGCGAAGCGGACGTGACGCGCGCCATCGGCCAGGAGTGGACGGAGGAGTTCATGGACTTTTCCGATTCGGACGTCATCATCGTCGGCGGCGGCCCGTCGGGGTTGATGGCCGGCAAGGAACTCGCAGAGCGTGGCGTGAAGACGATGATCGTCGAGAAGAACAACTACCTCGGCGGGGGCTTCTGGCTGGGTGGCTTCCTGATGAACAAGGTGACCGTCCGCGACCCCGCCCAGCAGGTGCTGGAGGACCTCGAGGTCTCCCACAAGCGCGCCCAGGACAGCGAGGGGCTGTACGTCGCCAACGGCCCGGAGGCGTGTTCCGGGCTCATCAAGGCCGCGTGTGACGCCGGCGCGAAGATCCAGAACATGACTGAGTTCACGGACATCGTCATCCGCGAGGACCACCGCGTGGGCGGCATCGTGATGAACTGGACGCCGGTCCACGCGCTGCCCCGGGAGATCACCTGCGTCGACCCCATCGCCGTCGAGGGCGACCTCGTGATCGACGCCTCCGGCCACGACGCCGTCGCCGTGACGAAACTCCACGAGCGCGGGGTGCTGGACGCGCCGGGTATCGGTCACGCCAAGGAGCACAACACCGGCATGGACGGGACCGACTCCGACCAGTACGGCGCGCCGGGTCACGACTCGCCGGGCCACGACTCGATGTGGGTCGGCAAGAGTGAAGATGCCGTCGTCGAGCACACCGGCCTCGCCCACGACGGCCTCGTCGTGACGGGCATGGCCACCGCGACGACCTACGGCCTCCCGCGGATGGGGCCGACCTTCGGCGCGATGTTGCTGTCGGGCAAGCGCGCCGCCCAGGAAGCCATCGACGAACTCGGGGTCGAGGCCGACGACGTCGAGATGACCACGCGGGCCTCGCCCGCCGACGACTGATCACCGCGGATCGTACGGGTTCGTCGTGGTTTCGAGACGGGAGACGTCGTCGAAACCGTCGAAATCGTCGTCGAGCGCGTAGAGGTAGCGGATTTCTTCGGCCTGTGCGTATACGACGAGACACGCATCGACGAACGAGAGGCGGCGACGCTCCCTGAACAGCGACTTTCCGGCTGCGAAGGTATTGGCGTCGAGTGACTCGACGTGAAACCGGGTGTTCCCCTCGATCCGATCCAGAAAGTCGACGGCTGCCTCGTGTCCCGCGTGAGTCGTGAGGCCGTTGAGCGTCTCACCGAGAATGTAGTCGAGCACGACAGTGTCCGGGAGTGATCCGTCGTCGATTCCCTGGAGAATGGGCAGTGCGTCAGCATGATTGCCATCCCGCCGGTAGGCCGCCGCGAAGAGAACTGTCGTATCTATCAGTGCCCGGGCCATCACTCGGTGTCGACGCCCCAGGCGTCGTGGTCAGCGGTCACGTCGGTCGTCGTCTCCCCGTCGTAACCGTCGAATTCCGCGAACGTTCCCCGCTCTCTCTGTACCACCTCGACACGGATGCTGCCGTCGTCCTCGACTCGCCAGCGGAGATGGTCTCCGTCGTCGATCCCGAGTTCGTGACGGATCCGTGCGGGGATGTTCGCCTGGTTCCCCGAAACCTTGCTCTCGGCGTCGATGTGGTCGCTGCTCACGTCCGAACCTCGGCTCTCCACCCGTAAAAATCTAGTGTGCCGGCACACTACTCTCACATCACCAGCGCTATTTGCCCGCGCCACACCCGTTAGCGCATGCACTACATCCTCTGGGCGGTGCTGGCGCTTCTGGCGTACTCGCTGGTGCCGCCGCTCTCGAAACTCGCGGCCCAACAGTTGCCGATCATGTTCGTCGCGCTCGTCGCGAACGCCACCATCACGGCCGTCAACCTCGCGGTCGTCGTCTACCTCGACGAGGGGTCCGTGGCCTCGCTGTCGACGACACACGGCCTCTACGCGCTCGCGGCCGGCGCCTTCCTCACCGTCGGCGTGCTGTCGTACTTCCACTCGCTGTCGATCGGCCCCGTCAGCGTCGTGACCCCCATCTTCGGGCTCTTTCTGGTCGGCAGCGCCGTCGTCGGCGTCGTCGCGCTCGAGGAACCCCTCACGGCGCGCAAACTCGCAGGACTCGCGTGTGCCGCCCTCGCGGTCTACCTCACCTCGACTGCCTGAGGCCTCGCTCGGAGCGGACGCCCCACTCCTGTCGGTCAACGGCGCCGGGCGAGCAACCCGACAGCGAGGACCGCCAGCAGCGCCGCGACGACCCCGAACCCGGGGCCGCTCCCGCCGGGCGTCGGGGAGGAAGTGGGTGCTGGTGTCGCCGTCGGCGTTCCGGCCGGGGTCGGCGTCGTCGTCGGCGTCTCGGTCGCGTCCGGGTCGACGCCCTCGACCGTGATCGTGGCCGTGGTGTCGCCGCTGGCCGCCTCGATGGTGACCTCGCCGCGCTCCTCGACCGGCACGCGGATCTCTCCCTGCGCGTCCGTCTGGCCGACTCGCTCGCCATCGACGCTGACCGTGGCACCCTCGACGCGCTCGCCGTACTCGTCGGCGACCGTCACCACGGTCGATTCGCCGACGACGACCCGGCGGTTGACCGACTCCAGCGAGAGGCTGGGTTCGCGCTGGATCGCCACATCGATGGAGGTCTGCTGTTCCGCGACACTGACGGTCCGTCGCGTGGCGTCGTAGCCGTCCTTGCTGACCCGGATACGGTGGTCGTCGTTGACCGGGACGGAGGCCGTCACCCGTCCGTTGCTGTTCGTCGTCAGCGTCGTCCCGAGGTCGGTGAACCTGACCCGGGCGTTCCCGACGGGTTCGGGCGGGTCGAGGCGGTCGTCGACGACTGTCACCCTGACGTCGACGTCGGCGCGCTGGACGCTGACGGTCTCGGTTTTCTCGACGCGCGTGACCTCGAAGGAGGCCTGCGTCTGGAGGTGGCCGGGTGCGGTCACGCGCGCCGTGTAGTCGCCGAGTTCCAGCGGGCCCGAGCGGACGACGCCGCTCCCGTTGGTCGTCAGCGTCCCGACGTTGGTCCCGGGCTGGCGGATGGCGATCTCGGCACCGGCGACCCGCCCGTCGGCGCCCTCGACGACGAAGGTCACCCGCCCGATCTCGGTGACGGGGACCTCCACCTCCTGCCCGTTGCTCACGTCGAAGACCCGGAAGGGTCTGTTCCGGACGTACTCGTCGTCGTCGGTGTCGATCTGGACGGTCGCACCCTCGGGGACATCGACCAGTGCCCGGCCGTCGGCGGTGGTCGTCACCCTCTTGGGGCCGCCCTCCCCGTCGTTCCAGGTGACGACGAGGTCGACGTCATCAACCGGCCGGTCGTTCTCGTCGACGACGGTGATCTCCAGCGTGACGTCCTCGGCCGCTGTCATCCCCACGGTACCGTACAGGGCGGCTGCCACCAGGAACGTGACGACCGCCGCGGAAACTAGGGACCGGACCATATCCGAGATGTCGGGCAGCGCTCTTATACGTCTGACGGCGGCGATTGTCGCGTTCCTACTCGTCAGTCAGCCCCGTGGCCACGTCCTCGATCTCCCCGCGCGTGGCCGTCAGGAACGGACCGGGGACCGTGCACGCGAGCGCGGCCGCCGCGACGGCGTCGGGAAGCGCCTCGTGGAGCGGCGTCCCCTTTGCGAGCAGCCCGAGGAGACACCCTGCGAAGGCGGCCTGCCGGCCGGCCGTGTCGACGACGTCCACCTCGGGGGCCGCCTGCTCGTGGACGAGGTTCGTGCCCGGCGAGTCCCTGAGCACCACGGCGCTGCAGTCCGCGCGCGTGACGGCCACCGTCTCCCGACCGTCTCCTTCCGGGGTTCGCGGTCGGGTTCGCGGAAGACCAGTCCCTGGCGTGCGTCGTCGGGGTCGACCCAGTCGACGTCTGTCGCGACGCCGTGCTGGTGGAGTTGAGCGACGACGCGCCGTCCCAGCGCCGAGTCGGGGAGCCGCGACACCCAGGTCCCGTCCGTGCCGACTGCCGTCGCCGCCGCGACGGCACCGCTCTCGATCCCGCCCGCGTCTCGATGCTGGTGGGGGCCGAACCAGCGTGAGTAGCCCGGTCACTCGTAGG
>PXSG01000113.1:0-8819 GCA_003023485.1 Halobacteriales archaeon SW_10_68_16
CGCGGTGTCCGCCTCGGGAGTGTCCGTCGGCGTCTCCGTCGGCGTGTCTCCGGGGTCGTCGTCCCCACCGAGACAGCCCGCCAGCGCGGCGGCACCGGCGCTCGCGAGGAGGGTCCGTCTGGACCAGGTGTCGGGCATGTGCGGGCGTTCCGCCAGGAGTGGCAAGTGTCTTGTGTGGCGTGTCACTCTGCGAAACAGCGCACTCCAGAGAGACGGGACACTAGAGCAACCCGGTTCGCAGGGTCTCTCCCGACGTGCTTTTGCCGCCGGAGACCCTTGCGGCGGTGTGAATATCGAGGCTGGCCCCGAGGAGGAGGCCTTCGAGGACGAGCGCGAGCGCGTCGACCGGCCGATGGTCCGCCTCTTTTCCGAGTACGGCCGGGACCACGCGGGCTACTTCGCGGTCGGCCTCGCCAGCAGCATCCTCTCGCGGCTGCTCGACTTGCTGCCGCCACTCCTGCTGGCGGTGGCCATCGACGCCATCTTCAACCCCGAGATGGGCTTCCAGCTCTGGCTGGTCCCCGCGGCCTGGCTCCCGGCCGAGACGACCGCACAGCTGTGGTTCACCGCCGGCCTCATCGCTGCCGCGTTCGTGCTGGCGGCCGCGTTCCACTACACCCGAAACTGGGGGTGGAACCGCTTCGCACAGGGCGTCCAGCACCGCATCCGCACCGACACCTACGACAAGATGCAGCGCCTGAACATGGACTACTTCACGGACAAGCAGACCGGCGAGCTGATGTCGGTGCTCTCGAACGACGTCAACCGGCTGGAGCGGTTTCTCAACGACGGCATCAACTCCGCCTCCCGGCTGCTCGTGATGGTGCTGGGCATCGCCGGCATCCTCCTCGTGCTGGACTGGCGACTCGCGCTCGTCGCGCTCGTGCCGGTGCCGCTCATCGCCATCTTCACCAAGAAGTTCATCGAGATCATCCAGCCCAAGTACGCCGCCGTCCGCTCCTCTGTGGGCACGCTCAACTCCCGGCTGGAGAACAACCTCGGTGGCATCCAGGTAATCAAGACCAGCACCACCGAACCCTACGAGTCCGACCGCGTCGCGGACGTCTCACGGGAGTACTACGACGCCAACTGGGACGCCATCCGCACCCGCATCACCTTCTTCCCCGGACTGCGACTCATCTCGGGGCTGGGTTTCGTCGTGACGTTCGTCGTCGGCGGCCTCTGGGTGCTGGAGGGCCGGGTCACGGAGGGTACCTTCGTCGCCTTCATCTTCTACACCCAGCGGTTCATCTGGCCCATGGCGCAGTTCGGTCAAATAATCAATATGTATCAGCGCGCCCACGCCTCCGCCGAGCGGGTGTTCGGGCTGATGGACACGCCCAACCGCATCGCCGAGGACGACGAGGCCGGGCAACTGGTCGTCGAGGATGGCCGCGTCGAGTACGAGGACGTCTCCTTCAGCTACGACGACGAGCCCGTCCTCGAGGACGTGAGCTTCGACGTCGGCGGCGGCGACACGCTGGCGCTCGTGGGTCCCACGGGTGCAGGCAAGTCCACCGCGGTCAAGCTCTTGCTTCGCCTCTACGAGGTCGAGGAGGGGGCCGTCAGGGTCGACGGGACCGACGTCCGCGACGTGACCGTGCCGAGCCTCCGGGAGGCGGTCGGCTACGTCAGCCAGGAGACGTTCCTCTTCTATGGCACCGTGCGGGACAACATCGCCTACGGGCTGCCCGACGCCGACAGCGAGGCCATCCGCGCGGCGGCGAAGGCCGCCGAGGCCCACGAGTTCGTCACGAACCTCCCCGACGGGTACGACACGATGGTCGGGGAACGCGGCGTGAAACTCTCGGGCGGCCAGCGCCAGCGGCTGGCCATCGCGCGGGCCATCCTCCGGGACCCCGAGATTCTCGTGCTGGACGAGGCCACCTCGGACGTGGACACGGAGACGGAGATGCTCATCCAGCGCTCGCTGGACCGGTTGACGGCGGACCGGACGACGCTGGTCATCGCCCACCGCCTCTCGACGGTCAAGGACGCCGACCGGATCGTCGTCGTCGACGAGGGTCGGGTCGTCGAGCGGGGCACCCACGAGGAGTTGCTCGCGGCCGACGGGCTGTATGCGAACCTCTGGGCGGTCCAGGCCGGCGAGATCGACGACCTGCCCGAGGAGTTCGTCGAGCGGGCGACCCGGCGGCGGGCCCGGACCGACGCCGACGACTGATAGGAAACGATTATACGGACGGCTGGCCAACCCCCGACAATGGCAGTCGGGTACCTCCTGAGCACGGCGCTGATGGGCGTGCTCGTACTGGGTGTCGTGGCCGTGGTCGCACGGGGCCGGGCCTGGCACGAGTACCAGCCCGAGTTCCTGACCCGCGAGGACGTCTCCGTCGGGGACGACCAGACCGTGTTGACCCTGGCGTTTCTCCTGTTGATCGGCCTCACGCTCGGGGTGACGCTGCTGGCCGTCGGCGGCGGGAACGTCCTCGTCTTCCTCGGGATCGTCGGGGCGCTCGTCGTCGGTTTCCTGACCGTCGGCGTGTACGCGAGCGCGCGGTCGAACGGCCACCCTCACTCCCACGCCGTCGCCGAGTCGATCATCGCCCTCGGCGCGGTCGTGCTCGTCGGCCTCGTGGGCTGGCTGCTCACTACCGCCGGCGCCTGAGCGCATGGCGACCCGGACGCGCATCGTGGGCCTGACCGCTCGCCGGGACGTCCAGGTCCTCGCGCTCGCCGTCGCCGTGGAACTCCTCGTGCTGGGTCTGTACCTGCTCACGGCGCCCGGCCAGATCAGCCGGCTCCGGTACACCCTCTATCCGTTCGTCTGGATCAACGCCGGCGCGTGGGCGGTCTTCCACACCAGCGCGCCGACCACCTCTCGCCGGTCCCGGGCCGTCGGGGCCGCGATTGCCGGCGGCTACTTTCTCGTGTTGCTCTGGCTGGCAGGCCTGATCGGGCCCGTCCCTGCCGGCTACACCGAGCGACTGGTCGAACTCACCGTCGGCCTGGGGTCGCCGGGCTGGGAGCGGATCACGCTCGTGGTCGCCGACGTCTCGCTGACGCTGGTGCCGTTCCGCGTCGTCGGCTACCTCGCGCTGTCGTACCTGGTGTACGTGACCGTCCTCGACGCGGCCGGCGCGGCCGTCTCGGGGGCGCTGGGCCTGTTCTCGTGTGTCAGCTGTGTCTTCCCCGTCTTCGTGTCGCTGGCGTCGGGGGTCTTCGGCGGCTCCTCGGCCGTCGTCGGGACCATCTTCGCCTACTCGACTGACCTCTCGACGGTCGTGTTCCTGGTCGCGCTCGCCTTGCTGTACTACCGGCCGACGTACGGCGGGACCGCGGGGTAAGTTTCGGTTCCAGTCCTCAGAGAATCGAGTAGGCCGCGCCGGCGGTCAGCGCGAGGACCCCGACCAGGGCACCCACCATCAGGTACGAGACGGCCCGGGGCTCGTGGACGAGGTGCTGGAAGTAGCCCGCAACGAGCAGCGCCTTGATCGTCGAGATGACCATGATGACTCCGAGGGCCAGCCAGTAGGCCTCCTCGAGGAAGCCCGCGAACTCGAAGAGGGCCTGGGTGGTCGAGAAGACCATCAGGAGCACGAATATGGCCGTGTAGAGTCGTGTTGATGCCATTCTTGCTCACCTCACAGGATGTAGAAGAGGGGGAACAGGAACAGCCACACGATGTCCACGAAGTGCCAGTACAGCCCGAAGTACTCGACGGTCTCTGAGCCCTCCTCGCCGAGGTAGGCGCCGTTGGAGGCCCGCACGATCAGGTACAGCGTGATGAGCAGGCCGACCGCGACGTGGGCGCCGTGGAGCCCGGTCGTGATGTAGAACGTCGAGGAGGCGATGTTGGTGGCGAACGTCCAGCCGCCCTCGTAGGCGCCCTCGTGGAGGTGAAAGAGGTGCTGCCACTCGATGGCCTTGTTGACCAGGAAACCCACGCCCAGGAAGAACGTGGTCCAGAGGTACGCCAGCAGCCGGCGGCGGTTGTGGTTGCGCGCCGCCACTAGGGCGAGCACGACGGTGAAACTGCTGGCCAGCAGGAAGTAGGTGTTGATCAGGCCCGGCAACACGACGTGTGCCTCGGGGATGAGGTCGTGGTGCCAGTGGGTCCAGCCGTGGCCGACACGCATGAAGATGTACCCGCCGATGAAGGCGCCAAAGAGGATGACGTCCGACCCGAGGAACATCCACATGCCGAGCTTGACGTTCTTGACCTTCTCGTAGGGCCACTGCTCGGCGATGGTCGGTTCCGGGACGTGGAACGACTCCATCCCGAGCTGGGTGAGCGAGACTCCCCCCACGAGAGCGCCGACGGTCGTCACCCAGAAGTACGGGCTGGCGCCGTCGATGGCCGCGCCGAACCCGCCCTTGTCGAGGGCGAGCACGTAGGCGCCGCCGGCCGCGATGGCCCCGCCAAGGGCCATCACCACGGGGTGGACCCAGGTGAGGCCCTCGCGGCGGGCACCCTCGAAGGCGAAGTACGCGACCATGAAGCCGACGCCGAAGACGAACGGCCAGATGAAATAGGCCTTCGAGATGCCCGAGAGGCCGAGGAAGGTCACGAACGCGCCGGCGCTGATCGCCATCGGCCAGATGCTGGCGTGGTCGGCGTGTTCCTCCTCGAGGGCGAGGTCCTCGGCGTAGCCAGTCGTCGGCGTCGTCGCCGTCGCGCCGGCGTGGGCGATGGCACCACCATCGGCAGCAGTCTTTTCGGCCGTGCCGGCGACCTGCTCCTCGACGACGGTCCCGCCGTCGGCCGCCTCTGTACGGGACAGGAAGCTGAGTTTCCCGCCCGCGTAACTGGGCACGCCGGGGTAGTTCTCCAGGGGCGGCGGCGAGGGGACGGCCCACTCGCCCGCGGAGCCGTACTCCCAGGGGTTGTCCGGGGCCTCCTCGCCCGAGTGGAGGCTCTTGAAGAGGTTGTACATCATCACGAGGAACGATCCCGCGAACACGATCGCTCCGACGGTGGCGACGCGGTGCCACATCGTGAACTCGGCGGCGTAGTCGAAGACCCGCCGGGGCGTCTCCCAGACGACGAACATCGGAAAGTACAGGAGGTTGAAGCCGACGAAAAAGAGCGCGAAGTGGACCTTCCCGAGGAACTCGTCGTACATCCGGCCGGTCATCTTCGGGAACCAGTAGTAGAGGCCGCCGATCAGCGCCGTCCCGCCGCCGAACATCACGTAGTGGAAGTGCGCGACCACCCAGTAGGTGCCACGGAACTGGTAGTCCAGCACCACGGCACCCAGGAACACGCCCGTGATGCCACCGAGGATGAACAGGAGCAACGCCCCGAAGGCAAAGAGGAAGGGCGTCTTGAACCGGACCTTCCCCTTGACGAGCGTGTAGATGAGCGCGAAGACCATCAGGTCGAAGGGCAGGGAGATGCCGATGGTCGTCGCCATGAAAATGGTCTTGATGGGGAGGTTGATGGCGGTCAGGAACATGTGGTGCATCCAGACGACGAAACTCTGGATCGCCACCAGCGCCATCGCGATGACGAACCACTTGCGGCCGACGATCCGTTTGCCCGAGAAGGTCTGGAACACCTCGGCCATCACCCCGAGTGCGGGGAAGAAGACGATGTACACCTCCGGATGGCCGAAAAACCAGAACAGGTGGGCCCACAACAGCGATCCCCCCTCAGCGGTGCTGAACCAGACCGACCCGAGCAGGTGGTCGAAACTCAGCAGGATGACCGCGGCCAGGAGTGCCGCGAACGCGAACAGCATCATCCACACCGTCAGGAGGATGGAGACGCTGAACATCGGCATATCGCGGATGCGCAGTCCTTCCGCGCGCATCCGGTAGAAGGTCGTCAGGAAGTTCACCGACCCCATCGTCACTGCGGCGACGAACATCATCAGGGCGAAGATGGTCGCCAGCGACCCGACCTGGTTCACCTCGGGGATGTACGCCGGGACGTTCAGTGGCTGGTAGATCGTCCAGCCGCCGGCCAGCGAACTCCCGAGGAAAAACGAGGAGAGAAAGAGCAGCCCCGAGGCGAGGTACAGCCAGTAGCTCAGGGCGTTCAGGCGCGGGAACGCGAGGTCGTCGGCGCCGATCTGCAGCGGCACCAGGTAGTTGGCCAGCCCGAACGCGAACGGCGAGATGAACCAGAACACCATCAGCAGGCCGTGCGACGTCACCGCCTGGTTGTACCCCTGGCCACCGAGGACGGTCCCGCCCGGCGTCCACAGCTGGGACCGGATGAGCATCGCCAGGATGCCCCCGGCCACCAGGAAGAAGATGGCCGTGACGGTGTAGAGGACGCCGATGTCTTTGTGGTTGGTCGTGACGAGCCAGCGTTTCACTGACGATTTGGGCGGCAGGCCGTGTTCGTGGTCGTGGTCTGCGTGTTGGGTCATGAGTCAGCCTCCGTTGTGGTGTCGGTGGCCGGGTCGGCGGTCGCGCTCGCCTCCGGCCCGGTTTCGGCGTCGGTGCCAGTCGATCCGTCGATCGACTCCTCAGTCGAGCCGTCCGTGGTGTTCGCGTACCACTCCTGGAACTCCCCCTGTTCCATGACGACGACGTCACCGCGCATGGCCGAGTGTCCGGAGCCACACAGTTCGTAACAGACCGCCTCGAACTCGCCGGTCTGGTCGGCGGTGAACCAGGCGGTCGTCGTCTGTCCCGGGATGGCGTCGGTCTTGACCCGGAACTCGTTTATCCCGTAGGCGTGCCAGACGTCCGAGGACGTCACGTTCAATCTGATCGGCTGCCCCTCGGGGATCCGCAGCGTGGTCGTGGTGTGGCCGTTCGGGTAGGTGTACTGCCAGGCGAACTGTTCCCCGACCACGTCGATCTCGATCGCTTCCTCCCGGACCTCGTCGGGCGTGTCGTCAACGAACAAAAGCGCCGAGTACGTCCAGACGATCAGCGAGAGGACGATGACGGCGCTGATCCCGAAGGAGACGAACAGTTTCTTGCCGCCGCCCGACCCCGTCGGCAGGTGGCCGAGCATCGGGCGCACGACCTTCTTGTCCTCCGTCTCGTCGCGCTCGCCGTCGTCGCGGTACCGCCACGCCTTCGAGAGCATGTACGCGATGACGACGAGGCCGACCAGCGTCCCCAGTATCAGGAACACCAGGTACACCGTCTCGAAGACGTCCGCCGGGGTCCGCGAGACACCCGACTGTCCGAGCACGTACGCGATTTCGTGGCTGAGGCCACCGGGTCCCATCTTTTCTGAACCTATTGACCACCTCGTCTTATGCATTACGAAGGGCACAACCGAACGCCGCCGCATCTGCCGAACGAGCACTCGGCGCCCACGTTCCCCGCGGGGACCGCCACCGATTAGGGAACGGCCGGTCTACGCCCCGGCATGCACCTCTCGGAGGTCTCCTGGACGGACGCCGACGCCGCCGACGCCGACCTGGCGGCGCTGCCCGTCGGCAGCACCGAACAGCACGGACCCCACGCGCCGCTGGGGACAGACGCACTCGCGGCCGAGGCCGACCTGCGTCGCGGAGGAACACCGCCACTTCGCGGGGACGCTGTGGGTGAGCGAGGACACCTTCCGCGCGTACCTCCGCGAGACGGTGGCGAGCCTCGCCAGCCACGGCTGGGACCGCGTCGTCGTCGTCAACGGTCACGGCGGCAACGTCGCGCCACTCCGGGAGGCCTGCGGGCGCCTCACCCGCGACGGGGTCGCCTACGCCGTCCCCTTCACCTGGTTCGACGCCGTCGACCTCGACGACGTGCCCGCACTCGAAGCGGGCGTCGGGATGGGCCACGGCGGCCCCCTGGAGACGAGTCTCGTGCGCGCGATCGACCCCGCCCTCGTGGACGCGGACTGCTTCGCCGAGGCGGCCGCGGGCGCCGCCGACGGCTGGGGCGAGTGGCAGTCCGGGACGAACCTCGCGTACGACTCCGCCGAGTTCACCGACAGCGGCGTCGTCGGCGATCCGGAGGAGTGACCGGCCGAACCCGTCAGCAGCGCCACTATTCGTCGGGGCGCCGCGAGTCGACGTGGTCGACCAGTTCCTGCGGGGGTTCGGTCCACTCTTCGGCGCGGTCCTGCGGTTCGTAGCCCAGCACGTCCTTGGCGTGCTCGATGTCGTACCACCCGCGCTCGTTCTCGCTGGTCCCGAAGAAGATGTCGAACTCCAGGTCTCCGTCGGCCAGACACAGCTCGACCAGCTGTGCCCAGTCCCGTTCCGAGAGCCAGGTTCCCTTCAGGCGCTTGATCTGCGTCTCGTAGGCCTCGCTGCCCCGCTCCCAGTCGCCGCGTTCGACGCCCTTCTCGGCGTCGCCGTAGGGGTTGTCGTAGGGCGGCGCGCGGATGCTGGCGATGCGGATGGCGTAGAACTGCTCGGGGGAGTCCCGACACTCGACGTAGTAGCGCCCCCAGTCCTCGCCGAAGGCCTTCGAGGCGCCGTAGTAGGAGTCGGGCCGCTCGGGGTCCTCGTGGGTGACCGTCAGGTCGAAATCGAGTTCGTAGAGGTCCGGGGCGTTGTCCTCCTCGTACATCCCGGCGGCGTGGATCGAGGATGCGAACACGAAGTTCTCGACGCCGGCGTCGGCCGCGGCCTCCAGGACGTTGTGGGTCCCGACGATGTTGCTCTCCCGGACCTGGTCCCAGGTGCCGTCGGTCGTGGGGTAGGCCGCCAGGTGGACGACCGCGTCCTGGCCGTCGAAGGCCGGCCGGATGGCGTCGTAGTCGCCCACGTCCGCGACGTGCGTCTCGTAGTCGGGGTGGTCCTCGCGGTCGAGGTAGGTCAGTTCGTAGTCCGGGTCGTCGGCCAGGTGCATCTTCAGCCCCTCGCCGACGCGTCCGTGTGCGCCGGTAATCAGCAGTCGCATACCCACCGTTGGGTCGAACCGTGTATGAAGGAATCGAAGCG
>PXSG01000113.1:8899-10548 GCA_003023485.1 Halobacteriales archaeon SW_10_68_16
GGGCCGCCTCGATGTCGGCCACGAGGTCCTCGACGGCGTCGATCTCCTCGGCCAGGTCCTCGGCGTCCTCGAAGGCGTCGGCGCGCTCGCCCATCGTGTACCACTTCTTGGCGTCGCGGAGGTGCTCGGCGGCGTCGCCGATATCCAGTGCGGTCCGTAGCCCATTGAGCACGCCCAGGGTGTTCTCGGCGTCGACCTCCCAGATGTCGTCGGCCCCGGGGAGGGACTCGCGTGCGGCCGCCAGCGACTCCTCGACGTCCGCGCGCATCTCGCTGGCCGCTTCGCCGAAGAGGTCGTCGTCGTCGAGTGTTGCCTGACTCATAATCGCTCGTTCGGCTTGTGGGGGGTTAAAAACCCGCCTGCAAGTGAAAGTGAAATCTGCGTCCCGGCCCCGGACCGACCTACCTTCCGGGCTCGCGGACTGACGTCACGCGCATCAGCGGGTAGCCCTCGTCCATCTCCATCCGGGCGACGACCTCCCGGCCCTCGTAGTCGACGACCACCTCCACGTCGAGGAACCGTCCCGTGAGTTCGGTGTACGCGGCCGGCCCGTCCTCGATGGCAGCCCGGAGGGCGTCCTCGCGAACGTCGACGGTCACGGACTCGCAGTGTGGCTGGTTCTCGATTGCCTCCTCGATGGCGGTGGCGAGCGAGTCGGCGCTTTCGGGGCTGACGGGCGTGCCCGCGAACTGGTGGTACAGCGAGCCGAACTTCACGCCGGCCTCGAAACACGCCACCTCGCTGTCTGTCGGGTCGCTCATGGGTGTTCCTCCGCGCGGCGGTGTATGTACTTGTCGAGTGTTTCGGCCGACGCTCCCGGGTGATTTGGACCGACTCTCTCGACCGGCCCGCAGTCACGGCAAACCGCATGCTACTTGACGGTCCCCGCGCTGGGTTCACCTGAATGGAACTGCCGGTGTTACTCACGGGGGCGGGCGGCCACGTCGGCGAGGCCATCCTGCGGGGGCTCGGAGAGGACTACGACTGGCGGCTCATGTTCCACAGCCCGCCCGAAGAGGAACCCGACTTTCCCTACGTCATCGGCGAAGTCCAGAACCACGACGACGTCGCCGCGGCCGCCCAGGGTGTCGAGGCCATCGTCCACCTGGCGGGCGACCCCCGACCCAGCGCGCCCTGGCGGAGCGTCCTCACGAACAACATCGACGGCACCCACACCGTCTACGAGGTGGCCGTCGAGGAGGGCGTCGACCGGGTCGTGTACGCCTCCTCGAACCACGCCGTCGGCGCCTTCGAGACCGACGAACGCGCGCCAGCGATTTACCGGTCCCACGGCGAGTTCCTGCTCGACGGGACGGAACTGCCCCGCCCCGGCAACAAGTACGGCATCTCGAAGGTCGCCGGCGAGACCATCGGCCGGTACTTCCACGACGAACACGCCATTTCGGTCTGTAACATCCGCATCGGCAACCTCAACGAGGGCCACCCGCCCGTCGACTACGAGCGGGGCCAGGCGATGTGGCTCTCGATGCGCGACTGTGCCTACATCCACGACTGCGCCCTGCGGGCCGACTACGACTACGAGATCGTCTACGGCATCTCCGACAACGACCGGAAGTACTACTCGCTGGAACGCGCCAGGGAGGTGCTGGGCTACGACCCCCGCGATAATTCCGCGGAGTGGGACGGCA
>PXSG01000114.1 GCA_003023485.1 Halobacteriales archaeon SW_10_68_16
GTCGTCGGCGTCGACCCCGGCGAGCGACCCGGGATCGCGGTCCTGAAGGGTGACGTCGTGGTCGCCACCTTCCAGGTGCCAGCCGACAGGGCCGCCGAGAGGACGACGTTCGTCTTGCCCGCCGCGGGCGGGCCGTACACCTGCGTGACGGCACCGCGCTCGAACCCGCCACCCAGCAGGTCGTCGATTGGAGGACAGCCCGTCGGGATGGAGTCGCTCACGGGCCGGGGTTGGTCCCCCTCCGGTTAAAACGCTCGCACACACGACGGTTCCGACCGAGTGGCTCAAGTCGATACCTCCGCAACGGGGAGTGTGGTCGTCGTCGCCACCGCCGACTTCGAACTCTACCACGAGGTCGTGACCACGCTCCGGGACCGCGGCGTGGAGTTCACGACCGTCGAACCCGACGACGAACTCCCCGAAGGTGCCACAGTCGTCGTCACCGGGGAGGACGAGGAGGTACCGGTCCCCGCGGGCGTCGAGGTGGTCCGTGCGTCCCCCGAGAACCCGCGGGGGGCCATCGAATCCGTCCTCGCGCTCACGCGCGGTGGTGGCGGCCGGACCGTCGTCGGCGTCGACCCCGGCGAGCGACCCGGGATCGCGGTCCTGAAGGGTGACGTCGTGGTCGCCACCTTCCAGGTGCCAGCCGACAGGGCCGCCGAGCGCCTCGTGGGTGCCCGGATCATCGACGACCTCTCGGTTCCGGTGGAACTGGTCGACGAGACGGGGACGACGCCCTATCTGGGGGCCGGCACGCGGGGGATGGGAGACGTCCTCGCCGCGGTCAACATCGCGCGCATCGAGGGCGAACGCGTCGACGAGCGCGACATCGACCCGACGGCGGGCGAACTCCAGCGCATCAAGGACCGCTCGCGCGAGCGCAGCGAGACCAACCGCGCCATCGACGAGACGCTCGCGCGCCGTGTCGCCGGTGGCGAACTGACCATCGAGGAGGCGCTCGCCGAACACCGCGAGGAGTGACAGGTCTTTTTCCCCGGTGCTCCCGGACCAGCGGACATGGCAATCGAATTCTCCGAGACTGTGGAGGAGGCACAGTTCTACAGCCCGCTGGCGGACTTCGAACTGGACACCCAGGGAGTCGAGTACCGCCGCGACCCCCTGACCGGCCAGGGGACCCGGGTGGTCGCGGAGTGGTTCCCCGAGCGGGAAGATGAGGACGTCAGGCCGGACATCGACGACGAGGACTGCTTCTTCTGTCCGGAGCTGGTCGAAGACGCGACCCCCGAGTACCCCGACTACGTCGGCGTCGACCGCGGGTCCGTCGGGGTGGCCACCTCGTTCCCGAACCTCTTTCCATACGGCACGCACTCGAACGTGGTCGTCCTCACCGAGGAGCACTTCCGGCCCGTCGGCGAGCTCACTGCCGACCTCCTGGCGGACGGGCTGGCGTGTGCCCTGGAGTACGTCCACGCGGCCGTAGCCCACGACGGCTCGCGGTTCGCGTCGGTCAACATGAACTACCTGCCCTCAGCGGGCAGTAGCGTCCTCCATCCCCACCTCCAGGCCATCGTCGACGACCACGGTACCAACGAGACGCGCCGCCGACTCGACGTCGCACCCGAGGAGTACGGACCGGACGTGGGTGCGTTCTTCTGAGTCACGACTCCCGCGCCGCCGCCTCCGCTCGGCGCATCACCTCGCGCACCGGCAGGTCTGTCTCCGTCGCGACCGCCAGCGCGTCGTCGTATTCGGCGCTCACGTCGTAGACTTCGCTACCGGCGCTGGCGACCTTGACCGCCACCTCGTAGGCCTCACCGTCGATGGACACGGAGACTGGCCGCTGTTGGCGGTCGGCGACCCACCGGTGGCCGGCGCTCCCCTCACGCACCCCGAGTGTCCCGGTCTCCTCGGCAAGTCGGCGTGCCACGCGACGGGCGTCCTCTGGCGCACAGATGACCTTCACGAGGTGACCCGGCCGGGACTTCTTCATCGTCAGGGGCACCACGGAGACATCCAGGGCACCTGCCTCCGTCAGCGTCTCCTGGAGTCCGCCGAGCAGTTCCGGCGAGGCGTCGTCGAGATTCGTCTCCAGGACGGTGATGGCCTCGCGGTCGAGTCCTCCCTCCCCCTCGCCGACGGTCGCGCGGAGGACGTTCGGCCGGTCCGGGAAGTCCCAGCCGCCGGCACCGTAACCCGACCCGTCGACGCGCAGTGACGGAAGCGAGTCGACGCCCTCTGTGACGTGTGCGAGGATAGCCCCACCAGTGGGCGTGAGCAACTCGGCCTCCACGGGCCCACCCTGCAACGACCAGTCGGCACGCTCGGCGAGTTCGACGACCGCGGGCGTGGGGACGGGGTAGGTGCCGTGTGACATCTCCACCTCGCCACCGCCGGCCGCGAGCGGCGTCGTCACGACGCGTTCGACGTCGAGGTCCGCGAGGAGGAGACAGCACCCCACCACGTCCGCGATGGCGTCGTCGGCACCGACCTCGTGGAAGTGAATCTCGTCTCTGGTCGTCCCGTGGACCGCCGCCTCACCATCTCCGAGCAACTCGAAGATGGTCCTCGCATCCGTCTCGACGCCTGCCGGGAGGTCCATCGACTCGACGATCCCGACCACCTCGTCGAAGGAACGCTGGGGGCCGTGTCCCTCCGCCGGCGTGTGGCTGTGGTCGTGACTATGATCGTGGCTGTGTCCGTGATCGTCACTGCCGCCGTCGGAGCCCTCCTCGAGGACGACGTCGACGGCAGTCGCCTCGATGCCGTTCTTGGTGGTCCGGTCGACGACGTACCGGATGTCGAGGGCTGCCTCCACCGGGTCGAGGGCGGCGCGGTCGGCACCGGCCGCGAGCAGTGCCCCCAGGAGCATGTCGCCGCTTGCCCCCATCCGGCCGTCGAGCGCGAGTGTTCGCATACCCGACACCAGGCAGGGACGGGTCAATAGGCTGACGGCGCTCCCAGGGTATCTGCCGACACGATCGAGACGAACGCCTTTTTGCAGAGCCGCGACCCAGGGCCCCACATGCCCGCCTTCGAACCGATTCTGGACAACCACATGCACCTGGACCCGGTCAACGGCAAGGGCGTCGCGGCCGCCGAGGAGTTCGCGGCCCGCGGCGGTACGCACCTGCTCGTACTCAACAAGCCGTCGTGGTACCTCCTCGACGACGTCGACGACCCCGCGGACTTCCGCGAGGTGTTCGAGATCAACATCGACGTCGTGGCGGACACGACCGAGGTGCTGGACGGCCGCGCCTGGCCGGTGCTCGGCGTGCATCCGGCGCTCGTCTCGCAGCTGGTCGACGACGGTCACACGCCCGAGGAGGCCCGCGATCTGATGCAGGCGGGGCTGGACGTCGCCGCCGAGTTCGTCGCCGACGGCCCAGCCCTGGCGATCAAGAGCGGCCGTCCCCACTACGACGTGAGCGACGAGGTGTGGGCGGCCTCGAACGAGGTGATGCGCTACGCGTTCGAACTCGGCGCCGAGACCGGCTGTGCGGTCCAACTCCACACCGAGGGCGGCGAGGACTTCACCGAGGTCGCGGAGTGGGCCGAGGACCGGGGTCTCCCGCGCGAGCAGGTCGTCAAACACTACGCGGGCGGTCCCATCGAGGGGCCGGTGCCGAGCGTCATCTCCCACGAGGAGAACCTCGAAACGGCCGCCGAGCGCGGCGAACCCTTCCTGATGGAGACCGATTTCATCGACGACCCGGAGCGGCCCGGCGCGGTGCTGGGCCCCAAGACGGTCCCCCGGCGCGTCGAGTGGCTCGCAGAACGGGGCCACGAGGAAGCCCTCCGGATGGCCCACGTCGAGACGCCCGCACGCGTCTACGGCATCGATACCGAGTAGACGCTCGGGCGGGGCGGCGGATACCGACTGGGTGCGCAGGTGTGGCTGTTCGAAAGCCATAACCCCCGAGACACACACGGGACGGTATGAGCAACCCGCCGGGGGAGGACTACACGGAGGAACGCTGGCAGAACTGGCTCGACCGGATCCGGGAGAAAGACATCGACCCCGAGGACGAGGACTCGGCCCGCCTGCTGTTGAATCTCCAGGACGACACTGCCATCGCTGTCGCGAAGATCATCACCGACCACGACGACGGCGAACTCGACCGGGAGACCGCGCTCGCAGAACTCGAGGACATCGAAGGCGTCGTCTTAGACGAGGTCGACATCGCCGACGAGGAGACGGCAATGCTCATCGACGGCGTCCAGACGTCGCTGATGTGTGTGATCTTCTCGGCAGAGGAGTACGTCGCCGGCGGCCCTGCCGAGGAAGGCTCCATCGCGGAGTACATCGAGGCGGCCGCCGACGCCGAGGCCGACGATGACCTCGACGCCGCACTGGGCTACTGCGTCCAGGCCGGGACCCGCATCATCGACGGCGACGAACTCGACATGGCGACCGTCGAGGACCTCGACTTCGGCCTGGTCGCGGAGTGGGTCAACGGCCTCGACAGCCTCCAGACCGCGATGAGCGACCCCGAGGTCGTCGAGGAAGAAGACGAATAGTCACACCGCTGTTTTCCCCGGACGAGTCCGGTCGACGCACTCATTCCCGACGGGTGAGTCCCGACGAGTCACCCGGTGTACCCACAGACGCCCGACCGCGGCGAGTTCACCACAGGTAGGTAGGCGGGGCGGTCACACTCGGCCTCGTGGGCCTCGGCACACTCCTCACAGAACAGCGCCTCCGGGCCGCGTGTACGCAGGCACGTCTGGCAGATTTCGGTCGCCGGGTCGCCACACGTCGCACACTCGCGGTCGCGCTGGTCGTTCCGGGTCAACAGCACGACCCCGTCCTGCTCGACCGAATCCTCGCGTTCGCTGGTCGCCGCGAGGTCGGCCAGATCCCAGTGGCCCTTCTCGACGACACGAACGACCAGTGCCGTCGTGGTCCCGAAGTCGTACTCGTACCCGAACTCCTCGTCCACTGCCGGCTGCACCAGTTCGAAGTCGGTATCCATCGACTCGCGCCTGATGCCGAGTCTGGCCGCCATCTCCTCCTCGGAGTAGGGCCGGACGAACCGCACGTCGCCGAGGGTAAACGCGCTCATGTGACCGCAACACTCGAGCCAGAACCCCCGGAGAAATGCATCGAGCGTCCGCAGGGTCGTTGTCGCATCGACGGCGACGTGAATCCAGTAGTCACTCCGGTGTTCGCCCGCGATACGCAACACCGTGACAGGCTTTTGTCCGGTTTGTTCCTCTGGGAGACACGACCGCAGGTGGCGTGTCATGCCGCGTTTCGTGTACGTCTCACCACACAGGAAACACGTTCCATCCGTCATCAATGGATGGTAGACGGGGATCGTTTGTAGCTGTTTGCATGGCACCCAACGCGCGGTGGTGTCGAATTGCGTGCGAGAGAGGGTTCGACGGTTGACGAACTCGTGGTCGACACTCATTTATACGAGGTGTCGCCACCCCTACGTATGAACGAGGTCGGCATCGACGGCGTCGAGATCCGGACAGGCAAACTGCAACTGGACCTGGCGGAGACGTTCGCCCCGGCACAGGACGAGGACCCCGGCAAGTACACGAAGGGACTGGGCCTCCGGGCGTCGTCGCTCCCGGACGTCTACGAGGACATCGTCACCATGGGCGCAAACGCGGCCCACCGGCTGATGGAGCGCAAGGGTGTCGAACTCGCGGACATCGGGCGCATCGACGTGGCGACAGAGAGCGCCTTCGACAAGTCCAAGCCGGTCTCGACGTACATCGCCGGCTGTCTGGAGCAGGTGTTCCCCGGCGATTTGCACCACGCCAACAAGGGCGAGCGCAAGTTCGCCTGCGTCTCGGGGACCCAGGCGCTGGACGACGCGTTCAACTGGATCCGCGCGGGCCGCAGCAGGGGGCGGAAGGCGCTGGTCGTCGCGACCGACACCGCACTCTACGAGCGCGACGACCCCGGCGAGGCCACGCAGGGCGCGGGTGCCGTCGCGATGCTCATCGACGAGGACCCCGACGTCGCCGCGTTCAGCACGCTGCAGGGCTACGGCAGCGCCGACGAGACGGACTTCCTCAAGCCCAACCAGCAGTTCCCGAGCGTCGACGGCAAGCGCTCGATGCAGGTCTACCTCGCCCGGATGCGCGAGGCCCTGGAGGATGTCGAGACCGCGGGCGCGGACACCCACCCGGACAACTTCGCGCTCATCCCCTTCCACACGCCGTTCCCGGGGATGGTCAAGAAGGCCGCCGTGCTGGGCTATCGCCACTGCATCCGCGGGACGGACATCGAGGCCGAAATCGCCGACGAGATCGGCCGCCAGCCCCGCCCCGAGGCGTTCGACGACGAGGAGGCCTACCTCGACGCGTTGAAGGAGTACACCGACAAGCTCGCCGAAACCACCCAGTACGAGGAGTGGTACGGGCGGACCGTCGACCCGACGCTTGGCATCTCCGAGCACGTCGGCAACTGGTACACGGGGTCGGTCCACATCGCCCGCGCCGCGGGGCTACAGGCCGCCGTCGAGAATGGCCGGGACCTGACCGGCCAGCAGCTGCTCGTCGCCTCGTATGGTAGCGGCGCCCAGGCCGAGATCCACGCCGAGACCATCCAGCCGGGCTGGGCCGAGGAAATCTCCCAGCTCTCGATCGACGAGCAGGTCGAGAACCGGTACGATCTGAGCTTCGAGGAGTACGAGGAGATCCACGACGTCCACAACCACTCCGCGGAGACGGACATCGAACCCCTGACGACGCCCGACGGCGAGTTCGTCTTCGACGGCTGGGGCCGGATGGGCGAGCGCAAGTACACCTACATCGAATAGTAGCCCCCCTCATTTTTCATCAAGGGCAATAAAAGAGGGTGTATGTCTACGCTGTCCTTGGGGAGTCTGCTGACACAAACCACCGAGAACGCCAACGGAAATCCCCCGGTTCTCGGCCGATTCGACGGGAACCACATCCTTGTCCCGCTGCTCACCCGAAAGATTCCGCCCGTGCTCGATCAACTCAAAATCGCAACCACTCTTGCACGGGCACGGAATGCATCTCTGACCATCATTAATCCGGTTTCTGTCCCCGAACAAATCCCGAAAGCCCACGGTCAGAAGGTGATCGACAGCGACGATAGAGCACTTCTCGAATGGGCGTTCAAACAGGCCGATGACGGAATACCACATGTGGATGGGAACTTTGTCTACACCCGTGACGTTGTCAAAGGCGTCTTGCATGCGGCCAGGACTCATGATGTGGACACGCTTGTAGTCCCAAGCGGTACTCAAACGGGCCGCCTTCGGAAAGAAGCCACCAAACGAATCGCAGCCCACGTTGATGCTGATGTCGTGGTTGTCAACGGGAAGGCGGGCTTTGAGTCGCCGCCCTCAATTCTTCTCCCCGTCGCTGGCGGCCCGCATTCGGGACTGGCCGCCGACGTAGCCACCACAATCGCAGCTGACTGTCGCGCATGGATCGATATTCTGCACGTCATCGATGAGGACGCACCATCTCACAAGCGAGAGCACGCCCAATCTCTCGTGGATGACGTATATCACCGGATTGCCCGTCCCGAAAGCACCACAACGTGGGTACATGAGGCGACGGACACCGCTGAAGCCATCGTCGAACAATCCCGCTACTACGGCCTCACCATCATCGGGGCACCCACGAAAGGTCGTCTGCGACAATTCATATTCGGTTCGACAAACACCTCTGTTCGGAAGAACGCAGCCAGCATCGTCCTCTCGGTCCGCAATAACAGTCCCACCTTGGATGCCGAATGAGAGTTCGTTTCTATCGAACCTTCGTTGGAGATCGAGGCATTTTCACTGGTGGCCAATCTGCAAGATACCTATGAAGCCTGCTAATTGACCTTTCCACGTTA
>PXSG01000115.1 GCA_003023485.1 Halobacteriales archaeon SW_10_68_16
GTTCTTCCCCGGGGCGTTCACGGAGGTGTGCAGCCACGAGATGCGCGCCTTCCAGGACCGCCTGGCCGAGTTCGCCGACGCCGGTGCCGCAGTCTACGGGATCAGCGTGGACACGCCCTTTGCGCTCGACGAGTTCAGGGACCAACTGGGCCTGGAGTTCGGCCTGATCAGCGACACGAACCGGGAGATAATCGGGGCCTACGACCTGGCGATGGACTTCTCACACATCGGCGTCCGCGATTTGGCCAAGCGTGCCGTCTTCGTCGTCGACGGGACCGGGACGGTCACATACGCCTGGGTGAGCGACGACCCCGGCCGCGAACCCGACTACGACGAGGTCCTCGACGCGGTCGCGCGGGCCGCGTAGCGCGAGGGGTTTTTATCGCCGGGATCGGAAGTGGGCAGGGATGAGCGACACAGCGCCGGACGCGGGGGACCATGCCGACGCCCACCGGATCTACGACCCCGACGACGAGCACGCCTTCCCCGACGAACGCGTCAACGAGGTCCTAAAGCGGGTCGAAGCCGACGAGGAGATACAGGCCTACCTGGAGGCACCGGCCTCCTCAAGCGGGGCGACGTCACCTTCAACGGCGCGGCCGACCAGGGCCTCGAAGAGACCGATGAGGCAGTCATCGTCGCGCTCGCTGCCACGCTGCACGACATCGGGCACGTCGTCCACCGCGACGACCACACCTACTACTCCATCCCGCTGGCCGCCGACATCCTCGACCGCCTACTCCCCGAGTGGTACGACACCGCCGAGGCGGTGCGGGTGAAAGGCGAAGTACTGCACGCCATCCTCTGTCACCACTCCGAAGAGGATCCCCTCACCCTGGAGGCCGGCGTGGTGCGCATCGCGGACGCCCTGGACATGGAGCGCGGTCGCTCGCGCATCCCCTACGACAAGGGCGGCCGCGGAATCGACACGGTTTCCAGCCAGGCCATCGAGCGCGTCACGCTCGCCGCGGGCGAGGAGGCGCCGGTGCTGGTCGAGATCGAGATGCGCAACGCCGCGGGCGTCTACCAGGTCGACACCCTCCTGAAATCGAAGGTCCGCGACTCGGGGCTCGAAGAACTGCTCCGGATCGTCGCCATCAACGTCCGCGAGGACGAAAATCAGATCGTCGAGCGGATCGAACTCTGACGCGCCGACGAGCACCCGGGACGAGCGTTGCGCTGCCTGAAACGGTACGGATGGCTTTTTCCCGCTGATTGACGTCGTTCCTGCCATGGACGAGACAATCAGGGCAGTGACGAGGCTGGCACTGATCGTGGCGCTCCTGGCGGGCACGGCGGGCGTCGCGGCCGCCCAGTCGACACAGGCCGGCGGGAGTGTCGTCGTCGCTGAAGGTGAGACGACCGGCGACCTGCGTGCCGCCGGCGGGACGGTCGTGGTCCGGGGCACCGTCGACGGCGACCTGCGCGGCTACGCCGGGACGGTCATCGTCGAGGACACGGGCGTGGTGACCGGCGACCTCCAGGCCTCGGCCGGGAGCGTCGTGGTCCGGGGCACCGTCGACGGCGACCTCGAGGGCGCGGCCGGGTCCGTCTCCATCACCCCGCAGGGCACCGTCGGTGGTGACGTCTCGGTAGCCGCCGGGGACCTCACCATCGCGGGCACCGTCGACGGCAACGTCAAGGCCGCGGTCCAGCGACTGGAACTCGCCGAGACGGCTTCGGTGGGCGGGTCCGTCGAGTACAGCAGCGACGCCGAATTCGACCGCGCGGAGGGGGCGACCGTCAGTGGCCAGGTGTCGGCGGTCGACAACCTCTCCGTCGACAGCGGGTTCGGCGACGTCGCCGAGGAGGGCGGCCCACTCGGCTTGCTGTTCGGCGTTTTCGGGATGCTCGCGACGCTGGTCGTCGGGGCCGCCCTGCTCGTGGCCGTCCCCGAGTTCGCGGGGGTAGTCGCGACCGAGGTGCGCGAGCACACGCTCCGGTCGGGTGGCGTCGGCCTCCTGGGACTCGTCGGTATCCCGATCGCGCTCGTCCTCGTCGCCATCACCGTCGTCGGTGCGCCGCTGGCGCTGCTGGGGCTGATGGCCTTCGGACTCCTGGTGTTCACCGCTGCCGCACTGGCCGAGTACGCCGCCGGCGCGTGGGCGCTGTCCTACACCGACGTGGAGAGCAGGTGGGCCGCGCTGGTCGTCGGCGTCGTCGGCGTCGGCATCCTCTCGCGGATCCCCGTCGTCGGGTCCCTGGTCAACCTCGTCGTCTTCCTGTTCGGGTTCGGGGCCGTCCTGGCGCTGCTGTACCGGCGCTACCGGCGGTACCGGTCCGGAACGTCGGGCGGGGCCGGTCCCTCGAAGTCATACGGATAACAACAGTCGATCCGCTCCCTTCAGCGTCCGAGCCAGTGGCGCACGGCCTTCGGGAGCGTCGTGAAGGGTGCGAGCAGCGCCGACAGCGAGAAACCGGCGTCGGGGTTCTCGGCGTGCTCGAAGGCCTCCGCGAGTGTCTCTCCGTCGGCGTGTTCGATGGCACCGGAGTTTTCGCGCCGACCGGTCCCGTCGGCCACGCGCAGGAGGGTGACGGTCTCTCCGGTCCCGACGACGCGGTAGGTTCCTGCCGGGACCGGTGCGTCCGTGCCTGCCCGGACGTGGTCGTAGACGTCGACGCTCATTCGTCCCGCGTGAGGCGGTCGTCGCCGTGGCGGTCGCGCAACTGGGCGAGCAGTGCCTCCCCCTCCGCGACTCGCGGCGTCTGTTCGGCGTAGGTGTGCTCGAACATCGTCGCCGGGTCCGGTTCGAACGCCTCCGCGCGGTCGATCAGTTCGCCGACCGTCTCCTCGATCTCGCGCTCGATGGCCACAATCTGCTCGTCGTCGAGCAGCCCCCGCTCTCTGAGGAACGTCTCCATACGCGGGATGGGGTCGCGCTGCTCCCAGCGTTCGAGTTCGTCCTCGTCGCGGTAGACCGAGGGGTCGTCGACGGTGGTGTGGGGACCCAGCCGGTACATCACCGGTTCGATCAGCGTCGGCCGCGTCGCGCGGCCCGCGGTGTTCTCGGCGGCGTCCTCGCCCGCCTGGCCGGTCCGCGCGCGCTCGACGGCCTCGCGGGTGACCTGGTAGACAGCCAGCGGGTCCATCCCGTCGACGCGGACGCCGCGGAAGCCGTAGGCCCCCGCTTTCTGTGCGAAGGTGGCGCTGGCTGTCTGGCGGTCGGTCGGCACCGAGATGGCCCACTGGTTGTTGTTACAGAAGAACACGGCGGGCACGTCGAAGACGCCGGCGAAGTTCAGCGCCTCGTGGAAGTCGCCCTCCGAGGAGGCGCCGTCACCGAAGTGACACCCCACGACGCAGTCGTCGCCTTTCAGTTTCGCCGCCCAGGCCATCCCCGTCGCGTGGGGGAGATGGGAGGCGATGGAGATGTTGATGGGGAAGACGTGCCGGTCGGCGAGGTACTCGTTGCCCGCCTCGTGGCCCATCCAGTACAGCAGGTACTCGTGGGAGAGGCCGCGGACGATGGGGACGCCGTGTTCGCGATACTGGTAGCAGAGCCAGTCGTCCTCGCGGAAGGCGTGGGTGGAGGCGACCTGGGCGGCCTCCTGGCCGGCAAGCGGCGGGTACGTCCCCATCCGTCCCTGCCGGTGGAGCGAGGTGGCCCGCTCGTCGAGGTGGCGGGCAAAGCGCATCCCCTCGTACATCGCCACCAGCGTCCCGTCGTCGAGGTCCGGCACGGTCGTGTCCTCGCGGACCTGGCCGTTCTCGTCCAGTATCTGCACCTGCTCGGGCGGTCGACCGGGGCTCATCGTTCGGGACGACGAACGGACGGCCAATAGATATGCCTTGCCCACTCCTCTGTTGCAGTCACTCCGCCGCTGTCACGTCCGTAACGGTCCCGACACCTTTCGAGCGCCCCTCCCGGAAGACGAACCGCTGGCCCTCCTCGACGAGGTAGGGGCGGAATTTGAAACCCACCCGGGCCTTCCCGGTGTCGCCCGGGAGCAGTTGCCCCTCCTCGGGGTAGAAGGCGGCGGCCTCGCTGATCGTCTCCAGGTGGACCACGGGTTCGTACCCGGCACCGATGTGGGTCGGGTGATTGAGGACCATCACCTCGGCCTCGAACTCCCGGACAGGGTCGGGGTCGGCCTCGCGGGGAAGCAGGACCATCCCGCGCTCGATGACCTCTTCCTGGACACCCTTGAGGGCGATGCCGACGATGCGGCCCGCGCGGGCCTCGTCGACGCGGGGGTAGTGCATCTCGATGGAGCGGACCTCCACGTCCACGAAGCGGCCGTCGGGCATCGGGCCCAACAGGAGTTCGTCGCCGGCCTCCACGCGGCCAGACTGGACCGTCCCCGAAGCGACGGCGCCGACGCCGGTGACGTTGTACGTGCGGTCGACGTACATCCGGAACTGCTCGTCGGCGAGGGCGTCGCCGGTCTTGGGCAGGTGCTCGAACAGTTCGTCGAGGGTATCCAGTCCCTCGCCGGTGACGGCACTGGTCGTGACCACCGGCACCACGGTCTCGGAGATCTCCTCGATGGCCGCGTCGACGCCGTACCGGTCGACCCGCAGTGGCGATTTCTCGACGTCCCGCAGGAGGCACTCGACCTCGCGTTCGACCTCGCGGACCCGCTCGTCGGCGACGAGGTCCGCCTTGGTGATGGCGACGACCGTCGGCAGGTCCGTCGCCAGCAGGATACCCAGGTGCTCGCGGGTCGTCTTGGTGGGCCCGTCGTCCGCGGCGACGGTCAGCAGGCCGTAGTCGAGTTTCTGGCCCACGAGCCCGCGGATGGTGGTGCGGAGCCAGGGTTCGTGGCCCACCGCGGACCGGGCCCTCGTCGTCGAAGCCGTAGACGCCATACGAGAGGTCCGCCGAGAGACCGCGCTCGATCTCGTGGGGCTGGACGTCGAGGAACCCCCGCGTGCCCCCCTGGCCGTCGTCGGCCTGGCCGGTCACCAGCGACCCCACGAGCGTGGACTTGCCGTGGTCGACGTGGCCGGCCGTCCCGACGACGATGTGCTCGTCGTCCTCCATGACGGCCCCCTCGCGGACGGTCGCGACGCCGACCAGCCCCTTGCCGTCGCCGTCCCCGTTCTCCCCGGGCACGCCCCAGGTCTGGACCTCCTCGATGTGGGTGCCGGCTTCCTCCGCGAGCAGCGAGAGGACGTCCATCGACTCCGAGAAGGCGTCGGGTTCGATGCCCGCGATGCCGCCGTCGTCGGTGACGCCCACCACGTAGGTGGCCTCGCCGTCGCCCGAGAGGACGCGGTGGCGCAGTTGCGCCGCGAGGCTCTCCAGGCGCCCCTCCGAGAGGTGGACCTCCTCGGTGAGCCGTTCCTTGAACTCGACGCTGCCGCCCTCCCGCTCGCCGCGCTCGATGGCACGCTCCAGGGCGGCCCGGTCGGGGCTCATGCCCGCCGGTTACGCCCCGCCTGATAAAAGCCTTCCCCGGGTTCGGGTCCGTTTTCCGGGTCAGTCAGTGTGGTTCAGGTACCACTCGGGCGGTTCGACGGTCGTGGAGTCGACGCGGTCGTAGGTGTACTCGCGTTCGATCCGCAACGTCTGCCCCGAGTTCTGGGGGTGTTCGACGGTCGCCTGCACCGTCACGTTACGGACGAATCCCCGCGAGTCGACCATGGCCTCGACGCTGTAGTTCCGGATTGTCGCAGTCGAGGACACGTTGGGCGCCCCCGTCCCGGTGATCCGGAAGAGTCGCCGTCCGTTTCGCCGTTCGAGAGTTCCGGACTGGACCTCCGTGATGTCGGTCTCGGGCGTCGAGAGGTACCGCCGCACCAGGTTCTGGCGGATCGACTCGGAGGTGGGGACGGTCACGCGCCGCTGGGTGACGGCGAACACCCGCTCGTACTCCCCCGACGTCCCGTTCCACACCGCGGCGTAGGTTCCGGCCCCGTCGTGGTAGATGGCCCCCGTGTGGGTCCGGTTGTCCGCGACCACTTCGGTGGTCTCGATCAGGTAGCGGTCCCCCTCGGTGGCGACGTCGATATCCCGCTGGACCCGGGTCCCGCCGGGCCGGAAGTTGCGGGGCCGGTACCAGTCGACCCAGACGGTGTACGACCGGTTGGCCACCGCGCGAGCGTGGGCTCTCGCCAGCGCCTCGACGTCCTCGATGCCCGACGCCGAGACGCCCGGCGGCGTCCCGGTGGCGTGCCCGTCCCTGGCCGCGCCCGCCGGCTCCGCCTGGACCGACTCGTTGGCGGTCGGTGTCTCGGTTCCTACCGTTCCGTCCCCCGACAGGTCCCCCCCGCTGTCGGTCCCGAAGACGGTCGGCAGGCCGCCGATCACCCCGACGAGTACGAGCACCACCAGTCCGGCCAGGACCGCAGCCGCGAGTGCCTGTCCCGGCGACGCGGGGGCACTGGCACGTGTGCGGACGCGCTCGACCGGCGGCGGTCCGAGCGTCTCGGGCGGTGCCCCGAGGTGGCGCCGACAGATGTCGCGGGCCGTCGGGCGGTTGACGGCGTAGCCGAGCATCTCTGCCAGTCCGACCGCGTCGACGGCCCGCCCCTCCGCGCGGTCGTCTCCGTCCCGCGAGACGACGACGGCGGGAGCAGTGCGTCTCCAGCGACCACCTGCGCTGACGCGAATCCGGACCGTCTCGGCGCCGTGACTGGCCACGATGTCGGTTCCGTCGCGGGTCGTCTCGTAGCCCCGCGCGGCCCAGAGGTCCGCGACCAGCGCCGCCAGTCCGTCCCCGTCGAGGCGGCGGATATGAGACGCGACGCGGGGAACGTCGAACTCGCTCATCCCTCGGTCACCGCCGCGATCCAGTCGAGTGCCTCCATGAAGCCGTCGGCGTACTCGGCCGCGGTGACGTGGTCGGCCGCCCCGCGTGCGGCCTCGTCGGCGTTCGCCACCGCGACGGCGTGGCCGACCCGTTCGAAGGTCGGCGCGTCGTTGACCGAATCACCCACCGCCGCGAACGTCGCGGGATCGAGGTCCAGTTCCGCCGCAAGGGATTCCAGCCCCGTCGCCTTGGTGACCTCGGGTGCTTTCACGTGGTAGGCGAACCCGGTATCGACCACCTCCAGGCCGTGTGCGGCGGCGATCTCTTCGAGCGGCGCGAGCGGTGCCTCCCGACGGGCGATGAGTTCCGTCTCGCGCCAGCGGTTGGCGAGGTCGATCTCGCCCCAGCCCAGGTCGTAGCCCCGTTCCCGGTAGGCCGCGGCCACCGCGTCGGCTGCCTCGCGGTCGCCGACCACGCGCAGCGTGTCGGTCGGACCGGCGACGACGACCCCGCCGTTCTCCGCGACGACGAGCACGTCTAGCGCCAGGAAGTCACAGAGCGCGACCGGATAGGGGAGGGCCTTCCCGGTCGCGACGACGACGGGCGCGGGCCAGGCCCGGAGCGCGGGGAACACCCGGGGGTCGAGGTGCCGGTCGGCGTCGGTGAGGGTACCGTCGACGTCCACGACCAGCGGCGGACCGGCCTCGGGTACCGGCGTTCCCGGGTCCATGTGTCCGCGTGGGCCGCCACCGGCATGGCCGTTGTGGTCCCACCCTCTGACCGCGCCTGACGGCTAATCCGTCAGCACCTCGTAGGCTTCCCGGACGCGCTTGAACGACTCCTCGTCGCCGCCCTCGGTGTCCGGGTGGACGTCCTTGATGCGCTCCCGGTAGGCCGCCCGGACGGTCCCCTCGTCGGCGCCGGGGTCGACGCCCAGGACGTTGTAGGCCTCCCGCCGCGTCGGTCCCTCGCGGACGGTCCCGGGCTCCCGCCGAGCACCTCGCCCGCCTGCCCGGCCGCGTGCCTGTCGCTGAGCACGCTCGCGGGCAGTCCGACGCGCCCGTCGCTGGCCCTCGCCGGGGGGCACCCACTCCTCGCGGGGGCCGGCGCCGAAGCCGCCCCGGCCGGGGTCCCCGCCGTTGCGTGCTGCCTGCCGTTCGACGCCGCGGTAGACGCGACCCAGGAGCCGTCCGGTGGCGTGGCTGTAGAGGACGTACGTGATGGGGGCGAAGGTGAGCGCGAGGATGAAGAGCACGGGGCTGTAGACGAGGCCGCCGACGACGAAGGTGGCGGTCATCAGCCCGAAGGCAGCCGCGAGTCCGGTGGCCAGCCGCTCGTGTCGCACGGCCCACCGTAGGGGAGGCACGCCCGTAAGCCTCTCGCCCGCCAGAGCGTTCAAACGGCTCGACCCGCTAGGTGTGGTATGAGCGTCGCCAGCCCGTGCGAGATCTGCCACACTGCGGACGTGAGACACACCTGCGACCGCTGTGGCCAACTGGTCTGTGACCGCCACTTCGACGACGAGACGGGCCTCTGTGTCGAATGTGTTGCCGACGTCGGCCGTGGCGACCGCGAACCCGTCCCCGGGGGCGAGGACATGCCCGACGGCGTGGACACCTACCGATTCTGACCGTCACCGGTACACGTTGAGCCGCCGTTTGAGCCGCTTGGCCGCCGCGCCGGCCGCGTCGAAGTACGCGTCGGGGTCGCGGGCGTCCTCGCCGGCGAAGATGATCCCCCGCGAGGAGTTGACCAGCCCCACCGGCCCGTCGACGCCCGGCGGCACTGCCAGCCCGTACTCGACGGCCGCTTTGGCGTCCCCACCCTGGGCGCCGACGCCCGGCACGAGGAAGGGGATATCGGGGACGATTTCCCTGACTTCCGCCAGTTCCTCGGGCGCGGTCGCGCCGACGACGAGGCCGACGTTGCCCGCGTCGTTCCAGAGATCAGCCAGGGCGGCCACGCGCTCGTAGACAGACTCGCCCGAGGCCAGTTCGAGATCCTGCAGGTCCTCGCCGCCGGGGTTGGAGGTCCGACAGAGGATGAACACGCCCGCTTCCTCCCGGCCGAGGAACGGTTCCAGCGCGTCCCGGCCCAGATAGGGGTTGACCGTGACGGCGTCGACGCCCAGCCCGTCCTCGTCCAGGGCCGACGCGTACCGGCGGGCGGTGTTCCCGATGTCGGCCCGCTTGCAATCGAGCAGGACCGGGATGTCCTTTCCGTGTGCGTAGGCGACCGTCTCTTCGAGCGCGCGCCAGCCGTCGGGGTCCTCGTAGAAGGCGGCGTTGGGCTTGAAACAGGCGGCGTGCTCGTGGGTCGCGTCGATGATCCGGCGGTTGAACGCCCACCGCGGGAGGTCCGCGTCCCGGACTGCCGGGGGCAGACGCTCGGGGTCGGGGGCCAGCCCGACCGAGACGACGCTGTCGACGGCCCCGACGCGGTCGGCCAGGCGCGCGAAGAAGGTCATCGTCGGCGGGTCGGTGCGGTGGGCGAAGTGTCTTTCCTTTCAATCTGTGGATCCCCGACGACCACGTCGGTTCGGTGTCGGCCTGTTTCACTTTCACTACGCTGTTAACGGAGGTTTATGTAGGGGGCGGCACAACCCCGGAGTATGTCCACAGGTGAAGACCTCGAGGACCTCCCGGGCGTCGGCCCGGCGACGGCAGAGAAGTTGAGAGACAACGGCTTCGACGACTACCAGGGCATCGCGGTCGCCAGCCCCGGCGAACTGTCGAACACGGCGGACATCGGCGAGTCAAGCGCCGCCGACATCATCAGCGCCGCGCGCGACGCGGCGGACATCGGCGGCTTCGAGTCGGGCGCGCAGGTGCTCGAACGTCGCCAGGAGATCGGCAAGCTCACGTGGGGCGTCGAGGAGGTCGACGAACTGCTCGGTGGCGGCGTCGAGACCCAGTCCATCACCGAAGTGTACGGCGAGTTCGGCTCCGGTAAGTCCCAGGTCACCCACCAGCTGTCGGTCAACGTCCAGCTCCCCCGCGAGCACGGCGGCCTCGAAGGGAGCGCCATCTTCATCGACTCCGAGGACACCTTCCGGCCCGAGCGCATCGAGGACATGCTGTTCGGGCTCGCCGACGAGACCATCGAGGACGCGATGGTCCTCCACGGGGTCGCCGACGAGGGCGAGGCGGACGCCGACGACGAGGCCCTGCGCGAGGGCCTGCTGGAGTCGGTGCTGGACAACATCCACGTCGCGAAGGCGTTCAACTCCAACCACCAGATCCTCCTGGCCGAGAAGGCCCAGGAGATCGCCAGCGACAGCCAGGACGGGGAGTTCCCCGTCCGACTGCTCGCGGTCGACTCCCTGACCGCGCACTTCCGTGCGGAGTACGTCGGCCGTGGCGAACTCGCCGACCGCCAGCAGAAACTCAACAAGCACCTCCACGACCTGATGCGCGTGGGCGACCTCAACAACACCGCCGTGGTCGTCACCAACCAGGTCGCCGCCAACCCGGACTCCTTTTTCGGTGATCCCACCCAGCCCATCGGCGGCAACATCCTCGGGCACACCTCGACGTTCCGCCTGTACCTGCGCAAGTCCAAGGCCGACAAGCGCATCGTCCGCCTCGTCGACGCACCGAACCTCGCGGACGGCGAAGCCGTGATGCGCGTCGACGGCGACGGTCTCGTCCCGGAGTAACCACCGGACTGTCGCCCCGTTTGTTGGATTCTCGATGTATGTCTGACGAGGGAGAGTGAAAGTGGTCTCTGCGGGATCGAACCACAGGACAGCGACCGATGTCTATCTGAAAACGAGGGGTTAGTTCTCGGCCCGGTCGCCCGACCACAGGTCGGGTACTGCGACAGTTCCGTCGATGGCGACGCCCTCGCCCGTCTGTCGGAGCCACCAGACCAGCGCGCCCGTCAGGACGCCGAACTGGACAGTCGCAAACAGCGGCGTGGGGAAACCGAGCAGGTCCCGGACGCGCCCGAGACTGGTGGTGATGAGCTGGGCGGCAAGCAGTGCAAGGCCCAGCACGACCGGGACGCGAAAGAGTGCACGCAGGCGGTTCTCGCCGGCGTTCCAGCAGAGTCGCCTGACCCCCGCCAGGACACTCTCCATGCCGGCTCCCAGCCACGCGACCCCCTTAAACGGGGCGACGCGGGTCTGGACGTACCCGCGGTTTTATACCCTCGGACCGGAACACACTGTGCATGGAAGTTCCGCAGCTGGTCAGGGAGCGGCTGGGGGACGAGTCAGTCGAGGGGACCGTCTCGCTGGGCGACGAGGACGTCGTCTGTGTCACCCCCACCCGGACGTTCGTCTACCGGGGCGAGGGACTACTCAGCGACGAGTCGGTGTCCGTCTACGCCCACGACGTCGAGCGGTTCGACGTCTCCGAGGGACGGCGAAAGACGAAGTTCGTCTTCGAGTACGTCGAGGAGTCCGACTCCTTTACAGTGCCCGGCGACCGGGCGGAGACCGTCCTGAAACTCCTGCTTGGGGGCATCCTGCACGTCGCGGGAGTCACCGTCGACGGCGAGTCCATCGGCGACGTCTTCAGTTTCAGCGAACTCACGCTCGTGGTCACCTCCAACCGCCTCGTCAAACACGTCGGCGCGTCCGTCTGGGACGAGGACTTCGAGGAGTACCCCTACGCCGACGTGACGGGGCTGTCCTTCGAGGAAGGCAGCGTCGCCACACAGGTCGTGCTCTCGGTCGAGGGGCGGCCACACCGCATCAAGGCACCCAGCGAGAAGGCGCGCACGGTCGAGCGGGCACTCAAGCAGGCCCTCTTTGCCTACCACGATGTCGACTCGCTGGACGCGCTCAACGAGAAGGTCGGCGAGGACGACGCGGAACCCGAACCCGACGACGAGGCGGGGTCGCTCTCGCTCGACGACGGCATCTCCCCACTCGCGGGACCGAGAGTCCGACCCCGGACCAGGGTGCGAACGAGGCGGACGAGCGCACCCCTGCGGAGTCGGCGGGCCAGGCGCGGGACACCCAGCGGGGATCGGCATCCAACGTCGACCGGGTCGGTGGAGCCGACCAGGCCGGCGGCACCGGGACGAGCGAGGGTACTGCCGGGGCCGAAACTGCCTCTGGGACCGACGAGGACGCCGCCGGGACCGATCCCCTCCGCGCGTCGGCCCAGTGGCAAAGCGAGTCCGCCGTCGACCCCGAGGATATCGAGGCGATGAAGAGCCAGCTCTCGACGCTGACGACGGCCGTCAAGAAACAGAACCAGTTGCTCCGCGACCAGCAGGAGACGATCGACCGCCTCATCGAAGAACTCAGGCAGGGCCGGTAGGGCTGGGTCACCGCGACACAAAGGCCGCTGCTATGTGGGCTACGTCGGGGTCAATATCCCTACGGAGACTGGAGCCCGCTCGTGAAGATGACGGCCCACTGGGCGAGATCACGGGACCGGCGCACCTCGACGCGCTGGACCCACTTGACCCACTGGAAGCCACGCCGGCCCGGTGCGACCAGGCGCAGCGGTGCGCCGTGGCCGTGCGAGAGGCGCTCGCCACCGACGTGGGTCGCCAACAGTGCGTCGCGGGCCTCCGCAATCGGCAGCGACCACCGGTAGCCCGTCACGGAACTGAACCGGACCCAGCGGGCTTCCTCGGTCGTGCCGACCGCCTCCAGCATGTCGCCGACGCGGACGCCCGCCCACTCGCGTTCGGCGTACCATCCGCTCGTGCAGTCCAGCACCGCCCGCTCGCTTCCTCGGTCGTGACCCTCCTCGTCCCCACCGGACGCCACGAGGTCGTCGTGGGCGAAGGACTGCGGGTACTCGACCGCGCCGTCGACCTGCAGGCGCCACGTCTCGACGTCCACGGGCTCGGGGTCGTCGGCCAGCCACATCGTCACCGGGTAGTCGTTGCCCGCGCCGCCGGCGGCGTCGGACGATCCGGTGAACCGGCTGTCGGCCCCCGCGAGATCCAGCAGCGCGGTCCCCGCTTCGGCCAGCCGCCAGGCGACGGCGCCACCGAGGCCGAGGGCCACGAAGCGCAGCGTCTCCCGTCTGCCATCCAGCCTCCGCCTCCGCGGGAGTCGGAAGCGATACCGCAGGTGCCACAGGAGGGCCGGGACGACCAGCAGTCCCACCACCATGTGTCCCGTCAGCAGCGTGTAGGGACCGACCCGGACCACCCCGAGAGCCGTCCAGGCGAGGCCCGTCGCGAGTGCGGTGACAGCGAGCGTGGCCAGCCCGACGGAGACCGGCGTCCCGCCGTCCCACAGCGAGCGGTCGGTCACGCGCCGGCGGACGCGCCGGAACTTCCAGAACAGCAACGCGACCAGCGTGACGCCCCCGACCGCGTGGAGAACGAACAGCCACCCCCAGTCGGGGGTCCCGACGGTCAGCGAGACCAGGCCCGACCCGACCTCCAGGCCCACGAGCAGGAGGATGGCCCAGTCGACCAGCGCCGGTGCCGGCGCCAGGCGGTCCAGCCGTCTCGGGATCACTCCCGGCCGTACGGACCGCGAGTGCTTGACTGCCACGGTCCGATCCACCCGGTCACGGTCCACTCAACGACAACGTGGACTGAGCGGGCGTTCGAAGGCGTATCAGGCCCGTTCCTGCCGACCGGATCTTGAACGAATCGTGACGAGGAGCGAAGCGTAGCGAGCACCGCAGTGAGGGCGGCTTTTTTCCCGGGGCCGACCCAGGGAGGGGCATGGACACCGAGGACCTCGTCGAGCGAGCGCGGGCGGCCCACTCGGATGCGTACGCCCCCTACTCCGGGTACCCCGTCGGCGCGGCGTTGCTTTCCGCCGACGGGACCGTCTACACCGGCTGTAACGTCGAGAACGCCAACTACTCGAACAGCCTCCACGCCGAGGAGGTCGCGCTGGGGGGCGCCGTCGCCGACGGGACGCGGTCGTTTTCGGCTCTCGCCGTCAGTTCGGCCGCACGCGACGGCGTCACCCCCTGCGGGATGTGCCGTCAGACCCTCGCCGAGTTCTGCGAGGCGGATTTCCCGGTCCACTGTGACGAGGGCGAGAACGACGACGTCGCGGCCGCGGACGTGCGGACCCACCGGCTGGGTGACTTGCTTCCGGAGACCATCACCGCGGCCCACCTGGGGGTGGAGCCGTGAGCCCCGGCGAGGACCCCCGCGAGGACGTCCAGTACCACCTCGAGGTGGCCGAGGGCGACGTCG
This sequence comes from Halobacteriales archaeon SW_10_68_16, assembly GCA_003023485.1. Next base: position 13,831 of record PXSG01000115.1, read on the forward strand.
CCGACAGTGTCCTCCTGCCGGGCGACCCCGAGCGCGTCGAGAAGGTCCTCGACGTCTGGGACGAGGGGGAAGTCGTCGCACAACACCGCGAGTACCGCACCGCCACCGGCACCTACGACGGGACACCCCTCTCCGTCACGTCGACGGGCATCGGGTCGCCATCGGCGGCCATCGCGGTCGAGGAACTGGCCCGCGTCGGAGCCGACACCTTCCTCCGGGTGGGGTCGTGTGGCGCCATCCAGCCCGGGACGGACGTCGGCGACCTCGTCATCACGTCGGGTGGCGTCCGCCAGGAGGGGACCAGTTCGGAGTACGTCCGCGAGGACTACCCCGCGGTCGCGGACCACGCCGTCGTCGCGGCGCTGGCGGCCGCCGCAGAGGAACTCGGCTACGACTACCACGTCGGCCTCACGGCCTCGACGGACTCCTTCTACGCCGGGCAGAGCCGCGCGGGCTTTGGCGGGTTCGAGGCCCGCGACAGCGAGGAACGGATCGAGGAACTCAGACGGGCCGGCGTCCTCAACTTCGAGATGGAGGCCAGCGCCATCCTCACGCTCGCGAACATCTACGGCCTGCGGGCCGGTGCGGTCTGTACGGTGTATGCCGACCGCACGACCGGCGAGTTCGAGGTGGTCGGGGAGCGCCGCGCCGCCCGCACCGCCAGCCTCGCGGTCTCGAAACTCGCCGCGATGGACGAACGGGTCGCCGAAACCGACGCCGACGCCTGGCACGCCGACCTCTGATGGCGAACCTCCTGCTCTCGGCTGGCCGGGTGCTCGCGGCGCTCGCCCTGGTCGCGCTGAACGGCTTCTTCGTCGCCTCGGAGTTCGCCCTGGTGCGCGTTCGCGGGACGGCCGTCGACGAGATGGTCGAGAAGGGGCGGCCCGGAGCCGGCGCCCTCCAGGAAGCCCTGGGGAATCTCGACGACTACCTCGCGGCCACCCAACTGGGCATCACCATCGCGTCGCTGGGGCTGGGCTGGATCGGCGAACCCGCCGTCGCGGCGCTGATCGAGCCCGTGCTGGCGCCCGTCCTCCCGGCGGGGACGCTCCATCTCGTGGCCTTTGCCATCGGCTTCGGCGTCATCACGTTCCTCCACGTGGTCTTTGGCGAACTCGCGCCCAAGACAATCGCCATCGCGCGGGCCGAGCGCCTCGCCCTCTTCGTCGCGCCGCCGATGAAGGCCTTCTACTACCTCTTCTTGCCGGGGCTGGTCGTCTTCAACGGGACGGCGAACGGGTTCACGGGACTGCTCGGCGTGCCGCCGGCCGCCGAGACCGAGGAGACCCTCTCCGAGCGGGAGATCCGGATGGTGTTGAGCCGCGCCGGCGAGGAGGGACACGTCGACGCCGGGGAGGTGGAGATGATCGAGCGGGTGTTCGAACTCGACGACGTCATCGCCCGCGACGTGATGGTCCCCCGGCCCGACGTGGTGACGGTCCCGGCCGATGCCGGCCTCGCGGCGCTACGCGCGACGGTCCGCGAACACGGCCACACGCGGTACCCGGCCGTCGACCCCGAGGCGGACGACCGGCCCGTCGGATACGTCGACGTCAAGGACATCCTGCAGGCAAGCGAGGACACCACCGGGGAGGCCACTGCGCGCTCGCTCGCGCGGGACCTGCCGATGGTGCCCGAGACGACCCGGGTGGACGACCTGCTCGCCCGCTTCCAGACCCAGCAGCGACAGATGGCGGCCGTCATCGACGAGTGGGGGATGCTGGCGGGTATCGCCACCGTCGAGGATGTCGTCGAGGTGATCGTCGGGGAACTCCGCGACGACTTCGACGACGCGACCCTCGAACCGTCCCTCCACCGCAATGAGGACGGCACCTACGTCGCAGACGGCGCGGTACCCATCGCACAACTGAACGACGCTCTCGGGGCCGACTTCGAGGCCACGGCCTACGGCACCGTCGGCGGACTCGTCCTCGACGCGCTCGGCCGCCCGCCCGACCCCGATGACGAGGTCAGCCGCGACGGCTACAGGATGACCGTCGAAGCCGTTGACGGGACCCGGGTCGAGACGGTCCACATTCGGCCGCCTGCCGATGAGAATGACGGGGCCGGAGACGGTGAGGAGAACGGTGACACTGAGGGTGGTGCTCCTGGGGCGTAGTCAACTGTTCTGGCGGACGGCGGTGACGATGCCGGCCGTCTGGCCGAGGCCCACGGCGACGAGTCCGGCCACCATCCACGCCGTCGGGCTGACGCCGGCGAGGTGACCCAGCGCGTACAGCCCCGCGCCGAACAGCGACAGCGTCGCGGCCCCGAGGTAGAGGTTTCGCAGGGTTGCGTCCGCGTGTGCCGTGCCCGTCGGGACGTACGCCAGCGCCGGGAGGAGCATCCAGCCGTACAGCGCGGCCGCCACGAGCGGCGAATCCGGGCGGAGCGCCAGGCCGGCCATCCCGGCCAGCGTCACCGGGAGGCCGGCGGCGATGACGTACTGCCAGACGCGCAAAACGCCGGGCATCTCGCCCAGCGACGCCAGGAAGAAGGCCGCGAGGAGGACGGACATCACGACGAGCGCGACGAACACCGCGTGCGTCGAGACGACGCCCACGTGGGCGCCGATGGTCACTATCCAGGCCGCGGGGACCAGCACGCCCGGCGCGACGTCGGTGACGCGTCCCATCACATGTCCGGCCAGGCGCGGAGCGCCCGACCGGTGCCGGCGACGGTGTTGATCCACCGCGCCGCGATGGCTTTCTTCAGCGTCTGTGCGGGGAAGCCCCCGAACGTGTCGACGACGGGGACGCCAGCGACGTCGTGGGCGACGGCGGCCTCGCCGACCGAGACGACGGTGCCCTTGTCGTCGTAGGTCCACCGCTGTAGAGGCTGGCCACGGACGGCCCGGACGACGTTGCGCCCGGCCACCTCGGCAGCCTGCCAGGCGGCCTGTGCGGTCGGCGGCGCGGGGTCACTGCCGGGCTGGTCGATCAGCGCACAGTCCCCGATTGCGAACACCCGCTCGTCGTCCGTCCGGAAGTCCTGGCCGGCGTGCAGGCGGTGGGAGCGGTCGTCCTTGTCCAGGTCGGCCTCGGCGAGGGCCTCCCGGCCGGTGACCCCGCCCGTCCAGACGAGCACGTCGTAGTCGACTTCGCCCGTCTCGCCGACGTAGACCGTCTCCTCGTCGACCTCGCCGACGAACTCGCCGGTCCTGATGTCGACGCCGCGGGCTTCGAGCCGTTCCCGGAGGGCGGCCTGGAGGGCGGGGTCGCTGCCCGGGAGGATCTCGTCGAGTCCCTCGAGGAGAACGATCTCGACCGGCAGGCCGCGGTCGTCTCGCAACTCCGCGAGTTCGCCGGCGGTCTGGATACCCGACAGGCCCGCGCCGCCGACGACCACGCGGGCGGGGTCGGCCGCCGTCGCCGCCCCTGCCTGTGTGACGACATCCTCGTGGATGCCCAGCACGTCCGCGAGGTCCGTGAGCGTGTGGGCGTGGTCGCGCAACCCCTCGATCCCGAAGAAGGCGGTCCGCGTGCCAAGCCCCACGAGGAGGTAGTCGTACTCGATCGAGCCGTCCGCGAGACGCACCGTCCGTGCGTCGGTGTCGATGCCGACGACCTCCCCCTGGCGGAACGACGACCCGGGTGGCTTGATCTCCCCGATCGGGATGGCGACCTTCTCGCGGACCCCCGGATCGCGGATACAGCGGTGAGATTCGTGGAGAACGAGGTGGTGGTCGATGTCCGAGACCCACGTCAGTTCGACGTCCCCGTCGCGTGCCGCCTCGAGGCTCTTGACCGCGCCGGCACCGGCGTATCCGGACCCGAGGACGACGACGTGCGCTGCCATACCGACGGCTCGGGAGTGCCGTGATACAAAGGCTACGAATGCCGGTCGGCGCGCTCCCGTCAGTGCTCGGGGTCGCCGACGGGCGCCTTCATGTCGTCGATGGTCAACACGAGGGAGTTGTTCGTGTCGTCCTTGCCGTCGAGCGTCCCGATGATCTGGAGTCTCGACAGCGGCGTGGGGCCGACGGTCACCTTGTCGCCCTCGTGGAAGTTCGCGACGGTGCCACGGAGCCTGACCTCCGCGCGGCAGTGCTCGGGGTGGTGGACGCTGACGAGGTCGATCTCCTCGACGTTGGCGTCCTCGATCTGCTCGCCGTTGTGGAACAGCGGGACGTCTGCCGCCTGGTCCATCTCCTGGATCTGCAACGCGTCGTAGGCGTTCGCGGTCGGCTTGTAGCCACCTTTCGGCCCCGGTACCCCCTCGACGAGCTGGAGCGCCTTGAGGCTCTGCATCTGGTTGCGGATCGTCCCCGGATTGCGGTCGACGCGGTCGGCGATCTCCTCGCCCTTGACCGCCGTCTCGTCCTCCCGGTAGAGGTTTACCAGCTCCTGGAGGATGTTCTTCTGGCTGGGTGTCAGCTCGATTGATGACATAGCATACCATTCGCGGTTCGCTTCCTTAAACCCGACGGTGCCCCCGACGAATCCGGGCGACGCCGCGCCCACCGGGACGCCTGGTCCGGCGTGGTGCCCGCCCGTGACCGCCAGATGATAACGCCTAATTGCGGGCCGCCAGTGACGCCGGTATGGAAGACAGACGTGTCCTCGTGACCGGCGGGGCGGGCTTCATCGGGTCGAACCTCGCGAACCACCTCGCCCGCGAGAACGGTGTGATCGCGCTGGACGACTGCTACCTGGGGACACCGGAGAACCTCGACCCCGATGTCGAGTTCGTCGAGGCGAGCGTCCTCGAAGAGGACCTGCCCACCGACGTCGACGTCCTCTTTCACCTGGCGGCCCGCTCCTCGTACGCGATGCACGAGGAGAACCCGACCGAGGGCGCACGGGTCAACGTCGAGGGGTTCGTCAACACCGTCGAGCAGGCCCGCGAGGACGGCTGCGAGCCTCGACGTCCTCCATCTACGGCTCCCGGACCGAACCCTCCCCCGAGGACATGCCCGTTACCGTCAACACCGGCTACGAGGCCTCGAAGATGGCCCGGGAGCGCTACGCCGAGTACTTCCACAACCACTACGATCTGTCGTGTGCCGGCCTGCGCTTCTTCTCGGTCTACCAGGGCTACGGCGGCGCCGAGGAACACAAGGGCGAGTACGCCAACGTCATCGCGCAGTTCGCCGACGACATCGCCAACGGTCGGTCGCCGAAACTCTACGGCGACGGTACGCAGACCCGCGATTTCACCCACGTCTCCGACATCGTCCGCGGGACGGAACTGGCCGCCGAGCACGAACTGAACGGCGTCTACAACCTCGGCACCGGCCAGTCCTACTCGTTCGACACCGTCGTCGAGATGATAAACGACGAACTCGGCACGGACGTCACCCCCGAGTATGTCGAGAACCCCATCCCCGAGGATGTCTACGTCCACGATACCTGTGCCGACCCCTCGAAGATGCGGGCGGCGACGGGCTGGGAGCCCGAGATCGACTTCGAGGAGGGCATCCGGCGGGTCTGTGCGCAGTATAACTAAAACGCGGTTTTGAGTATTCACGCCGTTGATGAGTTCCCCGGCTGAACGTCCGGGCAGGATGACAGCCGACGTCGATCCGAGCGAGGTCATCGACCTCCTGGCGGACGAGTACGTGCGGTCCATCGTCGACGCCCTGCAGGATTCCGCGCGTTCCGCTCCCGAGGTGGCACGGCAGTGTGGGTGTTCGGAGGCGACCGTCTACCGGCGCCTGGACGACCTGACGGCCGCGGGGCTGGTTGCCCGCGAGACCGAATTCGATCCGGACGGGCACCACCGGACGCTGTACCGACTCCAGCCGGTCCGTCTCAGCGTGTCGGTCCGACGGGACGGCCTCGAAGGGGACGTCACGCGACCACGGGATAGCCCCGCGGACGGACACCACTTCGACCGGCGGGACCGCTCACCACGGCGTGAATCGGCGGCTGATTGATACGCCGGGTGGTCCCCTACGACTCTCCCGACCCCTGGCTGTCGGCCGACGCGCACTCGATGGATTCGGCGATGGACAGTTTTTCCTCGGTCGAGACCGGGCCGATCACGGCGTAGGTCCGGTCGGCACACGTCCAGTAGAGCGTCGTCTTGGCGTATCCCCGTGTAACCGTGCCGGGGTGACCGTCGACGCTGACGGACATCCCCCGGAGTTCGTGGTCGAACCCGGGCAGGACGCGTACCCGGACGGTCTCGTTGCCGTCCGCGTAGAACAGTTGTACCCGCGTCGTGTCGTTCACCTCCGCGACGAGGATTCTGTCCAGCTCGAACCGCGCCGGGACGGTCGGCTCGGGGACGGGATAGGGTGCCACCGCCTGTGCCGCCTCGACCGACTCGAAGTTCTCCGAGCTCATTTCCGGTGGGTCGCGCTGGACTGCGTCCTCGGGCGGGTCGAAGGTGAACGTGTCCTCGTCGTGGTCGGTCCCGAACTCGACGTGGTCGTACCGGGTGGTGAAGTTCATCGTGGTCCCGTCCTGGCCGACGAGGGTTGTCTGCTCCTTGAGCGGGTAGTCGTGCTCGGCGTGGATCCAGAGGCGGTGTTCGCCGAACACGAGCGGTTCCGCCAGCGTCGTCTCCACGAGGCTGTACTGCTCGTCCCCGACGACGACGTCGAGCGAGGCCGTCGTGGGCTCCTCGGAGGGGTCCCTGAACACGATGACGTCGGCCTCGTGGCCGGCGACGCGGTCGGTCCCAGCGTAGTCCACCTCGAACTCCTCAACGAGCATCTCGTAGTGGTCGTACTCGATGGCCGGGATGATGAGACCGTCCTCGGACCCCTCCAGATCGTACCGCGTCACCTCGTTTTCGTCCTCCTCGTAGGTCCAGGCAGTCGACGGGTTCTGGACGATGGTCAGGTTCCCCTCCTCGTCGCGGACGAACCGCACGCGTCGCTGGCCGTCGGGTGGTTCACTGATCACGTCGATCTCTTGCCGTTCCAGCACCGTGTCGTTCCGTTCGACCACTTCCTCGAGGTGGTAGCTGACCTTCTGGACGGACGCGTCCAGTTCCTCGGCCAGTTCCGGACTAGCAGGAGGGCGATAGTGGGCGGCCGGTCGTGCATCGTGACAGTCAGTCGTAACTGTCTCCGTCGGCCCTCATCTACCTTTCGCTGTCTCCCGCGGCGTCAGTGACTCAAAACGCGTTTTGAGCGTCCCGAGCGCTTTAGAAGTGCCGGGCCGAACCCGCCACATGGCCAAACTGTTCCCGTCGCGCGGGAAGCCGTCCGTCGACCGTGACGGCGAACCGTCGGTCCTCTACGTCGACAGCGACGAGGCCGCGGAGGTCATCACGACGCTCTCGGGCGAGACGGCGATGGCCGTCTTCCGGGCGCTGACCCACCAGGCGCTGACGGCCTCGGAACTGGCCGAGGAACTGGACGCGTCCGTCCAGAAGGTCAGCTACCACCTCGAGAACCTGGAGGCGGCCGGCCTCGTCGAGGTGGTCGACACCTGTTACTCCGAGAAGGGCCGCGAGATGGACATCTACGCGGTCGCGAACCGGCCGACGGTGCTCGTGCTCGGTTCCCGCGAGGACCGGGTGAGTCTCCGGCAGGCGTTCGGGCAACTGGCGGGGGCTGTCGGCATCTCCGCAGTCGGGATCGCCGCCTGGCAGTCCCTCTCGGGCGCACTCGACGCACTCCTCGAGGTCTAGCCGTCGAAGACGCCGCCGACGTACTGGTGGAGGAAGACGCCGGCGTAGACGGCGGTCACGACGATGTCGAAGGCAAAGCGGACGCCGCCGGCCAGCGAGAAGCCGAAGGACCGGAGGACCACGGACGTCTCGCCGTACCGAACGGAGAGCGCGACCGGACTGGTCGGGTCGCCCAGTCGCGTATCGAGCACCACGCCGAGGCCGAGCAGCGCCACGAACCCGGCCACGATGACGACGGCCTTCGCCGTGTGCAGCGAGGTGACCCGCCAGCTGGCACGCAGCGACCCGACCGGCCCGTACCCCCCGACGAAACACGCCTCGGGGAGGACACAGAACTTCACCAGCACGTAGACGACCCACCCGACGACGACGACGAGCGCGGCCAGCCGGACGGCGGCCGCGTCGACGCCGACCGGGGCGAGCACCCGCTGGAGGGCCGGCGCCACCGCGACCATCACCAGGGCGGCGACCGCCGCGACGAGTCCGGCCAGCAGGAACGTGGCCCCGAGCAGTGCCGGGAGCCGCCGGAGGACGGTTCCGAGCGTCTCGGCCGGCGAGGGCCGCTCGTCACGGATGACCGCCCCGCCGGTCACGGCCACGTAGCCGCGGGCGACCAGCGCACCGAGGACACTCACGACCGCCCCGACGGCGACCGCCCGGCCGGTCCCCGCGACGGCGAGCAGGTGGACGAGTCCGACCGCGGCGAACACGAGCAGGATTGACGGGCGGGCGACCAGGAGCCGCCCGCTCCAGCCCAGGGCGTCGGGAATCGACCGGCGAACCGCGTCCCGGTCGACGCCCTGACACCGGAGACAGCCACAGCCGTCGACGTCCTCACGGAACCGTATCATGGTCGTAGCGTCGTGGTTCGACACGCTACACCTGTTTCACGGAACGGTCGGACGGCGGGCGTTCCTGGCGGGCGTTCCGATACCACGCTCGCACAGGTGACGACCTCCTTCGGGGTGGGGGAGCAAGAGCGGGGTCCATGTGCCAGCCTGCCACACCCGTCGACAAGTATCTTCCGTGTTCGCCGTCCGGACACCGTGCTTTTCTCGCCGGCCGTCGAAGGCGACCCATGGACAGGACAGCACGCGTCATCGGCGTGCCGATGGACCTCGGCGCGGACAGGCGCGGCGTGGACATGGGCCCCTCGGCGATCAGGTACGCCGGCCTGGCCGACCAGTTGGAGGGGATGGCTCTCCCGTGCACGGACGGCGGGGACCTCCCTGTTCCGCGACCGGAGGAACGCGACCCCGACGCGGGCGAACCCGTCCAGGGCCGCGCGAAGTTCCTCGACGAGACGCGGGCGGTCTGCCGGCGCCTCGCGGAGGCGGTCGCAGAGACCGTCGCCGACGGCCAGTTCCCGCTCGTGCTCGGCGGGGATCACTCCATCGCCGTCGGGACCGCCGCGGGTCTGGCCGGGGACCGCGACCTCGGCGTCGTCTGGTTCGACGCGCACGGCGACTTCAACACCCCCGAGACGACGCCGAGCGGCAACGTCCACGGGATGGCGCTGTCGGCCATCCTCGGGCGGGGACAGTTCGCGGGCACCGACTGGGCCGACGTCGGCGTCGACCCCGAGGACGTCGCCCTCGTGGGACTGCGCGCCCTCGACGACCGGGAGCGCGAGGCACTCCGCGAGAGTTCGGTCGCGGCCTACACGATGACCGACATCGACCAGCGCGGGGTCACGGCCGTCGTCGAGGACGCCCTGGACCGCGTGACCGGCGGCGTCGACGCCATACACGTCAGCCTCGATCTGGACTGGCTGGACCCCGGCGAGGCGCCCGGCGTCGGGACGCCCGTCCGCGGCGGGGTCTCCTACCGCGAGGCACACGCCGCACTCGAACTACTCCACCGGGAGGCCGCCGGGGACCTCGCGGCCCTCGAGGTCGTGGAGATCAATCCCATCCTCGACCAGCACAACCGCACGGCCGAACTCGCGGTCGAACTCGCCGCGAGCGCCCTCGGCAAGCGGATTCTCTAATCGCCCGTCGCTTCCGTCTCCGGTGTGTCCGCTTGCTCTCGCGCTGCCGTCTCCGTCTCGCCGGGCACGACGGTGACGCTCGCGACGCCGTCGCCGGGTTCGAGACCCATCACGATGACACCCTTGGTGTTGCGCCCGACCGTCGAGATGTCCGCCACCGGACACCGCATGATCTGTCCCTCGTCGCTCATCACGACGATGTGGTCGTCCGCCTCGACGGCCTTGACCGTCGTGACGGGACCGTTGCGGTCCGCTGTCTTGATGTCGACCAGGCCCTTGCCGTAGCGGGCCTGCCGGCGGTACTCGGCGAGGGGCGTCCGTTTCCCGTAGCCGCGGCGCGTGACCGTCAGCAGGGTGCGGTCGTCCGCGTCGTCGGTCGCGACCATCCCCGCCACGCGGTCCCCCTCCTGCAAGTCGACGCCCCGCACGCCCCGGGCCGTTCGCCCCATCTCCCGGACCTCGTCCTCGTCAAAGCGGATCGTCATCCCCTGTTCGGTGGCGATGACCAAATCCTGCGTCCCGTCGGTCACCCCGACGTCGACGAGTTCGTCGCCCTCCTCCAAGCTGGCGGCGATGATGCCCGTCGAGAGGATGTTCTCGAAGTCCGCACAGCAGGTGCGCTTGACGTAGCCCTCCCGGGTGGCCATCGTGATACACTCGTCGGCCTCGAAGTCGTCGGTACTGACGACGGCCGTAATTTCCTCGCCGTCGTCGAAGTCGATGAGGTTGACTGCCGACTTCCCGCGGGCGGTCCGGCCCATCTCGGGGATCTCGTAGGTCTTCAGCCGGTAGACCTGGCCCCGGTTGGTGAAACACAGCAGGTAGTCGTGGGTGTTCGCCCGGAACACCTTCGAGACGCGGTCGCCCTCCTTGGGGTCGGCGCCGATGATGCCCTTCCCGCCGCGCTTTTGCGGGTCGAAGTCGGCGGCGGGCATCCGCTTGATGTAGTCGTCCTCCGTGATGACGACCAGACAGTCCCGCTCGGCGATGAGGTCCTCGTGGGTGACCTCGCCGTCCGATTCGACGATCTCGGTGCGGCGCTCGTCGCCGTACTCGTCGGCGATCTCCCGGAGTTCGTCCTTGATGACGCCCAGCAGCTTCTCCTCGTCGGCAAGCACCGACCGGAGGTACTCGATGGTCTCCTGGACGTCCTCGTACTCCTCGCGGATGTCGGCGGCCTCCATGGAGGTCAGCGACCCCAGTTGCATCCGGACGATGTGTTCGGCCTGGGGTTCGGTCAGTTCGAAGTCGGTCTGCAACTGCTCGATGGCAGTCTCGCGGTCGGCACACTCGCGGATGCACTCGACGACATCGTCGACGTTCTCCAGAGCGCGCAGGCGCCCCTCCAGGATGTGTGCGCGGTCCTCTGCCTCCTGGAGGTCGTGCTCGGAGCGCCGGCGGACGACCTCCTTGCGGTGGTCGATGTAGTGGTCCAGCGTCTCGGTCAGCGTCAGCACGCGCGGTTGCCCGTCCACGAGGGCGAGGTTGATGACGCCGAACGTCGTCTCCAGGTGGCTCTCAAGCAACTGGTTCTCGACGACGTCGACGTTCGCGCCCCGTTTGAGGTCGACGACGATCCGGACGCCGTCGCGGTCGGACTCGTCGCGCAGGTCCGAGACGCCCTCGATGGCTCCCTCGTTGACGTCTTCGGCGACCCGTTCGACCAGGCGGGCCTTGTTCTCCTGGAAGGGGAGTTCGTGGATGACGATGCGGTCACGGCCCGAGGACTCGCGGTGGATGTCGTAGTCCGCGCGGACACGGATGCGTCCCCGGCCGGTCGCGTAGGCCGCGTGGACCGGCTCCCGGCCCACGATGGTCGCGCCGGTCGGGAAGTCCGGGCCCGTGATGGGGCCGTCCGAACCACGCACGAGCGAGCCCTCGTCGTCGAACTCGCGGGTGTCGATGAGGTCCTCGACGCCACAGTCGGGGTTGTCGATGCGGTGGATGGTCGCCTCGACGACCTCACGGAGGTTGTGCGGCGGGATGTTGGTGCTCATCCCGACCGCGATGCCCGAAGCGCCGTTCAACAGGAGGTTGGGCAGTTTCGCCGGCAGGACCTCGGGTTCGGTCAGCCGGTCGTCGTAGTTCGCGTTGAAGTCGACGGTGTCCTTCTCGATGTCGGCCAGCAGTTCCTCGGCGATAGGGGCCATCCGGGCCTCCGTGTAGCGCATCGCTGCGGGCGGGTCGCCGTCCATCGACCCGAAGTTGCCCTGGCCGTCGACCAGCGGGTAGCGCATCGAGAAGTCCTGGGCCATCCGGACCAGCGTATCGTAGATGGCGGAGTCGCCGTGGGGGTGGTAGTCACCCATCGTCTCGCCGACGATGGAGGAGGACTTGCGGTGGGAGGAGCCGGAGGTGACGCCCATCTCCGACAGCGCGTAGAGGATGCGCCGGTGGACCGGCTTGAGGCCGTCACGGACGTCCGGCAGCGCCCGCCCCGCGATGACGCTCATCGCGTAGTCGATGTAACTCTGCTCCATCTCGTCCTCGACCCGGACGTGTTCGACGTTGGCCGCCGGCGCCTCCACGTCCTCGGGGCCGGGAACCTCCGAACTCATATATCGACCCACTCCGCCTCGGGGGCGTGCTCTTTGATGAATTCCTTGCGTGGCTCGACGGCGTCACCCATCAGCACCGAGAACATCTTGTCCGCCGCCGCGGCGTCCTCGACGGTGATCTGTTTGAGGATGCGGTTCTCGGGGTTCATCGTCGTCTCCCAGAGTTGCTCGGGGTTCATCTCGCCCAGGCCCTTGAACCGCTGGACCTGGTCGGGGTTGCCGTCGCACGTCTCGGCGATGATGCGGTCCCGCTCCGCCTCGGTCATCGCGTCGTAGGTCTCGCCCCGATACCGGATGCGGTACAGCGGCGGCCGCGTCGCGTAGACGTGTCCCCGCTCCAGCAGCGGTCGCATGTGCCGGTAGAAGAAGGTGAGGAGGAGCGTCCTGATGTGGGCGCCGTCGACGTCCGCGTCGGTATTGTGAGCACAGAGACCGCCGACACCGGCCACGAAGTTCTCGTCGTCTTGTACCGAGAAGTCGTAGACGTACTCCCCAGTGGGTTCGACCTCCTCGACCGACCTGACTTCGAGTGCGACCAGGTCGTCGGATATCTGATCGTAGTGCTTGCTTTTCCGGGCGCCACCCTGTTCGACTGTCTCCCGGAGCCGGTCTCCGTTGGGATGTACCGTCCAAACGTCACGCAACCGTTCCAGTTCGCGTCTGGCGGTAACTGCGACAGTATGGACCTCGTTTACCGTCCGGATTTGACCCGGTTGCTCTGCGTCCGGCGTCCGCACGGTATGTGACGCAACGATACCGTGTGCCGAGAGGAGGTACAGTAGGCTACTGGCGAGGTCTCGCGAGGTCGTCGTCCACGAGAGGAGGTTTTTACCGACCGTGCCGTCGCCGCGCAGATAACCCCGCAGGAACGCGCGCTGTGTGTCTTCGGGTGCGTTGAATACGATATCGGGGACGACCTTTTCCGTAGACGACTGTGCATCACAGCCGAGGACGTGTTGCCAGACAACCGCTGTGGCTCGATTGAGGAGTTTGACCTCGTCGGTGGAATCCTCGTACTGGCAGTGTTTCGCAGGGATCCCGAACACGTCTTCGAACGAGTCGCGGTAGTGGTCGATGAGGTCGGCGTTGTTCGCTCCGGTGGCGAGTCGGATCCCGTTCCGCGGTGAACACGACCCCTCTGCGACCCAGAAACCGATCAGGTCCAGCAGCGTCTCGTCCACCTGAACGTAGCGGTCGATCCCGTGGTCGGCGTAGTGTTCCGGCGTCAATTCGACTTCTGCGTCGTCGGGTATCAATTCGATGTCTGTCTCGTCGAGGTCACTCACACGGACGGACTCCCGGACTCGGTCGCACCGACAGTCTCGCAGTATGCCCGGAAGTTGGATACTGTCGGTCGGGACTTGCCCCGCTCCCAGTGTGAGATTGTAATAGGCTGCGCAATACCGACACTGTTACAGACATCTTGCTGTGTGAGGCCTGCTTCTTGCCGTGAGTTCCGGAGTTCCATCCGGACACTCTCCGGGGCCTCGATACGTGGTTCGACCCGGTTCACTGTATCGGCCGCGCCACCGTCGGCGTACGTTCTCCGGACCTTTTCTTTGAACATCTCCTCGATACCAGTACCCCGCGCGTACACGTCGCAGTCGAACTCGTCGGCACAATCGACCAGTTCGGCGAGGAGGTCGATCTTCTCTGTGTTCCCTGACCCGCAAAGGGGCACTGTGCGCGGGGCGACCACCTCGTCTCCGGGTTCGATGTCGTCGCCACGCGCCAGTTCGACCGCACCGTCCCGGTAGACGAAGACGCTGTGGGACGCGGTGACTTTCAGGTTCCGACCGTACGCGGTCTCGATCTGGTAGAGCGGTTCGTCGATCTCGTGTCGGATGACCTGATCGATCGGTTTGAATTTTGTCTGCTGGTCGTCACGGCCGAAACAAAGCACTTCGTACCCGTCGTATCCATCGCCATCGGTCTCCACGACATCGTCAACGAAGTCGCCGATCCTCACGAAGCGGATCTGTCCGTCCTCGTCCCGGACGAATCCGTGTTCGTCCCCGTCAACACTCATGATGAGGACGTTGTCGTACCGCAGTTCGTCGATGTCGAACTCGTCACCGATGCTCGTCCCGAGAGCAGTGATGAGATTTCTGATCTCGTTGTTCTCGAGGATGCGGTCCAGGCGGTGTTTCTCGACGTTCAGTATCTTCCCGCGGATGGGCAGGATGGCCTGGAACTCGGGGTTGCGTCCTTGTTTGGCGCTCCCGCCGGCACTGTCGCCCTCCACCACGAACAGTTCGGCCTCCGAGGGGTCCCGCGTCTGGCAGTCGGCCAGTTTCCCCGGCAGGGCCGTCGTCTCCAGGGCGGACTTGCGGCGTGTCAGTTCCTCGGCCTTCTTGGCGGCCTTGCGGGCCTTCGCGGCCTCGACGGCCTTCGAGACGATGGCCTCGGCGGTGTCGGGGTTCTCCTCGAAGTAGGTCCCCAGGTGTTCGTGGACCGCCGACTCGACGACGCCCCGGACCTCCGAGTTCCCGAGTTTGGTCTTCGTTTGCCCCTCGAACTGCGGGTCGGGGTGTTTGATCGAGAGCACCGCAGTGAGGCCCTCGCGGATGTCCTCACCCGTGAGCGTGTCGTCTAAGTCCCGCAGCAGGCCGTTGTCCCCTGCGTAGTCGTTGACGACGCGTGTGAGGGCGGTCTTGAAGCCGGTCATGTGGGTGCCGCCCTCGCGGGTGTTGATGTTGTTGGCGAAGGCGTGCAACGAGCCCTGAAGTTCGTCGGTGGCCTGCATCGCCACCTCGACCTGGACGACGCCCTCCGCGATCGCTTCCCCGTCCGCGAAGTAGATGATGTCCTCGTGGAGGCGGGTCTTGGTTTCGTTGAGGAACGCGACGAACTCGCGGATGCCACCCTCGTAGCGGAAGGTCGTCTCCGTGTCGTCGCGTTCGTCGACCAGCGATATCTCCACTCCGGAGTTGAGAAAGGCCAGTTCCCGCAGACGCGACTGGAGCGTCGAGACGGTGAAGTCGGTCGTCTCGAAGACGCCGTCGTCCGGCCAGAAGCGGACTGTCGTACCCGTCCCCTCCCCGGGTTCGAGATCGCGGACCCGTTCGAGTTCGAACTCGGGTTCGCCGTGGTCGAACCGCTGGCGCCAGACGGCGCCGTCGCGCTTGACCTCGACTTCGAGCCACTTCGAG
Organism: Halobacteriales archaeon SW_10_68_16; assembly: GCA_003023485.1. Next base: position 29,118 of record PXSG01000115.1, read on the forward strand.
AGGGCGTTCACGACGGAGACGCCCACCCCGTGGAGCCCGCCCGAGACCTGGTAGGACTCCTTGTCGAACTTCCCGCCGGCGTGCAGGACGGTCATGATGACCTCGACGGCCGGCCGGTCGTGTTCCTCGTGGGTGTCGACCGGGATGCCCCGGCCGTCGTCGGAGACGGAGACGGAGTCGTCCTCGTGGATGGTCACCGTGATGGTGTCGCAGTGCCCCGCGAGCGCCTCGTCGATGGCGTTGTCGACGACCTCGTAGACGAGGTGGTGCAGTCCGCGGGTGTCGGTCGACCCGACGTACATCGCGGGCCGCTTGCGGACCGCCTCTAGGCCCTCCAGTACCTGTATCTGTCCTGCGCCGTACTCACTCTCCTCGGACATGAAAACCTTACACTGGGTAGTCGCCCCCATCTCTTAAAAGCCACGCACGCGCGAGCGCGTAACGGACCAGGGCACGCGCCTCTCACCGACAGCCATCGAGGAACGACGCGACGGTCGATTCCAGCGACGCGGGGTCGTCGCACTCGACGACGGTCAGCGCGTCGCTGCCCCGGACCATCGCCGAGAGGTCGTGTTCGCCGTCGGGCCGGTAGAGACAGAGTACTGGCTTCCCCCAGGCAACAGCCCTCCCGAGTTCGTAGCCCACGCCGAGACTCGGGACCGTCACCTCGGCGACCACGGCGTCGGCCCGGCGGAGCCAGGCGAGGTCCTGGTCGTGAATCTCCCCGTCGGTCACCTCCGCCTCTTGGGTTTCGAGGTCCGACTCCCCGACGTGTTCGGTGAGGACCTCGCCGTGTCTATCCAGCAGGTCGATGATCCGCGCGTACAGGTCGACGTCGTCGCGGCCCCCGCGGATCGAGCCGGCGAAGTAGATCTCCATGTCCCGGGGCTGGTGGCGCCGGCCGCGTAACGGTTCGGGTTCGGCTCGTCCCGGCGCTGGCCACCACTTTCACCGCGGTAGCGTACGACATTTAAACCCGGGTGCGGAAGTAGGCACATGACCTCCTACCAGTCGCGCCTCGGCGCCGAGGAGGGGATCGCCGAGGAGCTGGCCGAGAGCCAGCGCGCGATCTCCATCGCGGAGTTCTTCGAGAAGAACAAGCACATGCTCGGGTTCGACTCCGAGGCCCGGGCGCTCGTCACCGCCGTCAAGGAGGGCGTCGACAACTCGCTGGACGCGTGTGAGGAAGCCGATATTTTGCCGGACATATATATAGAGATACAGGAAGAACGCGACTACTATCGACTGGTGATAGAGGACAACGGCCCCGGGATAACGAAGGAGCAGGTTCCCAAAATTTTCGGAAAATTGTTATATGGTTCTCGCTTTCATAAGCGGATGCAGGCGCGCGGTCAACAGGGGATTGGAATCTCCGCAGCCGTTCTCTACTCGCAACTGACCTCGGGCAAGCCCGCGAAGATCACCTCCCGGACGAGAGGGGATCCCGAGGCCCAGTACTTCGAACTCATCGTCGATACGGACACCAACGAGCCCGAGATCAGCGAGGAGTCGACGACGTCGTGGGACCGGCCCCACGGGACGCGCATCGAACTGGAGATGGAGGGAAACATGCGCGCCCGCCGGCAACTGCAGGACTACGTCAAGCACACCGCCGTCGTCAATCCCCACGCCCGCATCGAGATGCGCGAACCGGACGCCCACTTCAAGTACGAGCGGGCGACCGACCAGCTCCCCGAGGAGACCGAGGAGATCCGTCCCCACCCCCACGGGGTCGAACTCGGGACGCTCATCAAGATGGCCGAGTCGACGGATTCGTACTCGATTTCGGGCTTCCTCCAGGGGGAGTTCACCCGGGTCGGCGCCACCACCGCCACGAAGGTCATCGACAACTTCCGGGATCGGCACTTCGGCCGGGGGATGGCCTGGCGGCCGCCCCTGAAACACGAGGACGTCGACATCGAGGCTGCGCTCGTGGATGCGGTCGCGAACAAGGGCAAGGAGGCGACCGCCGACTTCGCCGGGCAGGTGGCCGACCGCGTCGGGGGCGAGGAGCGCGTGGCCCACCACGAGATCGTCGCCGTCGTCGACGACGTGGCGGGGGACATCGAGGAGACCTACGACACCACCTTCGGCGAGACGGTCCGGTAGAACCCGTCGTGCAGGCCCTGGCCGAGCGGGTCGCCGCGAAGTTCGAGGACGGCCGTCACCGCGTGACCCGCGCGACCCTCCGGGAGTACGTCGACCGCGCGGCCGACATGACCGAGGACCGCGACGACGCGACGGTGGGGGACACCGCCCGCGAGAAGATCACGGACGCCCTCCGGGAGACGGCCGGGCGCGTCCCGGACGACCCGCCGCGGATCCACGCCGTCGCGAACGACCGCGATACGGCGGCGGACCTCCTGGAGGCGATGCGCGAGACGGACATCATCGCGCCGCCGACGGGCTGTCTGGCCCCCATCACCGAACAATTGGTCGAGGCAGGCCTGCGCAAGGAGTACGACGCGGACTTCTTCGCGGCGGCGACACGGGACGCGTCGGTCCACGGCGGCGACCCCTTCATCGTGGAAGCCGGCATCGCCTACGGCGGCGAGTTGGCCGACGACGGGGCTGTCGACGTGTTGCGCTTCGCCAACCGGGTGCCGCTGGTCTACCAGCGCGGTGCCTGTGCGACGACGGACGTCGTGAAGTCGATCAACTGGCGCAACTACGGGTTGGATCAGCCCGGCGGCTCGGGCATCCCCAACGGCCCCGGCGTCGTGATGGTCCACGTCGCCTCGACGAACGTCCCCTTCACCAGCGAGTCCAAGGACGCAGTCGCGAACGTCCCCGAAATAGAGCACGAGATCGAACTCGCCATCCGGGAAGCGGCCCGCGAACTGAAGTCGTTCCTCAACAAGCGCCGGTCGATGCAACAGCGCCGGGAGAAACAGAGCAAACTCGGCACCATCCTCCCCGAGATGGCCGAGAAACTGGCAGCGGTCACGGGCCGCGAACCGCTGGACATCGACGACACGATGGCCCGCATCATGAACAACGTCCTCGTCGAACACGACCGCAGCGACGGGACCGCCCGGCTGACCGTCGAGAACAACGCCGGCGCGAACGCCGACCTGGAGGTGACGGCCATCGCGACGGCAGAACCGGGAGACGTCGACGGCGCGAACGTCGTCGAGATGGACGGCGAGTACTTCCTCAAGTGGTCGCCGACGGTCGGCAGCGGCGAGGACGCGACCCTGGAGTACAGCCTGCCCGACGAGGCCGATGTCTCCGTGTCGGTGGATGGCGTCGAGGAGGAGAAACTCACGGTGACTGACCAATGAGCGAGACGACCGACGCGAGCCCGGAGGCGCGGGCCCGCGAGCAACTCATCGATCTGGCGGCACAGTTCTACGACCAGTTCGCCGGCGGGGACGTCCCGAGCATGGAGGTCCCCACGCGGACGAAATCCAACATCGAGTACGACGAGGAGAAAAGCGTCTGGGTCTACGGCGACCGCACCTCGACACGGAGCGCCAACAGCGTCCGGGGCGCCCAGAAGCTCCTGAAGGCGGTCTACACCATCGACTTCCTGTCCCGCCAGCTCGAAGAAGGGCGCTCCTCGACCCTGCGGGAGCT
>PXSG01000116.1 GCA_003023485.1 Halobacteriales archaeon SW_10_68_16
CGCGATCGTGTCGTTGATGCCGGAAGTGGAGTAGTCGGTGGCCAGGAGGTTACCGTTGGTCGTGCCCTGCCTCGCCCAGCTCTCGAAGAACGTCACACCGGCCCGGTCCTTGGAATGGTTGAGGTTCCCGACGGCGTCCTGGGCTGCGTCGACTGCCGCTTTTGCCCTCGACCTCGCGCACCCGTCACAGGCGTCGCTGCCCATCGACCCGGATTCGTCCATCACGAACACGAGGTCGATCGGGTCGCGGGGTTCCCGGTCCAGTTCGGTCACGTTGACGGGTGCGGTATCGGAGTCGTCTTCGGACGCTGCCCGGACCGTCCCGGTGCCGTTCTCACCGTAGACCGTCTGCCACTGCAGGGTGGGATACGCCGAGTCGCCCGGATCCAGCGTCAGCGCCGTCGCGTCGACCGGATTCCCGTCCATGTCGTGCAACACCACCTCCTGCGTTGCGGTCTGCCCGCCCGTGTTCGTCACGTTGAGATCGACCGTCAGGTTCTGTCCCTCCTTGATCGAACTGTTGGTGCCGGTAATCCCGACCGCGAAGTTCGCCGGGAGCGGCGTCGTGTCCACGACGATCACGCTCGTCGTGTTCGTGTCGTCGTAGGTACTCACGTTCAGGTCCACACTCCCCGCGTCGCTACTCCGTGGCTCCCAGGCGATCTGTCTCGTGCTGTTCTCGCCGCTCGCGTACGTGATTTCCGTCTGGTTGACCAGCCGCCCGTCCGCGTGCAGCGTCAGGTACTGCGTGACGGGGTCGCTGATCAGTTCCTCGCTCTCGTTGATCCGCACCTCCACCACCTGCGTGTTCCCCGAATCCACCGGGTCCGGGCTCGGAGTCACCTCTACGATGTCCAGTTGGGCATCCGGTCGCACTACCTCGAAGAAGCCAGCGTCGCCAGTCGTGGCGTTGGTCACGGTGTCGTTTTGCTCCCCGCCGAGGACGGTAAAGGCCGTCCAGTTTTGCCCCGCCATCGGATGTACCGTCTCGAAGGTGTACTCCTTGGTGACATTCTCGCCGGGGTCCCGTTCCAGGTCCGTCGCGGCCGTCCCGTTGACGAAGGTGGTGTTGCTGTCGTCGACGTGTGGGTAGTTCGTCTCGTTGATGATGTACACCCCCAGGGGCGTCTGTCCCTCCGCCTCGCCCTCGTTCGTGACGTTGACCTCCACCTCGACGGTTTCGTTGGTCGTGTACGTCTCGTTGAGGGACTCCCACCATCGTGTCCAGGCAGTCCGCGCCGTTCTCGTCGATGTAGTCGCTCATCTCGGCCGTCGAAATGCCGCTGGTGTTGGTCACCACACAGATGGGCGTGGTCGGCGACTCCGCAACCCACGATGGCGGGTCGATGAAGAACTGCTGGTCGGGATCGTCGACCGCGTTCCCGGGTCCTGCCGAGGTGTTCAGCGCCGCCGTGTTGGCGGGGTCGGCCACCTCGCCGTGGGCGGTCTCCCAGCGGTCTGTGGAGGTGTTGTAGACCAGCCACCGCCCGCTCTCGTTGTAGAGGGCGAGTTTGTACTCGTCGTCGGTCGGAACCGACTCGATGTTCGGACTCATCGGCCCGGCGGTGTGGTTCTCTTCGATATCGCCGTGGGCGGAGTCGTTGTGGTAGAGGTATGCCAGGTCAGAACTGCCCGCGTACAGGATGTCGTCGTCGCCGAACGCCGGGTCGTGGGTGTCCATCGGCGGGTCCCCGATTTCACCCAGCACGATGCGGACTTTCCGGTCGTCGCCGTCGTAGGGGTAGATGACTTCCTCTGCGTGTCCGAGGTTCTTCTCGGCGTAGGTGGCCCACCCGTCGGCGTACTGGCTCTCGATGGTGAGGTTGGTCCGGATGGGAACCGTCGTGGCGGGGTTGTACCGGTCCGTGTAGTACCGCGCGATGAACTCCTGGAAGCTGTCTCCGTCCCCGGCGGCGGGGTCCCGGCGGATCGTCATTTGCGAGCCCTCGGTGATGGCGCCGGTATCGGAGAGACTGACCATCCCCAGGTCCACGCTGTCGCCGGTGACCGAGATAGCGGGATCCGAGAGAACGAACGTCTCGCCGTCGGGCGTGGGCCGCTGGAAGAGGCCCCCACCCTGGTAGGCGATCGTGGTGTCGCCGTCCTCGTAGTGGCCGTGGCCCTCGGCGACGGTCCGGTTCCAGAACGTCGCGTTGGCTGTGATCGTGAGATTCAGTTCACCCTCGCTGGGCTCGGCCTCGAGGGACTCCCCCGACCCTTCGGGGAACTCGACGCTGACGGTCTTGGACTCGGAGGCGTCGCTGACCTCGGCGATGCCCTCGTCGAGACTGTGCATCGAGTCGACGGTCAGGCTCTCGGTGGTCTCGGTGGTCAACCCCCCGACGACCGACCAGGCCCCGGCCACGAGCAACAGCGAGGCGATGATCGCGAACACGAAGATGAGACTGAGCCCGACGATGTCCGAGACTCCCCGCTGTGCTCCCTGCCCCCCGTTCATGTTACTTGGACGTGTGTTTCCAGCAGTACTTAGTTGTATCGACCGGTCACAGAATGAGGCGGATGGTCGTCACCCGGACGAGGGCGGAGTCGACGTTCTCGCAGGCGTAGATGGACCCGCCGGTGTCGACCCACGCCGAGTCGGAGCGCCTGAAGTACTGGTCCCACCCTGTCGGGTTCGCGCTCGCGGAGACGTTCACGCGGAGCGTGCCCGGCGACCCGAAGGTGGTGTAGTTGCGCCGGACGCCGGTGACCTCCGCCGAGAAGGCGAGCGACCGGCCGAAATCGAGCACCGGCGCCTCGGTCGGGAGGCTCCGGGGGTTCAGTGCCGCCACGTCGGTTTCGCCCTCGGAGACGCGGAAGTTGCCACCGTCGAGGCGGACCAGCGAGACCACTGCGCGGTCTTCCCCACACGCGATCGCGGGTCGGTAGCGCGCCCCGGCGCCGGACGACCGGAACACGGCGCCACCCTCGTAGGCGACCGTGACGTCCTCGGGCGACCGGTCGAACCGCTGTTCGAGCGAGTTGACCGTGTAGGTGCGGTTGAACGCCGGTGCGTCCGGGCTGGAGACGTTTATCGCCGACTCGTTGAGGGTGACCGTCCCGCCCGCGAGCGGGAGGGCGAACGAGCGTCGTGTGTCGGACTGGCGGTGGATGTCGTCCAGCGTCGCCGCCGCACTGACCAGCGCCCGCTCGCCGTTCTCGACCTGTTCGCGCTCCGTCGACTCCGAGAGAAAGGTCAGCCCACTCGCCGAGACGAGGCCAACGCCGACGATGAGTATCGAGAACAGGAGGACGTACCCGACGGCCTCGGAGACGCCCCTGTCACGGTCGGCGGCCGCCGGGCGCGTCCTGGACACGGCTACAGACACACCTCCCCGATGGCGATCTCGTCGTCCCGGAGACAGATGGGGACCTCGCCGCCACGTGCCTCGATCGACGCGTTGAGGGCGGCGTCGGTGTCCAGCGGATACTGTATCGGATTCTCGAGGGCGGCCGAGCGGACCTCCAGGGCGTGTGTCGTCTCGAAGGGGAACCGGTCCTGGTCGTCCGTGATGTTGACGGTGTACGCGGCCCCGACGACCCGGTCGGGATAGGTCGGCCGGACCGTCACGGTGACCGACTCGCCAGTCCTGCCGAGCCGGTCGACGGCGTGGATGTGCGAGACGACGTCGCTCCCGATCCCCGAGAACTGGTCGCGGGCGGCCCGGTCCTCCTGGTCGTCGAGCAACTGCCCCGCCCCGACCACCAGCCCCGTGAGCAGGACGATCGTGATGGCCAGCGTCAACACGTGTGTGAGCGCGACGGACACCGACCGGTCGCGTTCGCTCCGTTCGTTCCAGTCCCTCATGGCTGTGTTCCGTTGTACGGCCTGTAGGTGGCGTTGTAGGCGACGTTCGGACTCCGGTACTCCACCCGGAAGACGGGGTCGACGAGATAGTCGTCGCCCGACGCCGTCGTCTCGCTGTACCACCGGTTGTCGGCTCCGGGCGACCCCGAGAGGTCCGTTCCGCCGGCGTCCGGGTCGACGCCGGTCACGGTGAAGATCCCGCGGGCGTCGGTGCCGTTCTCGAAGACGACCGACAGGGGCGGCGACAGCGACTGCCAGGCCCCCCGGACCCCACAGTAGGTCTCGTTCGTGGACACCGCACCGGTCCCGTTGACGAGATCCACGGTGAGGGGGGGGTGGGTCCACGAACACGGCTGCGGGGGGCCGCCGTCGGGGTCGACTTCGACGGTACTGTCCGTGACGGTGACGGTCGCGTCGTTCGGGCCCGACGTCTCCTCGATACGGACGGTGAAGTTCCTCGACGCGGTGCGGCCGGCCTCGATGACGAACAGCTCCAGGCGCGGAATCGCGTCGGCGTCGTCGACGACCGTCACCGGATCGTCGGTCCCGTTGAACTGATCGTACCCGGTCGCTGTCTCGTTCTGCCTGGCGACACCACCCGTCCGGCCGCCGGCGAGTTCGACGTCCACGACCGCCGGGCTGTCGGTCGGCCTCGGCGACAGAGGTGTTGACACGGAAGAGTCGCTGTAGGTCGTCCTGCACCGAGCGTGCCTGCCACTCGGCGTCGGTCAGGCTCCCGGTATCCTGTTCGGTCCGGACCTCCGGGGACTCGTGGATCGAGTTCAACAGCACGACCGACCCGACGACTGTCACGGCGACGAACAGCGCAGCGATCACGACGAGTTGGCCGCGTCCGTCGCTCACCATACGACCACCCTGAATTTGACGACCGCGTACAGTTCGGAATCGGGGGCCTGGTCCGTGACGTACACCGACCCGTCGGGGTCGGCGTCCCGCGTCCCGAGCGTGTTGTTCCCGATCCGGACCGGGACACACTCCCCGCGGTTCTCGTCGAACTCGTGGATGCGGTCGCTGTCGAAGAGGACGACCTGGCGCGTGACCGACACCGACGGCCTCGTCGCGGACCGGGCCGGCGTCAGCAGCGTCGATTCGACGCTCCCGCCCGCGCTGGCGTTGTACTCCAGGGACACCCTGTAGTTGGCGTCGGCGGCCACGAGCGTCCGGTTCAACAGCGTCCCGAGCGCGTCGCGTTCCGTCTCGTTGGCCACGGTGCCGGCGGCGACTGCGGGGTGTGGGGTGCCGTTCCCGTCGCCGTCGATGCAGGTCGCGGCCGTCCGGAGCGCGTCGCGGTCGCTGGCCGCCGCGAGGAGGTCCTGTGTCTGGACGCGTAGCGCCTCGGTCTGGGCCTCGGACCCGTCCTCCGTCCAGGGGGAGATGTCGACCGCCTGCAGGCCGAGGACCAGCGCGCTCGCGACGAGGATGGCGCCGATGACACCCTGGATCGTGTACGCCTGTCCGCGGTCGCGCACGTCAGCCACCCCCCCAGACGCGGACGACGACCCGACACCCGTCCGCACACGCCATCGACTCGTTGACTCCCCTGATCGTCCGGGCCCGCGTCGCCGCCGGTCCGGAACTGTTCTCGCGGTAGACCGACCCGACGGTGGCTGTCTCGCTCGCGAACACCACGCGGTCGCCGTCCCGCACGGTCACGTTGACCCCCTTCCAGTCCGGGATTCCGGACCTGTTCACCAGCCGTCCGAACCCGTCCGGGTCACGGAGCGTCCGGTTCAGCCCCGCCGTATCGACCGTCCCCTCGCGGCCGAACGTGGCGTTGACTGCCACCACCTCGTCCGCGAGTTCGTCGGCCATCTCCTGGTTCCCGGGGTCGCCAGGGTCCCCGAACGGGACGAATATCTCCGGGAAGAACGCGAACACGGACGCGATCGTCAGCAAGACCAGCAGGATCCCCAGCAAGTAGTCCTGCAGCGTCTGACCCCTGTCGTCCATTGTCTACCCCGACCCCGTCAGTTACAATGGTGTGTCCTCGTGTGTAAATCTTTCTGACGTTTTTCGACTTGGGCGAGACGGGTTCGGCGTCCGTCACCGAACGGCGGGAGACACACCGACGCTGCGGTCCGGGGGTGGGGTCGTTCGGCGAGACCAGAGCGATTGCACCGGCATCGACAGCGACGCCAGCGCCCGACAGGGGACCGATCCGGTCGGGACCGACGCTACCGCGCTCCCCGACTGGCGACCGACTGCACACCCGCGACGACCGTCCGGGCCCGCGAGCGCAGTTCCCGGGGAAGGCGGGAAGTCAGTGACGACAGCCAGTCGGGCCGACGGACGCCCGGGACAGCAACTACGAGCAAGAGCGCGGCTTCCTCGCCGCCCCCGGAGGTCATCTGTGTGACGGCGATCCAGACCAGCAGGGCGATCGTCGCGAGGATGACCGCGTACTTCACCCCCGAGAGGAGGTCGACGCTGCGGATGTATCCCGCGATGAACGCCGAGACCAGCGCCTGCAACACCACCGCGTGGAAGAACAGCATCGACAGCATGTTGGTGTCGACGTTGCCGCCGAACTCTCCCGTTGGGCCCTGGCCCGAGGCGCTCGAGGCCTGTTCGGCCAGGCCCGCCATGACCTCCAGGAACTGCAACTTCAGCAACGCCATCACGCCCAGCAGCGTCAGGTAGGTCATGATGATGATGACCACCTGCATCCGGGTGCGGGTGATCCGGTCGCGGTCGATGTCGTCCTGGTTCTCGGAGGCCTGGGCGGCCGTCGAGAGGACGTCCTGGATCTGGCTGGAGGCCTCCTGGGCCTCGCTGATGAGTTTGACCGTCCGGGCCAGTCGGGGGATGTGATACTCGTTGTTGAACTCCCGGAGGGCGGCCTTGAGGTCGGTGCCGTACTTGACCTTGGCGTGGAGCGTCCGGAACTCCTCGGCGAGCTTGTCCGAGGAGGTGTCGGCGACCACCTTGAACGACTCCAGCAGCGTCATCCCGGTGTCGTTGGCGCTGGCGAGTTTCCGGAGGTTCTCCGAGAGGTTGTTCAGGATGCCCCGCCGTGCGCGGACGTTCCACTCGTAGAAGACCCCCAGCGGGACGAAATTCAGATACAGGGGAACGTACACCCAGAGGAAGGTCCCGTACACCGGGCGCCGCCCCACCCAGGATGGCCAGCGTGAGCGGGACAGTCAACACGAGCACGTACAGCGGGTTGTCCCGGAAGAAGACGTGTGGCGCCCGCAGGATCGAGGTCAGTTCGTGGCGCATCTCGCGGCGCTTGATGCTCGTGAAGACGCCGTACTCGCCGGTGTACTGGGTGACCAGCCCGGGGTTGAGCACCCCGATGCCCTTCTGGGCGTCGGCGTCGATGGTCCCCTCGCGGGTCGTCTCGAGGTAGCCGTCGCCGACGGTGTCCTGTGTGACCGTCGAGACCAGCACCAGAAAGCCCGCTCCGATCAGCGGGATCAGCCCGTAGACCGTCCCGTACAGCAGGAACGTCTGGGCCTCGCCCATCATGCTCATGATGACGAGGATGATGATCAAAAGCAAGGGAAACAGCGACAGCGTCATGTACATCTCCCCGAACAACTCCAGCGTGTCGAGCAGCTTCTCCTGTTCCTGCTTGGCCGTGCGCATGTACTTGTCCTTCTGGTCCTCCAAGAAGCTCGTCATATCCCCGCCGGAGTCGATGATCGAGAGCATATCCGTCAGGAACTGCGAGAGGCTGTCGCTGGGGGTCTCTATGGCCTGGGTGCGGATCGCAGTCCGGTAGTCGGTGTCGAAATACTCCGTCCCGAGGACGATCGACTGGAACTCCTTGGCGACCTCGCCGTACGTGTCGTCGGCCTCGGCCATCGCCCGGAGGATCTCGAGCTGGTTCATCCCGCCCACCGAGAGGGCGTACATAAAGGAGATGGAATCCGCCAGCAGGACGTTGATCTCGCGTTTGCGGGCGTTGGCCCGGAAGTAGGGGATCGAGACCATCGAGCCAATGCCCAGCGCGAACCCGATCGACCCGAACACGAGCCCGGAGACGAGTATCACCGCCGGCGCCTTCAGGAGGTCGACCACCGGCGCCAGGTCGGGGGGAACGGGGATGCCGATGAGTGTGGCGTCAGCAGTGACGAACAGCTGGACGAACACAAAGCCCGCGAGCGTGCCGAGCAGCCACAGCGCCAGCCCGACCGCGGTCGCGACCGCCAGCGCCCGCGAGAGGAACAGTTCGACGTTGTCGGCCATCCGCGCCTGGGAGAGTTTCTCCTCGACGTTCGCGACGAACTCCCCCTCCTCGTCGAACAGCCGCCGGTACAGCGGGAAGAACGCGTCTCCGATCGTCGACTTGCCGCTGCCGAACCGCCGGTCGCGGGTGGGAGTACTCATTCGGTATCGGCCTCCGACCCCGCCTTGGGGACGAACTGCCCGAAGTCGATGTCCTTCTCGTCGTCACTGACCAGTCCCTCGTCTTCGACGGTGGTCGTCATCTCCGACAGCACCGAGGCGACGTCCGTGGTGCCGACCTCGCGGTACCGGTCGAACAGCGGCTCGGCGTTGGCGAGGATCTCCTCGGTCGCCTCCAGCAGTTCCGGGGAGGGGACTGTTCGAGCCGGTCCGAGGCGATGACGTTGAGTATCGTCTCGGGGTCGTTGATGAACGCCTGGACCGTCGCCGCCACCTCGGTGTACGTGTTCAGTCCCCGGTTGATGAGGTACGCGAGGACGACCTTGCGCTTGAACAGCTCCTCGTCGAGGCGCTCCTGTGACCACCCGCGGTCGAACTTGATCTCCTCCAGGGTCGAAGAGGATCCCATCTGGATGAAGTTGTCCGTCTCGGCGCGCCACTCGTAGACGTCCCGGACGTTGATCTCGTCGTTCTCCGGCGAGTACTCGTTGATCTCGGTCAGCGTCTTGTTCCGGCGGACCTTCCGGCCGCCCACCCGCGTCTGGGTCTGGATGCTCACGAGGTCAAGCGCCGTAAACAGCGTCTTCGAGACGTTGATCGGGGCGGTCGTGAACCGCTTGATGACCTCCCCGACAGAGTCGGCGTGGAACGTGGTGTAGGTGGTGTGGCCCGTCGACATCACCTGGAAGAGGTCACGCCCCTCCTCGCCGCGGACCTCGCCGAAGACGATGTAGTCGGGCCGCTGTCGCAGGGCCGCCTCGAGCAGGTCGAACTCGTCGACGTCGCCGACGTCGTCCTCCCCGAAGGAGGGCCGTGTCACCGAGGCGACCCAGTTGCGCTGGGGCAACTCCACCTCGCGGGTGTCCTCGATGGAGACGATTTTCGCGTTCGAGGGGATGAACAGCGACACGGCGTTCAGGCTGGTCGTCTTCCCGGAGGCCGTGCCCCCGGCGAAGATCAACGACTTGTTGTTCTCGATACACAGCCACAGGAACGCCATCTCGTCCAGGTTGAACGTGTTCCAGTTGACGAGGTCGATCGGCGTGAAGGGGACGTCCTTGAACTGCCGGATGGTGTAGTTGGTCCCGTGGTCGGAGACTTCCCGTCCCAGCGTCAACTGGGCACGCGAGCCGTCCGGGAGTGTGGCGTCGACCTGTGGCTGACGCTTGCTGATACCCTTCCCGGAGCGCTGGGAGAGTTTCACCACGAACTCGTCGAGTTCGTCCTCGCCGTGCTCGACGTTCGTGATGATCTGCTCGTAGTCGGTGTGGTAGACGAACACCCGCGAGTTGTAGCCGTCACAGGAGATGTCCTCGACGCTGATGTCGTGTTTGATCGGGTCGATCCGCGCGTAGCCGATGAAGTCCCGCTTGAGTTCGTAGAGGAGTTTCTCGACCTGGTACTCCGAGAGCGTGTCGGGGTCCTCCGCGAGGACGACCGGTTCGGGCCGGACCTCGATCCCCTCGAGTGCCGCGGGCCCGTCCCCGTTGGCCTCGGCCCCGTTGCCCATGCCGAGCACGCCCTTGACCGCGTCGAGGAACCCCTCGTTCTCGTCGGGTCCCACGACCGAGCCGTGGTAGAGATCGTACCGCTGCAGGAGCCGTTCCGTCTCCCGTTCGACGACCTGCGCCCGGTCGGCTTCGTCGCCGTGGACGACCACCTCGTCGTCGGAGTATTTGATCGCCGTCTTCAGCTTCCCGGCGATGAACTCCCGGAGGTCGGCCTCGATCCCGTTCATGTAGGGCTCGACCACGTAGTACTTGCGCTCGTTCTCCTTGCGCGAGTGGAAGATCACGACACACGCGAAAGGCTTGTTCACCCAGTAGCGGTGTTCCTCGACGAAGTGGCGTTTCTTCTCCATGGGCACCGCCTTCTCGAGGTCGTACCGGTTGACGACCGTCATGGCACCCTCCGGCGTCGAGAAGAACTCGTCCTCGTCGAGATTCTCGGGGACGTCCACGGTGCGTTCGTCGACGATCCCGTCGAGGTGCGAACACAGGGCGTGGGCCTCGCTGCACATCCACTCGGTCTCCTCCTTGGCGAAGCCCAGGTACTCCGCCGGGTCGAACGGGACGGCCTCGCCGTCGCTGTCGCGTGGCGGTTCCCCGTCGGCGTCGTAGTAGTACTCCTGTTTGAAGTCCTCCCAGGAGTACTCGCCGACAGCCGTTCCCCCGTCGTCCCTCGACGCTGCCCCCGAGACGGCGTCTTCCTCGCGCTCCCCCGTGCCGTCGATTGCCATACCCGATAGTGTCGACACCGGAGAAAAAAGGTTACGGCGGCCTTCTCAGACGCGAAAACGGGATCAGGCCGGCGTCCCGTCCGGAGCACTCCTCGCCCGGAACGGAGCCTCTTGCCGTCACTGTCGCGCCCTGGTGTGGTCTCCCCTCTAGTATCAGTATTGATTCTGATTAGCCGGAGACGAACCGTTCGATGCGGGCCATCGCCTCCTTGAGTTCGCCCAGGCCGGTCGCGTACGAGACCCGGAGGTGGCCCTCCCCGGCCGCGCCGAACGCGGACCCGGGGACGGCCGCGACCGACTGCTCTTCCAGCAGTTCCTCGGCGAAGTCGGTCGCGTCCTCGCGGGGACACTCCGGAAAGGCGTAGAAGGCCCCCTTCGCGCGGAAACACTCAAGCCCCATCTCCGCGAACCGCGAGAGGACGTACTGCCGGCGCCGGTCGTACTGGGCGCGCATCTCGGCGACGTCGTCGTCGCAGGTCTCCAGCGCCTCGATGGCTGCGAACTGCGCGGTCGTCGGCGCCGACAACAGCGAGTACTGGTGGATCCGGTTCATCGCCGTCGTCGCTTCGGGCGGGGCCAGCGCGTAGCCCAGCCGCAGCCCCGTCATCGCGTAGGCCTTCGAGAAGCCGTTGAACACGACCGTCCGCTCGCGCATCCCGGGCAGCGTCGCGATGGAGGTGTGTTCGCCCTCGTAGGTCAGCGCCGCGTAGATCTCGTCCGAGAGCACCGTGAGGTCGTGCTCGCGGGCGAAGGCGGCCACCTCCCGGAGGTTCTCTTCGGGCATCGTCGCGCCCGTGGGATTGTTGGGATAGCACATCACCAGCACCTCCGCGCGGTCGGCGCCCGCCGCTTCGAGGCGCTCGCGGGTGAGGCGGAACTCGTCGGCGGCGCGGGTCTCGACTGGCACCACCTCGCCGCCGGCAAAGAGGACGCCGGGCACGTAGGAGACGTAGCAGGGCTGCTGGACCGCGACGGCGTCGCCGGGGTCGACCAGCGCGCGGAAGGCCAGGTCGAGCGCCTCGCTGGCGCCCGCCGTGACGAGGATTTCCTCGTCGGGGTCGTACTGGAGGTCGTAGCGGTCGGCGACGCGGGCAGCGATCAGTTCGCGCAGTTCCCGGCGGCCCCGATTGGCGGTGTAGGAGGTCCGGCCCTGTTCGAGGGAGGTGATCGCGGCGTCGCGTGTGGCCCACGGGGCCGAGAAGTCCGGTTCGCCCACGCCCAGGGAGATGATGTCCTCTTTCTCCTCGGCGAGTTCGAAAAAGCGGCGGATCCCCGAGGGTGGCACCTGCGCGACGCGCTCGGCCGGGTCGATCGTCATGGGGAGACCGAGAGGCGGTCGTCGTCCGACCCGTCGCTGAACTCGATGCCGTTCTCGACGTAGGTCTCCATCACGTAGTGGGTGACCGTCTGCGTGATGGCGGGCACCGGGGCGACCTTCTCGCTGATGAAATGGGAGACCTCGCGCATCGACTCGCCCTCGACCTCCATGATGAAGTCGAACTCGCCGCTGACGAGGTGCAGCGACTCGACCATGGGGAACTTCGCGATGCGGTCGGCGACGTCGGTGTAGCTGGTCTCGCGGTCCAGCGTCACGTTGAGTTCGACGGCTGCCCGGACGTGCTCGGAGTCGGCCTCGTCCCAGTCGACGACCGCACGGTACCCCCGGACGACACCTTCCTCCTCGAGGCTGGCGATGATCTCCTCGACGTCCTCCGGGTCCGTGCCGGTCTGGCGGGCGATGTCCTCGACCGAGTAGCGTGCGTTCTCGCGCAGCACATCCAGCACCGCGACGCGACTGTGGCTCATACCTGAAGGGACTTCACGGCGGACATAAGGCTTGCTACACGGTCCCGCGGTGGTGTCCCAGTCGGGGACTCCACAGTTCCTCAGGGCCCTCCTTCGACCGATACAGCCGTGGAGTCAATGCACGACCGACGGACACCACCTCGACCCCACTTGTGACTCACGGAATCGGCCTTTCGTAACCACAAATAGTTACTCGAAAAGTCTACAATGGACTTTGATAATGGAAAACATTTACTTCGCTGGCGGCCCCAGAACATGGTATGGGAACACGTAACGCTCGCTGGGGGAGCGGAGAGTCGGCCCGACCGGCGTGGTACGGATGACGGACGGCCGGTCAGTCGTGGAGACGAAAGAGCGGCCCAGTGAAGCGAGCGAGAGGGCCGTTCCGGAGCGGTGTCCGGAGTGTGACGGGCGTGTCGTCAGCGACGAGGGACAGGCGGAGTCCCGGTGTCGGGAGTGTGGGCTGGTCGTCTCCGAGGGGCAGGTCGACCGGGGGCCGGAGTGGCGGGCCTTCGATGCGGCCGAGCGCGACGAGAAATCGCGGGTCGGCACGCCGACGACGCCGCTGATGCACGACAGGGGGCTGTCGACGGCCATCGGCTGGCGCGACCAGGACGCCTACGGACAGTCGCTCGACCCCTCCCAGCGCTCGAAGATGGCACGGTTGCGGACCTGGGACGAGCGCTACCGGACGCGGGATGCCGGCGACCGGAACCTCAAGTTCGCGCTCGGGGAGATCAAGCGGATGGCCTCGGCGCTCGGCCTGGCCGACCCCGTCCGCGAGACGGCCTCGATCATCTACCGGCGCGCGCTCGACGCCGGCCTCCTGCCCGGCCGGTCCATCGAGGGCATCGCCTCCGCCACTCTGTACGCCGCCGCCCGCATCGAGGGGGTCGCCCGCTCTGTCGACGAGGTGGCCGCGGTCAGCCGCGTCGAGGCCCTCGAAATCGAACGCGCCTACCGGTACGTGGTCCGGGAACTCGACCTGACGATTCCGCCCACGAACCCCCTGGAGTACGTCGGTCGGTTCGCCTCGAAACTCGAGTGCCGGGACGACACCGAACGGCGCGCCCGGGAACTGATCGAGGAGGGTATCGAGGCGGGCGTCCACAGCGGCAAACACCCCGTCGGCATCGCCGCCAGCGCCCTCTACGCAGCGGGACAACTGACCGGCGAGGACATCGTCCAGCGGGAAGTCTCGGCGGTGACCGACGTCAGCACGGTGACCATCCGGAACCGCTACCGCGAACTGCTCGGGGTTGCCGAGGAGAATCGGCCCGAGAACGACGAGTAGCGAACGCTACCGTCGATCAGGCGAGAAAGACGTGACGCGGCCGGTCAGCGAGGACGTCCCGGCCCCAGTCGACGGTCTCAGCGAACGCCTCCGACCGGAAGAATGCCATGGCGTCCTCCTTCGAATCCCACTGGCTGGCGATGAACATGTCGTTCTCGTTCTCGCAGTTTTCCAGCAGCGCCGTCTCCCGGTGGCCGTCCATGTCGTCGAGCATGTCGCCGACGGTTTCGAACTTCTCGCGGAAGTCCTCGCGGTACTCGGGTTTGACGGTGTAGAACATCCCCATCGTGCCGAAACCCTCGCCCTCGCCGGCCCACCCGACCACGCCGGGCAGGTCCGTCAGGAACCCGCTGGCGGTGTCGGCGGCGTCGGCGGTCGCCCAGAGGCTGACCACCGCCGTCGTCTCGCCGTCGGGGTCCTCGTAGACGGCCGTCCCCTCGTGGGTGTCGTAGCGGTCGAACCCCTCGCTCAGGTCCTCGACCTCGGCGACCAGTTCCTCGCGGTCGGCCCCCGAGTACAGCACCAGCGCGTAGACGTCCTCGCCGTGGGGTTTGCCCGCATAGACGTCCATGTCGGCCAGTTCCTCGCGGATGGATTCGCCATTCTCGCCCTCACCCGCCGCGCTCGCCTCGGCACCAGCGGTGTCGGCCCCACCGTCGCTTTCCTCCTCGCCGAGTGGTCCCATGACGCTCTCCCCGACACCGGGAAGGTCCGTCAGGAAGCCACTGGCGGTATCGGCGGCGCGCTCGGTCTCCCAGACGCTGACGACCGCCGACCGGCCGCCCTCGGCGCGGACGTCCGTCCGCACGTGGGTGTCGTAGTGGTCGAAGTTCCCCCGCAGGCCGTCGACCTCCTCTGCCAGTTCCTGTGCGTCGGCCGTCGAGTAGCAGACGACCGCGTGGTCGCCAGCGTCGTACTCGCCCCCCTCGTGGAATCCGAGCGTCGCCAGTCGTGTTGTGAGGTCGTCCGGTTTTTCGGTTTCGACCTCCTCGCCGCCCGAAACCGGGGGACCGCCCTCGCCTGCGTCGGTCGCCGTCTCGGCCGTGTCGGCGGTCGCGGCGTCTGTGTCGTCACTGCGCGCGTCCTCGTGGACTGGTTCGTCACCGGGATGGACGGGACCGGCCTCAGCCGTCGTATCGCCGTCCTCGCCGTCGGTCGGGACGCGCTCGCCGGCCAGTAGCGCCGGCAGATCCGACGGGGGGAACCGCCGGCCGACGTAGAAGGAGCCGAAGTCGGCGTACTGGGAGGTCGAGGGGTCAAAGCGCATCTCGTAGAGGAGATCCTTCATGTCGACGAGGTCGTTGCCCCAGAGGGTGACGCCCCACTCCCAGTCGTCGATGGCGATGGCGCCGGTGATCATCTGGGTGACCCGGCCGCCGTAGTCGCGGCCGATCTCGCCGTGGGCGTCCATGTGCTCGGCCCGCTCCTCGAAGGGCAGGTCGTACCAGTTCTGTCCGGGGTCGCGGCGCTTGTCCATCGGGTAGAAACAGACGTGGGTCGCGTCGGGGATGGTCGGCTCCAGCCGCGAGTTGATGTACCGGGCCAGCCCCGAGGACTCCTCGAGGTCGCCCTCGAAGTACTCGCGGGCCCGCTCGGAGTAGCCCGAGGCCTCGGTGACCGAGACGAACGACCTGGGGGCGCAGGTGGACGAGGAGGAAGTCGGCCTTGTGGCCCAGCACCGAGTACAGCGCCGATGCACCTTCGTCGGCGTCCTCGACGGCGAGCGTCGACTGGAGGTGTGCGACCCCTTCCTCGACGGCACGCTCGCGCTCGCGGTCGGGCGCGTCGCGCCAGGCGTCCCAGTCGACACGCCGGAAGTCGTGCAGCGCGTACCACCCCTCATCGGTGGGCGGCGGATCGCGGCGGTCTGGCATGACCGGGGGTTGGCAGGGGAACGTAAGGAGCCTTGCCATTTAGCCGGCAGTCTCAGGAGAGCAGTTGTGGCCCGAACAGCATCAGCGCCAGCGCGCCGATCATCGTCAGCGTGACCACCGTCGTCACTACGGTCGTCAGGCGCCGCGGGGCCGAGATGGGGAGGCGCGCGACGACGGCCTCGGTGCTGGTCCGGAGGATGTGCCCGCCGTCCAGCGGGAACGCGGGGATGCAGTTGAAGATGGCGAGGTTGAAGTTGATCCACCCGGTCAAAAGAGGACGTTCGCGAGCGTGAACGTCGCGCCGCCCAGCGCACCCAGCGGGCCGCTCACGGTGTAGAAGTTCGCCACGTCGGCGGTGAACCCGGCGAAGTTGTACCCGAAGTCGGGCACCATCACGCTCAAAAAGGGCATCACGAGCACGGCGAAGACGTTGGCGAACACCGACCCGAAGAGTGGCCCCTCGAAGTCCCCGCTCCCGCCCCCGAGCATCGCCAGGAACACCTCCGCTGGGTAGGGGTCGACGCCGAAGTCCTCGACCGTGACGCCGCTGTAGCCCTCGCGGACGCGGACACCCAGCACCGCCGATCCGCCCGAGTCGCTCAGTTCGACGTCGACGGTGTGGCGCCCGCCGTCGGCGTACAGTTCGACCGCGACGGTCTCGCCGGCCTCGTACCCCTCGAGGACGCTCCCGAGGGCGGTGGTGTTGACCACGCGCTGGCCGTCGACCCGCGTGACGACGAACCCGCCGTCGGTGTCGACTCCGGCCCGCTCCAGCGCCGTCGCCATCCCGCCGTCGGCGTCGACGCTGGCGACGAACGCACCGACGGGCAGCGTCGCGGTCCCCTTGTCAGTCTCGATGCGGGCGACCGTCCGCTCGGCGACTGCGGCCTGGAACTCCCGCTCGGTCCCGACCGCCGTGCCGTTGACGGCCTGGATCCGGGGAGGCTGGTCGCCGGCGACGGAGATCCCCTCGACGCTCCCGGGGACGACGCCGGTGATCGTTACCGCCCGGCGGACCGTGACCGTCTCCCCGTCGTCGAGTTCGACAGCGACGGTCCGTCCGGCGTCGGCGAGGGCCGCATCGAGGTCCGCGGGGTTCTCGACGGCCGTCCCGTTCACGGCGACGATGCGGTCGCCGTACGCGAGGCCGGCCTCGGCGGCCGCAGAGCCGGTGAGGGTGTCCCCGACCGGCGCGCCCGGCGCGACGCCGATGGAGGCGACGACCGGGCCAAAGAGCAGCGCCAGCGTGATCGCCGTCAGCGCGAAGTTGTTGGTGACGCCGGCGGCGAACATCCGCGTCTGGGCGCCACGGGAGGACTCCTCCCGGCTCTCCTCGTCGGGTTCGACGAACGCACCGATGGGGATGACGGCCAAGAGCGCCAGCCCCATCGACTCGATGTCGATGTCCTCGACGCGACAGAGCAGGCCGTGGCCCCCCTCGTGGACGACCATCCCCAGCAGGAGACCGAGGACGATCTCGCCGGCCACCGTCAGCGGGAGGAATTCGTTGACGCCGGGGATGACCAGCGCGTTCTGTGGGTTCTGGACCGGCGTGCCCGCGGGCTGGTCGGCGACGCTGACCGCTGCGGTCAGCAGGAAAAACAACATTCCGACCATGACTACCAGCGCGACGCCGACGCCGACGTTTGCCCAGGCCCGCCAGAAGCGACGCCGCCGTGCGAGGCGGTCGAGGAACTCCCGGCCCCGTTTGGTGTGGACCGTCGTGATCGGTCCCGAGATACGGATGGCCTCGGGCAGGTGCCCCCGGGAGTGCAGCGCCATCGCCCCGACGGTGTAGACGAGGACGCCGGCGAGTACCCACGTCAGGGTGCTTACCATTGTCCGAGGGTTGGGAGGAGCGCCAAAGAGGGTTTGGTTACCGCTCGCGGCGAAGCCGTTCGACGACGAACTCCCTGTCGAGTTCCGCGAGGAACGGGCCCAGTTTCGGTCCCTCCTCGTCGTCGAAGAAGAGGCGGTACCCGGCCGCGAAGAACTCCCCCACCGGGATTTCGTGTCGCTTCGCAGTCTCGTAAATCTCCCCCTGGATGGCCCCGCCATCGTGACCCTCGGCGACGAAGTCGGCGAGTTCGTCCAGTGCCCGCTCGGTGCGTTCATCGAAGTCCACCTCGGGCACTGCCTCGCGTTTGAGTTCGTAGTCGAAGGCGTTGCCCGTCCGCCGTGCCCACTCGCGGGCCCGTTCGACGCGGGCCAGTGCCCCGTCGACGGCCCACTCGGGGGCGTCCTCGGGGACGTGTCCCTCCCGGCGGGCGATCTCCTCGCGTAACTCTGGGTCGTCGGTCATCCCCAGCACCGCGGCGAACGTGTAGGGGATACGCACCCGCTCGGGGTCCGGGTCCTCGACCAGCATCGGGTAGACGCGCTCGGCGAGTGCCTGCTCGCCTTCCTCGGCGTCGACCTCCCCGAAGTAGACCCGTTCGAGGCGGTCGAACTCGTCGACGAGCTGGTCGACCGACTCGATACTGAGATCGCGCTGCTTGAGGGGTTCCTTCGCGAAGAAGTACCGGAACACCTCCGGTTCGAGGACCGCCAGTACTTCGTTGACGGTGACGACGTTGCCTGCCGAGGAAGAGAGGGCCTCCCCCTCCAGGGTGAACCACTCGTAGACCATCCCGACCGGCGGCTGGATGTCGAGAACGCGCTCGGCGATGGCGACGCCGCTGGGCCAGGAGCCCTCGGCGTGGTCCTTCCCGAAAGGCTCGAAGTCCACGTCTAGCACCGCCCACTGGGCGGGCCACTCGAAGCGCCAGGGGAGTTTGCCCTCCCGGAGCGTCGCGACGCCCTCGTGGCCACAGCCCTCGATGGCCCCGTCGCCGGCCTCGCGATCCTCACAGATGTACGAGACGGTTCCCGCCGCCAGGTCGACGTCGGTCACGCCCTCGGTGAGAATCCCGCAGCTCTCGCACCGCGGGACGAATGGGATGTACTCGGCATCGACCTTCTCCTGGTACTCGCCGATGACCTCGCGGGCGCTGTCGATCCGTTCGAGAATCCGGCGGGTAACTGCCTCGAAGGCGCCGTCCTCGTAGAGGTCGGTGTTCGAGACGAACTCGACGGGGACGCCCAGCGCCTCTGCGTGACGAGCGAGCAGCGTCGTGAAGTGGTCGCCGTAGGAGTCACAGCACCCGAACGGGTCGGGGATGTCCGTGTAGGGCACCCCGAGGTTGCGCCCGAGCGCGGCGGCGTCCACCTCGCCGAGGCCGACGATGTTCCCGTCCAGATCGGCGAGCGTCCGGGGCACCGCCCGGAGGGCGTCCCTGTCGTCGGCAGTGAACACCTGTCTGACCTCGTGGCCGCGGTCCCGGAGCGCCTCGGCGACGAAGTAGCCCCGCAGTATCTCGTTGAAGTGGCCGATGTGCGGGACGCCGGAGGGCGAGACGCCGCCCTTGATGACGATGGGCTCGTCGGGGTCGCGGTCGAGGACGGCGTCGGCGGCGGCGTCGGCCCAGAAGGCCCGCTCGGGGCTGGAGGCGACCGCGTAGGGGTCGGCGGTCATTCCTCCGGGACCACGTCCGTTCCGTCGTGGTCGCCCCGCACTGCCCGCGGGACGGCCTCGGGGTCGGTCCCGTCGATGACGACCGCGCACACCCCGGCGCGCTGGAGGAGTTTCGCCGCCAGCAGGTCCACGGGGGCGTTGATGCCCGCTTCGAGGTCATGCTGGCCGACGAGCGCGACGAGTTCGTCGGCGGTGAGCCGTTCGTAGCGGGTCGCGTCGGGGTCCTCGGCGGGGTCCGCGTCGTAGACGCCCGCGACGTTCGTGGCGTAGACCAGCAGGTCGGCCTCGACGTACTCCGCGAGCGCGGTCGCGACGGCGTCAGTCGTGTGCCCGGCCTCGGTGCCGCCCATCACCGGCACGTCGCCCCGGTGCATCGCGGCCCAGGCCGTCTCGTAGCGCTCGGGCGGCGTCGGGGCCGCGCGGTCGTCCAGTGCCCCGATGAGCAGGCGGGCGTTCAGGCGCGTGGCGGCGATGCCCAGTTGATCGAGTTCGATCTCGTTGGCACCCAGCTCTCGGGCGGTCCCGATGTACTCGCGGGCAGTCGAGCCCCCGCCCACGACGACACCCAGGTCGTGGCCCGCCTCGTCGATAGACTCGAGAGCCGACGCGTACGCGGCGACGCGGTCGGCCGACAGGTCACCCCGATGCGCTCTTAAGGATTGTCAAGCACCGCGAGCACCCCATTTCTTCTCCAGAACCGCCGACGGTCCCCCCCTCTCCAGTGTGCGCCGGCACCGGCCCGACAGCGCCCTCGCGCACGACGTACGTCAGACGCCTGACGCTTCTCCGGCAACATCTTCCGTGTTTTGTGGGCCGAAAGCAATATTTTGCTGAGCTTTATCCGTAAAATAATTGTCATACACTCGTTTACCTTTACCGCTTCAGAAGTCGTTGTAAAACGTATCGCTATCTTAGAGAGAGTGATAAAACGTCTGTTTCACGGGAAATAAACTAAAAGTGAACGAACCCATCCAAAGGTTCCTGCCTTTATATACCCCTCCGGGGAATACGGGTGAGTGAGGCAGAACGATGAGCGCAACCACACAGCCCTCCGGTGACGCGCGATCGAAAGAAGAGCGGCTCCGTGCCTACCTGAAAGGGAAGGCCGCGGACGGCGAGATGTACTTCAAGAGCAAGTTCATCGCGGACGAGGTCGATCTCTCCCCGAAGGAGATCGGCGCGCTGATGGTCAAACTGAAAGAATCCGCGACGGACCTCGAAATCGAGAAGTGGTCGTACACCAGCGCGACCACCTGGCGCGTCGAGCCCGCGTAGCGGTCTGGTCCCCGCGCCGGGTCCCCGACACTCCTTTTATCCACCTGCACCGACTACCAGCGGCCGATGAGTGACGACCGGGCGAGCCGGCCCTCGGCCGGTGACCTCGCGCCGGCCTTCGACGTCTACGAGGTCAGACAGGACGGCGACCGACTGATCTACGTTGGCCAGCCCCGGACCGACCCCGAGACCGTCGAGGGGCGGCTCCGGCCGCTGTTCCGCCAGCAGGGCTACGAGATCAGCCTCCAGCGGGGCTACGACGGGGACGAGGGACTCCCGCTGACGGTCGGGGAGTCCGTCCTCGTCGCACAACCCCGCACCGCCGAGTCGGGGGGATTGCCGTGGCGCAACGCTGTCCTGTTCGTGCTGACGGTCCTCTCGACGCTGTTTGCCGGGTCGGTGTACTGGTACCAGATCCCGGTCACCGAACAGCCCCTCCGGGCGCTGGCGGCGTGGCCCTTCGTCGTCGCGATCATGGGGGTGCTCGGCATCCACGAACTCGGCCACTACGCGATGAGCCGCTACCACGGCGTGGAGGCGTCGCTGCCCTACTTCATCCCCCTGCCCACCTACATCGGGTCGATGGGCGCGGTCATCCGGATGCGCGGCCGCATCCCCGACCGCAAGGCGCTGTTCGACATCGGCGTCGCCGGGCCGCTCGCGGGACTGGTCGCCACCGTCGTGGTGACGGTCGTCGGCCTCCAGCTGGACCCGCTGCCCGCACAGGAGGCCGCGGCCGCCGCCACCGACGTCACGCGCGTCGAGTTCAACGACCCGCCGCTGCTGATCTTGCTCGCGGAACTGACCGGCACCGCCGACAAACTCGAACGCGGACTGGTCCACCCCGTCGTGTTCGGCGGCTGGGTCGGGATGCTCGTCACCCTGCTCAATTTGCTGCCGGTCGGCCAGCTTGACGGCGGCCACATCCTCCGGGCGATGGTCGGCGAGCGCCAGGAGACGCTGGCCGCGGCGGTGCCGGGCGCGCTGTTCGCGCTGGCGGGGTATCTCTTCTTCGTCCGCGGGAGCGTCAACTCCGTGGGCATCTGGACGATGTGGGGGTTGTTCGCGGTGGGACTGGCCTACGCCGGTCCCGCCTCGCCGGTCCGGGACGAGCCGCTCGACCGGAGACGCGTGGCCGTCGGCGTCCTCACGTTCGTCCTCGGGGCGCTGTGTTTCACGCCCGTCCCCGTCGAGGTCATCACGCCGTGACTTTTTACGGGCCTCCGGCGAAGGCCGTGTATGGTCGACACCGAGAAAATCCGGACGCTCGTCCCACACTACGCCGTGATGCTCGTCGTGGTCTTCGCCGTGGTGGGCGCCCTGCGGACCCTGCTCGGCGAGGTCCGGCTGGTGGTCGAGTTCGTCGTCATCCTGGTCATCGTGTTCCTCTATCCGTTCGTCGTCCGGCGCCTGGGGTACGCACCGGGCGTCTGGGAGTGATACCCGGACTGGCCGCCGACGCGTTCACCCGTGGGTGTACCCGCGGTCTGGCAGGCTGTCGCCGTCGAGTGTCACGCCCGCCTCGGTGACGGTCCCGATCCGGGTCAGCCCACAGGGGACAGCCTCGCGAGCGCTGTCGAGCCCCTCCTCGGGGAGCGTACAGACCAGTTCGAAATCCTCGCCGAAGAAAACACCCAGTTCCCGCCGTTCGTCGGGCGCCACGTCCGCGACGACGTCGTCGATGGGCAGGGGCGACTCGACGGCGAACCCGCAGTCGCTCGCGTCGGCGAGCTGGTGGAGCGACCGCGCGAGGCCGTCGCTGGAGTCCATCATTGCACTCGCGTGGGGAGCGAGCGCTCGGCCGGCGGCCACATCCTCCGGGCGATGGTCGGCGAGCGCCAGGAGACGCTGGCCGCGGCGGGCCCGATGGCTGTCGTCGCGACGGTGAACTCCTCGTGCCCGTCGAGGTCGCCCCCGACGTAGGCGGCCCCGACGGCCTCGCAGACGTCGCCGGCACCCTCGACGAAGGCGGTGATCTCCTCGAACTCGAAGGTTGGGGCGCCGTAGGCCGCGACCGCCGCGAGCGCGTCGGCGCCCATCGCCGCCACGTCCGACAGCGACGCGCCGACCGACCGCCAGCCCGCGGTGTACCGGGTCGTCCCCGCCGGGAAGTCGGTCGTCTCGTGGAGCATGTCCGTCGTCACCACGAGGTCGCCCACACGTGCCGCGTCGTCGCCGGCCGCAGGAAGCAGGTCGGCCAGGCGTGCGAGCGCCGCCCGTTCGTCCATGGCTCTCCTCGGGCACCCGCCGTAAAAAATGCCCCCCTCGGATTCCCTCGCGGCCGGCCGCCCGAGTCTCGCGGGTATCGGTGCCTTCAAGCGGTCGCGCCCGACACGCCACGCCATGGACGGCGACCGGCTGACGACGCTGGGGATGTTCGCCGTCGCGCTGGCGGTCCTGAGCGTTGTCGTCTGGTTCATCGGCGCCGACGCCGTCTTCGACGCGCTCGGGGACGCCGACCGGTCGGTGGTGCCCGCCCTCCTGGCGGTCGTCGTCGTCTGGCTCTCGGCGTGGGGGCTGGCCCTGTGGACCGTCCTGCGGACCATCGGGGCGCCAGTCTCCATCCCGTTGGCGGTTGCCCTCTTCGCCGCGGCGGTGTTCTCGAACAACGTCACGCCGTTCGGACAGGCCGGGGGCGAACCGCTCAGCGGCCTCCTCATCTCGACGGCCGCCGATAGCGAGTACGAGACCGGCCTCGCGGCCATCGCCAGCGTCGATACGCTCCACTTCGTCCCCTCCATCGGCCTGGCCATCGTGGGGGTGGTCTCCCTGCTTGCTGGCGCCGTCGAACTGACCGAAGACCTCCGTGTTGCACTCCTCGGCGTCGTCGTCCTCGTGGGGTTGATCGCCACGGCCGCGACGCTGGGCTGGCGCTACCGCGACCGTGTCCGGGGGACGGTCGTCCGGGTCGTCACGCCCATCGCCGGCACCCTCGGGCGTCTCATACCCGGCTGGTCGCCACCCGACGAGTCGGACGTCGCCGAGCGCGTCGACGGGTTCTTCGCCGCGGTCGGCCGCGTCGCGACCAGTCGGCGGACCATCGCCTTCGCGATGGGGTGTTCCGCGCTCGGGTGGACCGCACTGGCCGGCGCGATGTGGCTCTCGCTGTACGCGCTGGGCTACACGGTGCCGTTCGCCGCCGCGCTGTTCGTCGTCCCCGTCGGTTCCATCGCCGGGGTGACGCCACTCCCTGGCGGTCTCGGGGGGCTGGAGGCGGCACTCATCACGCTGCTCGTGCCCACCACGGGCGTCCCGGCCTCCGTCGCGACCGCCGGCGTCCTCATCTACCGGGGTGCGACCTACTGGCTGCCGGTCCTCGTCGGCGGCGGCGTCGCGACCGTGCTGGGCAACCGCGCTCGCAAGTGATACTTTATCCGGCGTCGGACCGAAGCCGGGGCAGTGACCCGGCGAAGGCTGCTGTGCTGTGTCGTCGCCGCGCTCCTGCTGACGGCGGGGTGACGCCGACACTCTCCGGCGCGCCGTCCGCGACGCCGACACCGACGTCCACATCCTCGCCCACTCCGACACCCACACTCACGCCCACGCCCTCACGCTCACCTACTCCGACACCCACGCCGACGGCAACGGCAACCCCGACACCCACGCCGACGCCGGATTCACGGACGACCTACATCGGCGACTGGGTCGAGACGACACACAACGACACGGAGGTCCGGATCCGTGTCAGGAACTACCGGGTCAGAGAATCGATCGAAACCCGCGATGGCGGGACCGAGAACGCATCCGAGGGTGAGCGTTTCGTCATCGCCAGAGTCGAGATCGTGAACGACCCCGGCTGGGTGACCGTCGGGCGAGACCAGTGGACGCTGATCGACTGGACGGACGAGCGCCACAGCCCCGACGGCGTGACCGACGACATCGCGAACCCCTTTCCCGAAGAAGAGAGAATGCACAACGACCACGTCGAGGGGACCATCGTCTGGGAACTCGAGTACTACGAGGATCCGACCTTCGAGGCCGAACCCTACGGCGACCAGCCGGGTGTGACCCTCCAGTTCGTCGAGGAGTGACCGAAAGGGGTTCGGTGGCGATACGACGCACTTAACTGACACCGTCGGGAAGAGCGGGTAATGACGACACTCTACGACGTCCCCGCGGACGCCCTCATCGAGGCTATCGCGGCGGACCTCGCCGAGGACTCGAACATCGAACAGCCGGACTCGCTCGCGTACGCCAAATCGAGCGCCGACCGCGAACTCCCGCCCGAGCAGGACGACTTCTGGACCCGTCGGGCCGCGAGCATCCTCCGGAAGGTGGCCGTCGACGGGCCCGTCGGCGTCGGCAGCCTCCGCACCACCTACGGGACCGCCAAACAGGGCTCGAACCGCTACCGGGTACGGCCACGACGGAAGGCACAGAGTTCCGGGAAGATCATCCGCGTCGCCCTCCAGCAACTCGAGGACGCGGGCCACGTGGAAACCGCCGAGGGTGAGGGGCGGGTCATCACCAGCGAGGGGCAGAGTTTCCTCGACGAGGTCGCCGCCGAGGTCATGGACGACCTCGACGACCCCGACCTCGCGCGGTACGCCTGACCGGCGATGGACGCCGAGGAGACCGGGTACGACCGTCAGGGAGTACGTCTCCCGCCGGACGAGAAGGTACTATCCACCCGGTCATGGTTTGTCAACACGCTGATAGCAGGGACAGCCCCGAACCGCGTTGTACTGCCCGTTCAATCCACGAGACCGTTGACTGGACCATGACCGGACCATGACCGGGTGGATAAACTAGAACGGACGCGCGGACAGGACATTCCCGTCTCGGATGCTGCCGACCGTTTAAGCCTCCCGGGACCCCACTGTGTGGCGATGGCCAACCGGAAAGGCGAGCGCCGTGAGCGGGAACTCGTAAACCGACTCGACGAGGCGGGCTTCGCGGTGATGCGCGCGCCGGCCAGCGGGAGCGCCACGGAGCGGGACCTGCCGGACGTGCTCGCTGGCAACGGCCAGCGTTTCTACGCCATCGAGGCCAAGTCCTCCTCGGGCGATCCCATCTACCTCGACGGCGCCGAGATCGAGTCGCTCCTCTACTTCTCGCAGAACTTCGGGGCCCGTGCCCGCGTCGGCGTCCGGTTCGACCGCGAGGACTGGTACTTCTTCCACCCCGACGACCTCTACACGACCGACGGCGGCAACTACCGCGTCAAGCGCGAGACCGCCCTGGCCGAGGGCGTCGATTTCGCGGAACTGACAGGCGAATCAACACGGACGAGTCTCGAAGAGTTCTGAGCGACCTGTATCACGCGGGCTCGCGCTCGGTCAGCGAGTGGACGTGGGCCACCTCGAAGCGAGCCCCGCCGTCGGCGCTCTCGCCGGCCTCGACGGTCCAGTCGTGGCTCCGGACGATGTCGGCTCGGTGTTGCTCGTGCCGCTGGGCGAGTGCGGCCTGCTGGGCGCCTACGCCGACGAGGAGGGTGCCTTCGACGAGACGGACGCTTCTCGAAGAGCTGTGCCATGCGATTCTTGTCGGCCTGGAGGGTCCCGTCGCCCTCGACCGAGAGGTCGGCCGCGCCGGTGTCGAGACTCGCCCAGGCATCCCGTGCAGCGGTCGCAAGCGAGAGTGGCTGGCGTTCGACGTCCTGCTCGCCACGGGCGCGTGCGAGGAGGTCTTCGATGAGTGTCTCCATCCGGTCGAGGGCCTCCGAGACCTCCTCCAAGTGCTCGACATCGCCGGTGTCGCGGGCCATGTCGACCCGCGCGGTGGCGACGTGTAGCGGATTGCGGAGGTCGTGGGAGACGGTGCCGGCGAACTCGTCGAGGCGCTCGTTGCGCCGTGCGAGTTCCCGCTCGCGATCGGCACGAGCCATCGCGGACTCGACGGCCGCCGCGAGCAGGCGAAACAGTTCGGCGTCCGTCTCGTCGAAGGCACCCTCCTCGTCGGCGTAGGCGCCCAGCAGGCCGCACTCGCCCAGCGGCACGAGCAACACCGAGCCGACATCGTCCGGAGACCTCCCGGTTGCCTGCCTCGTAGACGTCCCAGGCGAGTCCGCTGCCGGGTTCGATCGGTTCGATCCCGCCGATGCGCTCGTCGAGGGCCTTCGAGCGGGCCAGCGGTTCGAGCCGGCGGCGCGTCCCGTCGTACGTCCAGCAGGCCGAAAGCGGGAACCCGAGCACGTCGGCGGCCGCCTCGACGGCGTTCCCGGCGATCTCCTCGGCCGACTCGGCGACGATGAGCCGCTGGGTCCGCTCGTGGAGTGACTCGAGCCTGTGCTGGAGGCGTACCCGCTCGGTGATGTCCCCCATGTACACCGACAGGCCGTCCTCGTCGGGGTAGGCGTTCACCTCGAACCACCGGTCCTGTGGCTCGTAGTGGACCTCGAAGCTCGTCGGCTGCTGTGCGTCCATCGCCCGGGTGAACCCGTGGTAGAAGGTGGTGTTGACCGCCGAAGGGAAAATCTCCCAGAACCGCTCGCCGACCACCGTCTCGCCCCGGACGCCCAGCAGGGATTCGGCCCGGCTGTTCAGGATGACGAACCGCTCGTCGTGGTCCAGGACGAAGAAGGCGTCCGTGATCCGCTCGATGGTGTGCTCGAAGCGCTCGCGGGTGGCCGCGATCTCGGCCTGGTAGGCCTTCCGGTCGGAGACGTCCCGGACGAAACACCGCAGTCCACCCCTGCCGTCGGGCGCGACCCGCACGCACAGCCAGTCGCCGGCGGCCGTCGAGAACTCGGCGGTGTCCGCCTCCCCTGACTCGGCGACGCGGTCACACAGCGACCGGAACCCCTCCTGCTGGGCCGGCGGGAACATTTCCTCGACCGAGCGGCCCACCGCGTCCGCGACGCCTGCCCCGGTCCACTCGGCGAGTCCGGGGTCCCAGGCCGTCACGCGCCGCTCCGGGTCGAGGGTGAAGTACTCGTCCATCCCCTGGTAGACCGGGCGCGTCCACTCGCCGGACCCGGGCGCGGTGCCTGCTCCCGTCTCCTCCCCCTCGACTGTCGACAGGACGTGCGCGGCCGCCTCGTCGGGGTCGGTGCCCGGGTACAGGTCGTGGTACTCGATTCCATCGGGGACCGAAACGGTCCCGTCGCCGAGGTCGAACACCGGCGCCGGCGTCTCCGCGGCCGCGAGGGCCTCGGCGACGCGGTCGCGGCCCTCCTCGTCGAGCCCCCCGCCCACCAGCACCGCGTCGGCGCCCCCGTCCTCGAGTGCTGGTTCGAGCCCCGCCGGACGGACGGCGACGAGTCGCACCTGGCGCTCGGTGTGCTCTTCGAGGAACCCGACCGCTTCCAACCCCCGGCCGGGGTCGCCGACGTACCACACGTCGAGAGCCGTCACGTTCGCCTGTAGTATCTTTTCACTTAAAACTATTCGCGACTGTCAGGAATCGTCGACGGAGCCTCAACGCCTAAGAGGCCGCCCCGACCAGTCCCCGCAAGGGTGTCCCGAGCGGTGACGGCGGTGCTGGTCCGCCACGGCGAGACGGCCTGGAACCGGGAGGGGCGCGTCCAGGGGTGGGCCCCGACGTCGCTGACCGACCGCGGGCGCGAACAGGCTCGCACGCTCGGGGCGCACCTCGCGTCGGCCTACGACGTCGACCGGGCGGTCGCCTCGGATCTCCGGCGGGCCCGCGAGACGGCGGTCCTGCTCCACGAAACGGGCGTCGACCCCGCACCGACCTACTCGCAGCGCTGGCGCGAACGGGACTTCGGCATCTACCAGGGCCTGACCGAGGCGGGACTCTTCGAGACCCACCCGGAGTTCCGGGCAACCGGCGGGACGATGGCCGCGCGGGCACGACCCCCGGGCGGCGAGCGACTGCTGGACCTCCGGGAGCGCGTCCTGATGTGCTGGACGGCCCTGCTCGCGGACGCCACCCCCGGCGAGACCGTCCTCGTCGTCACCCACGGTGGTCCCATCTACGTACTGCTCGCCCACCTCAAGGGGATGGACCTGCCGGCGTCGTTCGTCGAACACAGCCACGACAACTGCGCGCTCACGGAGGTGCGCGTCGACCCCGACGAAATCGGCGACGGTGACCCGCCGATGGGGCGGATAGGCC
This sequence comes from Halobacteriales archaeon SW_10_68_16, assembly GCA_003023485.1. The sequence goes on from PXSG01000116.1 coordinate 28,204, forward strand.
GGGAAAACGAGCGTCCCTAGAGGTACGAGAGGCCGTCGAAGACGAACAGGAACCAGTAGATCTGGACGACTCCGGCGACGACCAGCGCCCCGCCGGCCAGTCGCGTGATGAGGCGGGTGTTCGAGGTGAGGCGTTTCAGGAGCGTGTCCTTGCCCAGCGCCGTCAGGACCGTCACGCCCACGAGCAGGACGACCATGCCCCCGGCGTAGGCGCCGAAGGCGGTGAACGCCTCGGCCGGCGGCCCCGTCAGTGCGAGCGAGGCGACGCCGACGAACAGCGGACCGGTACAGCCCGCGGCGGCGGCCGCGTAGACGACGCCGAACCCGAAGAAGCCGACCGGGCCGCGCCGGCGTTCGGGCAACTTGACGTGTGCGAACGCGCCGGTGGCCTTCCCGCTGGCCATTGCGAGCCCCAGCGCGATGAGGACGGCGCCCGCAGCCACCTCGAGGACGGCGATGTCGCTGAGGAACTGCGTCCCGACGACGAACACGACGGCCGCGAGCGTCCCGAAGACGGCCAGGAAACCGAGACTCGTGATCAGCGACACTGCCACCGCCCGGCGCATCCGTGCGGGCCAGGTGTCCGGGACCGACTCGTCGTCCGCGCCGAGGAAGTACGCGATGTAACCGGGTAACAGTGGGAACGCACAGGGGGCGAAGAAGGTGGCCGTCCCCAGCCCGAACGCGAACGTCACGAGACCGATGTCAACCACCGGAACGCACCTCGTGGCTGTCTCTTGGCGGCGTGGTCACGACCGTGCCTCCTCGACCTGTTCGACGATGTCCGCGGCCGCCGCGAGGCCGCTGTGGCGCCACACTTCCTCGCCCGCGGCGTCGAGGACGATCATCGTCGGGATGCGCGTGACGTCGTACTCCTGGAACGCCTCGAGGCGGGTGTCCTGTGCGACGGGCCAGGTGCCCTCGTACTCGACCCAGAAGTCCCGTATCAGGTCGGCGTCTTGCTCCCGGCTCACGGAGATCATGTGCAGGTCCGGGTGTTCGGACTGGACGGACCCGAGTTCTGCCATCTGGGGTTTGCAGGGCGCACACCACGTCGCGAAGAAATCCAGGAGTGCGGCCTCGCCCGCGGGCTTGACGGGGATTGTCTCGCCCGGCGACCCGCCCACCTCGAGCGTCTCCATCGTGAGGCCCGTCGGCGTCGGTGTGGGGGTGGGTGTCTCTCCGCCACCACTCGCGTCACCGCCGTCGCCGTCGCTCCCACCGGTGGCCCCGCCGTCCCGACCTGAACAGCCCGCGAGACTCCCGGTCACGCCGACACCCGCCAGGGCGACGGCGGCAGTCCCCGAGAGGAACCGCCGTCTGGTCCGGGTGTCGTTCGGTTGCTCCATACCTCCACTACGGGCGAGGGTACAAAAGCCGTACTGCGCGTGTGACTCGGGGTTACACAACCACACCGTTATAAGTGGGTTCGCAGCCCTCGGTGGTCACACGGTCGAGCCCACGGCCGCCCTGTTCAACGGCGGCCTGGTACTGGCAGCAAGCGGAGGGGTCGGGAACCCGTCTGGTGGCCGGTCTGCTCGCGCTCGCGCTGGGTGCCATGGCCGGTATCGGCCTGTTCCCGCAGGGGACCACACCCCACCTTCCCGTCGCGGTGGCCTTCTACGTGCTCGTGACAGTCCTGCTGTGGGCCGACGGCGTCGTGTCGTGGCGGGCCGGCCGGCGTCAGCGGGGTGCCGGTGTGGCCACGCTCGGGACTGGGGTCGCCGGGGCGTGGCTCGTCGGACGCTCGCTCACAGCCTAGGTCTCGCGCGCCCGGCGCATCGCGACCTCGGCGATGCCGACGTTGGCGGTGCAGTTCGGGCATGCGAACACTTCCCCGGAGTCGACACCGAAGACGCGGACGAACCGCTCCGACACCGGGTTGCCACAGTGGTCACACGAGTCCATGGGTCGCCTCCTGTGTGTCTGTCATCTTGCGGGCTCCCGACTGGAAGGGGGTCCCACTGGTAAAAAGAGATTTTCCGGTTTCTCACCCAAATTCGTCCAACATCCGGCCGGTATCCCCGGTGTGGGCCATTCCCTGACCCACGGCTCACCGTGCGAGCGGCCAGTGCTCGTCGCCCTCGTCGAGACGCTCCCCGACGCCCGGAGCCAGGCGGTACTCGCGGCCGTCCCGGACCACGGTGCCCTCGTCCGCGAGGTGTTCGAGGTGGGCTGCGGCCTCGCCGGGGCCGTGGAGGATGTGGATGTCTTCGAGGTCGCCAAAGAGGTCGGCGCTGACCGTCCAGGCGTCGCAGGGCCCGCGCCGGCGGAGCGCGTCGAGGACGCGCCAGGCGCGCTCGGCGTGGTGCTCGATGATGGTCCCGGCGCGGCCGGCCGGGTCGTCGATGGGGTCGCGGTGTCCCGGCCACGCCCGGTCGTAGTCGGCGGCGACGACGGCATCGAGCGTCCGGAGGTACTTCGCCAGCGCACCCTCGACGCGGACGTCCGCGCCGCCCACGTTCGGCGTGTACTTCGGGAGGAGCGCGTCCCCCGAGAGCACCTCGCTTCCGACCTCGAAGACACACAGTCCAGCAGCGTGCCCGGGTGCGTGAACCGCCTCCAGGCGCGTGCCGTCGACGGTGAACGTCGCCCCGTCCTCGAAGGGCGTCACGTCCGGTCCCGAACCGAGCACGGCGGAGTCGACGAGAATGTCCCGGAGCGTCGCACGTTCGGCGTCGGGCATGCCCCACCGCTCGAAACACCGCTCCATCTCGGCCTGGAGATCCTCCCAGGCGTCGGCCTCGCCGGCGACCAGCGGGGCGTCGGCCTCGTGGACGTGGACGCTCGCGCCGCCGACGTCCTGGATGGCCCCAGCGAGACCGGCGTGGTCGGCGTGCCAGTGTGTCAGGAAAACGCGGTCGACGTCCGCGAACGCGACGCCGAAGCGGTCCAGTCCCGTCCGGAGTTGCTCACGGGTCGTCTCCGTCCAGTCGCCGGTGTCGACCAGTGCCGTCTCCGGGCCGTCCGCGAAGAGGTAGGCGTTGTTGTCGCCCTCGAAGGCGGCGTTCGACAGCGGGATGCGCTCCATGGCCGGCGTTGTCGCCGGGAGGGCTTGACGTTGTGGATGTGGACGTCGAGTGGAATCCCGGGAACGGCGAGAGTTTCGCCGGAACCGGCGACGGTGCCTTCTGCGGTGGGGAAGATGGAGAATACACGGACGACGACGGTATCCGGCTCATCTTCAAGACCGGAGAGCCCGTAAACAGCTCCAACGTCGACATCCGCGTCCACAACAGCAGTGGGGTCTCCAGCCCGCCCGTGTGGCACTGTATGGGCGGCGATGTGGCTCTCGACTGGAAGAACAATCCGCCGGAACGGTCCAGGTCGTCTGGCACGACCCGGACGCCGAGGAGAGCTACGTCCTGGTCGAGGAGACCGTGCCTGGCTAGTCGACAGTTCGGGACCGCCCGGTCCTCGTCCGTCGGCCACGTTCGACAAGCAGACGTCATCGTTCGTCCGGACCGTCGTCGTTATAGGCGGGGTTCCCTTCGATTGGGCATGGACTACCGGGGAGCAATCGTCGACCTCGACGGGACGGTTTACCGCGGCGACGACCTCGTGCCGGGTGCGGCCCGAGCGGTCGACCGACTGCGGGACGCGGGACTTGCCCTCCTCTTTTTTTCGAACAACCCCACGAAGAGTGGCGACGCCTACGTCGACCGCCTCCGCGGAATGGGCCTCGACGTCCACGCGGGCGAAGCGTGCTCGGCCGGCGACGTCACCGTGGCCTACCTCCGGGACCACCACGCGTCCGACCGGATCATGCTCGTCGGGTCGCCGGGCCTCCACGAGCAGTTCCGGGCGGCCGCCCTCACCCTGACGACCGACCCCGCGGCGACGGACGTCCTCGTCGGCTCCTGGAGTTCGGACTTTGGCTACGACGACATGCTGGCCGCACTGCGCGCGGTCGACGACGACACCACCTTCCTCGGCACCGACCCCGACCGGACGGTTCCCGCCGAGGGCGAGGAGATTCCGGGATCGGGCGCGGTCGTCGGCGCGCTCGCCGCTACTGTCGGTCGGGACCCCGACGCGGTGCTCGGCAAACCCTCCGAGGTCGCCCTCGAATTCGCGCTGGAGCGCCTGGAGGTGGACCCGGCAGCGTGTCTGGTCGTCGGCGACCGCCTCGGGACCGACATCGCGCTCGGCGAGCGTGCCGGCATGACGACGGTCCTCGTTCGCACGGGCGTGACCGACGGCGAGGAGGTGGCTGGGAGCGACGTCACCCCGGATCACGTCCTCGGCAGCATCGCCGACATCGGCGCGGTTCTGGACGACCACGCCGAGTGACGAGACCCGCGTGGGATGGTTTTTTGTGACCCTGCGTCCCAGCATTGAACATGGTCGACAAGGACGACCTCAGAGCGCAGTTCGTCGAGGCATTCGAGGGCGCAGACTACCCGATCAACAGCCCGATGGACCTCGTGCCGGCGTTGCCAGGGGGCCCCTCGACGACGTTCGAATCCGGCGACTTCTCGATGACCGCCATGGAACTGAACACCAAACTCGACGGCGACTTCCCCTACGAGGACGTCGACTCCTTCGTTGACGAACTCATGGAACAACTGGAAGCGCAGGACCTCCTTTGAGGGAAAGACCTATCGTCGGACTCCGACTACGGCGGGGGTGCGGAAATCAAGGAGACGAAGGCACTGCTCGCGGAGGCCCACGAACGGGGGCTCATCGACTCGGACCGCAGGCATCTCGAAGCAGACGACGCCGTCCAGGCGTTCGTCGGCAGCGTCATCTTCGCGTCGCCGCTGCTCGTCGAGGACGGCGTCTTCGACGTCGCGGCGTACTTCCTTTCCTTCCGCCTGGCGGGCTTTCCCGTCTTCTTCGTCGCCAACACCGTTTTCATCCTCGCGATGATCGGGGTGCTCGTCTACTGGGCTGGCCCGCGGGACGTGGCGGTCTCGCGGCCGCTGTTCGGTTTCATTCCACGGCGGCTGGTCGGCATCTCGGCGGTCTCGTTCCTGACCGCGGCCGCGCTGATGACGATGTGGGGTCGGGTCCTGTGGGCCGACCCCGTGGTGGCCGTCGCGCGGGTCAGCGTCGTCTGGTCGGTGGCGTCCTTCGGGGCCGCCCTCGGTGACGTCCTCCCCGGCGAGAGTTCCGGCGACGACATCAACGACGATTTCGACCAGCTCGGCGACCGCGTCGGCGAGTTCATCGACTGACGAGCGAGAGCGGACCGAGGCGGTTCTCGCGGTCGAGTCGGCGGAGCGTCTCGTGGGTGCCGACGACCATCGCCGGGACGACGAGCATGAAGATGTGCTCTTCGAGGGGGATCCCCAGGAGTTCGACGCCGGTCCGCAGCGGGATGGCGAACACGCCCACAGTGAGGGTGTACCAGTCCCAGACGAACGCGAACGGGTAGAGGACGGCCACGGTCCGCGCGGCCCCGCGCCAGGCGCCGGCGTAGGTGACCAGCGCGAGCGCGACAGTCCCCCAGAGCAACTCCGTGACGAGATACGTGTAGGCGCCGAAGACGGTGATGTCGACCACGGCGGCGGTTGGGACCGGGTGCGTATATGCCTCCGGTCCAGCCCTATTACCTGCCGGCGCCCGGTCACTCCAGGGCGGCGAGACGGTTGAGCGCGTAGGCGGTCCGGAGCATCTCGGCAGCGTTCCCCCGGTCGAAGACAAGCTCGCTCGTCGACATGACGTGGTCGAGGACGTCCCCGGAGGCGTGCTCGGGGGCAGCCCCGACCCCGCTGTCGTTCTCCTCGGCCCACCGCATCACCCGGAGGTCGCTCTTGGAGTCGCCCATCACCAGGGCAAAGGGGTCCTCGATACCCAGCACGTCGAGGGCCGCCTCGACGCCGACGACCTTGTTGAGTTCCAGCGACCCGACCTCGGCAGCGTCGGCCTCGTAGTAGGCGACGTCGACGCGCTCGAACAGGGCCGCAAGGTCGTCGGGTACGTCCGCAGCGGCGACGTCGGGCTGTTCGCCGTGCGCTTCGAGGATACCGCGGATCTCCGGGTCCGCATCCGCGTAGTAGGCCCGAGCGTAGCCCGCGGCATCCAGGTCGCTTCCGAGGTCGGTCACGTCGAACACGCTCTCCTCGAGGAGGTCGATCAGGTACACCAGCCCCTCGTCGATGACGTCCCCGGCGCGGTCGCTGCCGGTCTCGAAGTTGGGCTTGATTGTGATGTTGAACTCGTTGCCCTGGAGGTGGGAGCAACGACGGATCGACTCGGGGGCATCGGGCAGCACGCGCGACCGGACCTGGTCGAAGACGTCCCGCATCTCCTCGTCGAGGTTCTCGAAGAGGAGGCGCTTGGTGTCGGCGCCGTGGCCGGGCGTGAACACGCCGGTCCCGGTCTCGTAGACGATGCTGACAGTTCCCGAGTGGACGATTTCGTTCCCGAGCCCCTGGATGAGAAAGCCCTTCACGTTCTCCAGGGTCTGGCCGGTGCAGATGACGATGGGGATGCCGTCCTCGTGGAAGCGCGTCAGGAGGTGCAGCGTCTCGCGGGGGATCTCGTTGTCGGTGCTGCCCGCCGACCGGAGCGTCTCGTCGACGTCCAGCACGAGGACGTTCACCGCGCGGCCGTGTTTCGCGTAGAGGTCCAGCGCCGTGAACGCCTGGTCGCGCGTGGCACGACTCGCCAGGTCGCTGAACGTCTCGCCGACCTGCGGGAACCCCTCCCGGATCGTCTCCCTGCGTTCGTCGAGTTCGTCGCTGGCGCCCTGCCAGCGCTCCAGTGCCACCCGGGAGTCGACGGGCGGGAACAGGTCGACGAACTCCTGGTAGGCCCGCAGGGTTTCGGTATCGAACTCCCCGTAGAGCCTGTAGAGCAGGTCGTAGGTTTCCATGCGCTCCATTGTCTCTCCGGCCTTATGCCGGTTCGGCACCGCAGCTTTTAGTATTTACTCATTAATCGATAAATATTTTCAACTCGCGCATCAACCGTCGGGGTATGCAAGCGATCGGGATCGAGCGCGGGGCAGACAGCCCCGGGCTGGTGGACGTGCCCCCACCGGAACGGGGGGCGGGCGAGGCCCTGGTGCGGACCCTGCGGGTCGGCGTCGACGGCACCGACCACGAGGTCATCGCGGGCCACCACGGCGGCCCCCCGGCCGGCGAGGACTACCTCGTGTTGGGCCACGAGGCCGTCGGCGTCGTCGAGGCCAGCGACGGCGACTTCGAGACCGGCGACGTCGTCGTGCCGACGGTGCGCCGACCCCCGAACGGCGAGGAGAATCGCTACTTCGAGCGCGGCGAGGCCGACATGGCGCCCCCGGGTGCGGCCCTCGAGCGGGGCATCGACGGTGCCCACGGGTTCATGAGCGAGTACTTCACGAGTCCCGCCGAGTGCCTGGTCGAACTCCCCGCGGACCTCGCCCGGTGGGGTTTCCTGGTCGAACCGGTCAGCATCTCGGAGAAGGCGCTCGAACTCGCCTACGCCTCGCGATCCTCCTTCGGGTGGGAACCGAAGACGGCACTCGTGCTCGGCAACGGGTCGCTGGGGTTGTTGACCGTCGCGATGCTGGTAGAGGACTACGAGGTCTACTGCGTCGGCCGCCGGGACCGGCCCGACCCGACCATCGACATCATCGAAAGGTTGGGCGCGACCTACGTCGACTCCCGCGAGACGCCGGTCGACGAGTTCGCCGAGATCCACGGACCGGCCGACATCGTCTACGAGGCGACCGGCTACGCGAAACACGCCGTCCGGAGCGTCCCAGCCCTGGGGCCCAACGGCGTGGCGGCACTGTTGGGCGTGCCCGGACCCTGGACGTTCGATATCGACGGGGGCCGCCTCCACAAGGACATCGTGATGCACAACAAGGCCATCGTCGGCAGCGTCAACTCCGGGCCGCGACACTTCCGTGCGGCGGTCGGGCGGCTCGCCGACATGCCCGAGTGGTTCCTCGAGGACCTCGTCACGCGGGTGGTGTCCGTCGAGGAGTTCGGGGCGGCCTTCGAGGAGAGCAAAACGACGATAAAGACGGCCGTCGAATTCGAGTCATGAAGAACGTCGACGACTGAAGGGCATCCCCGTCCACTCGCTGATCCAGGCCATCCGCGTCGGCTCGGCCGTCGGCGTCGGCGTCGCCGTCCCCCCACCCTCCCCGTCACCGGTACATCCCGCGGCGACGACCGAAACGAGCGACGCGAGCACTGCCCGTCGGCCGTGTGCCATTTCGTATCACTTGGTCGTATCTTTTTATCTTTTCGGCGGGATCGGCCGAGCCACGGGCCTCTCCCCACGCAACCCCGCGTTACAACAGGTCGACGGCGTCGGGCCGCGCCTCTTCGAGAGGGTCCGCCTCGCCACGAACCGCGAGCGCGTCCTCGACTGCGTCCCGGGCGGCAGGGAGCGGGTCGTGGGTCTCGACGTAGGCGGCGAGCGCGAACTCCGTCTCGGTGGCGCGGGCGAGTTCGACCGCCTCGGTCCGCGGGAGGTCACCCGCCAGCCAGTCCCGGACGACCTCGCGCCCGGTCGGCCCGAGCGGGTGGACGGACTCGCCGAGCAGGTGCAGCGTCTTGGCAGCAGTGACGGGTGCCGTCCCGGCGCGACAGGGGAGGGCGTCCTCGTGGGCGGCGAGGCGCTCGGCCAGGGAGGCGTCGGTCCGGTCGACCGTCGCGACCCCGCGGTCGCGCTCTGCCTTCGAGCGGATCTGGGTGCGCTTGTGCTGGCGGCGCAGCCGTGCGATCCGGCGGCGCTTTCGCCCCTTCAGCCGGGTCGGTAACCGGTTGGTTAGCTTGCCGCGACGCTCCCCGATTGCGGGGTGACGAGGCCGATTTAAAAGCGGATAGCGGCCCAAGTTTCGACCACGATGGCGACGACAGCCCAGACCTGTCCGGAGTGTACCGGTCGCCTGCGCGCCGGCGAGACAGAGACCGTCTGCGAGGACTGTGGCCTGGTGGTCGACGAACACGCGATCGACCCCGGGCCGGAGTGGCGCTCGTTCGCGGACGAGGAGACAAACCCCGAGCGGACCGGGGCGCCGCTGACACGGTCGCGCCACGACCGGGGCCTCTCGACGGAGATCGGCCGCTCGACCCGGCTGAAGGGGCGAAAGCGCCGCCGGATCGCACGGCTGCGCCGCCAGCACAAGCGCACCCAGATCCGCTCGAAGGCAGAGCGCAACCGCGTCTACGCGTTCATGGAGATCAAGCACGTCGTGGGCGACCTGGACCTGCCCGAGACCATCGAGGAACGGGCCTGTGTCCTCTTCGAGTCCGCCCAGGACGAGGGACTGTTACAGGGGCGGTCCCTGGAGGGATTCGCCGCCGCGACGGTGTACGCCACCTGCCGGACCGCGTCCATCTCGCGGACCGTCGAGGAGATCGTCGACGCCGCCACGGCGACGCGGAACGAACTCGACGCCGCCTACGACGCGCTGAACCGCGAACTCGGCCTGCCGACCGGTCCGATCCACCCCCGCGAATACCTGCCGCGGTTCGCCTCGAAGCTCGATCTCCCGCCGGCAGTCGAGCGGCGAGCGCGAACCCTGGCAGAGCGTGCCCGCGAGGAAGCGATCGACACCGGGCGCAACCCCGGCGGCGTCGCGGCGGCGTGTCTCTACACCGCTGCCCAGGAGGAGGGCGTCTCGCTGACCCAGCGCGAGGCGGCAGTCGTGGCCGACGTGACCCCTGTCACGCTACGGTCGACGTTCTACGAACTCACCGCGGAGTGAACGGCCTCGGCCAGGCGCTGGAACTGCCGTGCCGCGCGGCTATCGGGGGCGACAGCAGCCACCGGGAGGCCGGCCCGCTGTGCCCGGGCGAGGGCGTCGGAGTCGGGGACGCGCGTCACCGGCCCGCCGAGTGCCGCCGCGACGGTCCGTGTGTCGATGTCTGCCGCACGATTGAGCACCACTCGCGCGAGCGGCGTCTCGACTGCGCGAGCGAGTTCGCGGGCACGGATTGCGTCGGTCAGCGCCGCCTCGGTCGGTCGCGTCACCACGACACAGGCGTCGGCCGCGAGCAACGGCAGCCCGACGTCGCCGTGCATCCCCGCCGGGGAGTCGATGACGACGGTCCCGTACTCCCGGGCCACCCGCCGGACGGCCGCCCCCAGCGCGGTCGGATCGACGGCCCGTGCCCCCGCCAGCGTCCGCCCGCACGGGAGCACCGTGACCGGGCCGCCCTCCCGGACCGCCTCGACGGGGTCTGCCCGCCCGGCGAGGACGTCGTGGAGGTCCGGCCCCCGGGCCGACGGGAGGTCCGCCATCGCGAGGTCGGCGTCGACGGCCACCGCGTCGAGTTCGGCCGCGAGGTTGAGCGCGACCGTCGACTTGCCGACCCCGCCCTTGCCCGCGGTCACTGCGAGAATCATGCCAGCCGCGTCAGCGTCTCGACGGGCACCGAGACGTCCTCCAGACGGGCCGCCAGCCGCTCGCAGCGTTGGGCGACCTCCCGGAGGCGCTCGCGGTCCTCGACGTCGGCCAGCCAGGCCTCGACGGCCGCCTGGTCGTCCCGGGGAGCCACGTCACGCGGTAACCGCTCGTCGGATTCACGCTCGTCCGCACTGTCCACGTCGGACCCGCCGTTCGCACCGGGCCACTCCCACTCGTCCAACGCTCCGTTTCCATCGCCGGTCGCTCCGTCCTCGGTGTTGCGGACACTGGCGCCGTCGGGGTCACCGGGGGTGTTCGCGCCGTGGCCGTCGAACGTCCCGGTGCCGCCGTCCGAGACAGCGTCGCGGGGCGGCGAGGGGTCGCCGAGCGTCCGGACGACATCGCGGGCGGTCACCGCCCCGTCGGTGTCGTCGGCTCCGAGAGACGTGAGTCGTGCCGGCGGCTCGGAGGGCTCGGCCGGGCAGGCGTAGCCCAGCACCAGCCGTTCGTCGGCGTCCACGCTCCCCTCGTAGCCGTCCTCGTCCCAGCCCTCCTCGGGGATGCCCTGCCGGCGCGGGGGCCAGACCGGGCCGTCCAGGCAGTTGGTCACGCGGACGCGCTCGCTCGCCTCGCTGGTCACGAGCAGGCGGACCAGCGTCACCCCACCCTGGCTCGTGACGTGCCAGTCGAGTGTCGCCATGGGCCGTCTGGCCCCGCCTTCCCGTTTAAACCCTGACGACCGGCGCGCCGAGCCACCGGCTCGCGGCCCGCGCGTCGTCGAAGCGGTCGCCGGTCACGACGACTGGCGCCTCGAAACTCGCCAGGCGCGCGACGGCCAGCCCCGCGGTCAGCCCGTCGACGGCGAAGGGGTCGTCGGGCTCGGGGGCACCGGGCACGGCAGCGACTGCTGCGGCGTAGGCGCCGCGGGCGCGCTCGACGAGTGCTCGCCGGGCACGCCGCTCCAGGTTGGCGACCCTGTCCTCGAGGCGCAGTCGCTCGTCGAGTCGGTCCCGCGACTCGCGGGTCTCGCGGCGCTCACGGTCGAGTGTCTGCCGGACCGCGGCGGCCGCTGTCTCCGCTTCGGAGAGTTCCCGGGCCGCCGCTTCGAGGTCCTCCCGTGCCGGTCCGGTCGGCAGGTCGGCCCCCTTGCGTGCCTGGAGGCGACCCCGGGCGGCCGCGACCCGTTCCCGGAGGCGGTCCCGCTCGGCGCGGGCGTCGGCGAGACGCTCCCGGGCGTCGGCTGCGTCACCAGCCTCGGCCGCGACTTCGATGGCCGCGAGTCGCTCCCGCGCCCGCCCCAATGCAGGATCGTGTGGCGTCCCCAGCCCCCGGGCCCGGGCTGCACCAGCCAGCGCCGTCCGGACCCGGAGCGACGTCCCCGGCTGGAGACAGCCGACACGTTCGTGGACCGGGCCCGGCGTTCGGGCGGTCACCGAGACGGTCCTCCCGTCGGCGGCCGTCGACTCCCCCTCCCGGATCGCCGCCGCGACCATCTCGGGCGTGACGTCCCCGGCGAGCGAAACCGTTCGTCCCCGGTAGACAGTCCCGTCGACGCGGCAGATCACAGCTCGCGCTCCCGCATCGTCTCGGGGTCGGGCAAACCGCGCCCGGCCGCGAACTTCGCGTACGGCGTCGCCGGCTTCCCGCGGTTCTCGTAGGCCCGCGCCGCCTCGCGCACCGCCGCCCGCACCCTCTCGAACTCGTTGAACGGCTCTGTCCACGCCACCTGGATCTCGGTCCCGTGTTTCTCCCGGAGCCGGAGCGCCTGGAAGGCGCCGAACTCCGTGGCCTCCAGCAGCGCCGCTCGCCCGAAGTGCCGGACGACGGACTCCTCGTGTGTCCGTGTCACGTTCCGGAGCGACCCCCGTGCCCCCCGGGAGTACGCGATGACCAGCAGCACGCGCGTGGCCTCTCCCGACGAACAGTTAAATCGTTCGATGGGTTCGAGTGACAGATTATTCGACGTACTCGACAGTCACCCGAGCGGGGTCGACGTCCCCGGTCAGCTCCGCAACCTGCTCGCGTGCTTCGCGGGGCGAGGGAGCGACGACGGCCAGCCCCGCCACGGCCGGCGGGTCCTCCGCCCGGTAGACCGCTGCCTCCTCGAATTCGGTCGCGTACGTCCGGAGGACGCCCCGCACCTCCCGCTCCAGCCCGGGCAGGGAGAGGTCGCCCT
>PXSG01000117.1:0-8294 GCA_003023485.1 Halobacteriales archaeon SW_10_68_16
GTTGACAGCACACTAGTCGAATCAACGAAACGCTGCAAGCTCTGGAAGAGGCTGGCTATCTTTCACGTTCGTCGCCGGAGGCGAAAGTCTGGCGGGCCGGCCCGACCGCGCTGCTGCTGCTGGACCTTGACGACGACGTGCTAGAATCCGCCCGCGAGTAATTCCCTCGCGCAACAGAAATCGCAACTGAAATTTGTACCACCAGTCTGCGATAGATTTCTGTGACGGGCGTCTGTAACAGATTTCTGTAATGGACGACCTCCTGTCTTGCGTAGGGGCAGTATAGGATTTTTATTGAACTCTCAGAACGACGACTAGGACCGAGAGCAACAGAACCACCGCACCTCCCAGCAAGAGCGGCGTGGGCAGGCTATCCCGGTTAGATGAGTCGGTCGGCGTCCGCGTGGGCGTCTCTGTTTCCTGCGAGGCATTTCATCGCCGAGCAACCACTCCGGTGTGTGAGCAGATGTTTTATGCTCGCCCGGAGAGTTTGCCCGACCAAAATGGCCGAGATGGACGCCGATGACAGATCCTGGCCCTCGATCCGGGAGATCGGGACCGAGATGTACAGGCACTTCTGGGACGTCTTGCTGACCGGCGTCGCAATCATCGTCCCCGTGGTCATCACGCTGTATCTCGCACAGCTGGCCATCGGGCTCGTTCGGGAGGCGCTGAGTCCGCTGATACTCTTCGTGCAACACTTCGGTATCGTCTATCGCTTCCAGCAAATCGGGGTAATCAGTCTCCTCATCGAACTGGACGTCTACTATCTGCTCGTCGAGTTCCTGGCCGAGTTCTTCGCGCTGATCATCCTGTTCGCGGTCGTCATGGTCGTCGGTTCCGTCGGTCACAACCGCTACGGGGAACAGATCATCGACGTCATCGACCTCACGATCGCCTCGATCCCCGGTGTCGGCACTGTCTACAAGAGTTTCCGGCGGATGGGCGACGTAATGCTCGATAGCGAAACCGAGAATTTCCAGGACATCAAGCTGGTGCGGTGTCTCGGCGAGGAGATGTACGTCCTCGGATTCGAGACCAGCGTCGCACCGATGAGTGTCGAGAACTCGGCCGACAACGACGACATGGTGGCGATGTTCATCCCGATGGCACCCAATCCTGTCACCGGGGGGTTCCTCACCTACGTGCCGCGCGATGACGTGCTGGACATCGAGATGACCGTCGAGGACGGCGTCAGGACCATCCTCACCAGCGGCGTCGCGACCGGGAAGAACGCGGACAACGTACAGCTCGGTCTTTCGGACATCCAGAACGTCGCCCGGGTCGACCAGCTCCAGGATACCCTGCGCATCGAGCGCGACGAGGAGTCGAACTGAACCGGTCCGGAAGGTGTGGGGGACCGAGTGCGTGGCGTCTGTCCGTCGGGGTACGGAACGAACCGAGCAGCGAGGAGTGACCGAGACGCTGTCGAGAGTGGCCACGACCCCTCGGGAGTGCGAGAACGCGGCCGATTACATGTTCTTTTTGCGGAAGAAAGACGGGAGCTTCGGGTGGACTAGTATCCTCCGGTGCCGGGAGCATTCGGACGGTCCTGCCCCATCCGAACTTGAGGGGTTCCTAGAGCGGTTCTCCTGACCGGAAACCTAGGTGTTCAATTCTTCGATTAGTGCCTCCATTAACTCCGGTTCGTTCTTGATATCCTGCACGAGCGAGTCAAGTTGATGTATTTTCTCCACGTCTTCCATGTCGTCAGCCGCTTGATAGCCGTCTTTCACCGACCCGTCTATTCTCATGATGTCTTCCATAGCTTCTGGTTGTATCACTTGCCCGCAACGGGAGCAGAAGCGCGCCTCTCTCGTGTTTAATTTCGTGCAGCGATAGCATTCCACAGGCGCAATGTCTTCCGTTTCTTCCTCCGTTTCGATACCGTGAATTTTCAGTATCTCTTTTTCAACATCGTCTGAGAAAATTGCAATATATCGGGCTGCCGCATCGGATTGTTTGACCCACCCGTAGCGTTTTTCTAGATATGGCTGGGTCAGTTCACCTGCATAGAAGCTGGCAGACGATTTCCGGAAGTTCGTGATGTTGAGCGGTTTGTCGATATCAGCCCGCTGACCCGGTTTTTTGAACATTTGAGATATCATCCGATAGCTCAGTCTTTCGGGGCTGTCAAGTTTACACCACAGGGGGGCATCGGGGTCGTTGGGAGCAGGATGTTCTTCGAGCCACTCTTGAATGTACGGGACGCTGGGTATCAACAGGGCGGTCCTGCTCCCAGTCTTCCCAGATGCGTGAACTCGCAATCCGTTTGGGGTGTCTTCGATATCCCGTCTCGTCAGGTCCTCGAATTCGAATCCTCGGAGCCCCGCGTCGAACTGGAGTGTGATAGCCGCTGCATCCCGCTTGTTCTGTGCTTCCTCGACCATCGCCATGATGTCTTCCCACTCCAGCATATCGCGCTTATCCGGTGATGCGTCGTAGTTTTCACTTTTCGTGGAAGAAACCCAGTACATCGAAACCGGCGGTTGCTCAGGGTCGTTCGCCACGCCGTCATCGGTGACTTTCCGACCGAACACCTTCAGCGCCACGCGATAGTCCTGGTTGGTTTCTTCGTTTTCATAGGTGCGATGAATCCAGGCGACGATATCCTTGACGGCCTTGCGGTCAATCAGAGCGTCGTTGAGTCCGCCCACGTTCTCAGCGATTATCGTTACGTGTCTGAGAAGTTTGAGGTGCCGATATGTCGAGTACTCCTTACTCCGCAAAACCAATTCCTTATCGAACTCTTCCAACGCTTCGCGGTCGTCGGCAGATATCTCGTCGTTTTCTTCGATACGGTCCCTGAGATTTTCCAACTGCGTCTCGGGGTTCGCCATATTCACATGACGTGAGCTAGCACATTAATCTTTGTGGCTGGCCTTGAATGTCTTTTATATAATCACCTTCAAATCCTACTCCTGGCTCTCTCTCGCAGTCGAGATGGACGCGTCCATGGAGCGGTTCGTCGCGTGGATCAGCGCGTGGAGGGACTGTCGCCGCGGCGGTGACCTACCCGGGTGTGGACGACCCCGGGTCGGCCCGTGCCACGTAGTCGAGCAGGCCGCCGATGGCAAGCACGATGCCGCCGCCGATCGTCAGATAGAGCCCCACGCCCGGCGCGGCGAACCCGGGAACCGCGAGGAAGCCACGCGACCCGACGACGACGATGGCGACCCCGACGATGCCGGTCGCGACCGGGCCGTCCCGGCCGAAACCCGGCGTCAGCACGACCAGCGCGGCGATGGCAGCAAGCACCAGCGTGAGGGGGCCAGCGGCGTCGAGGCCCCCGACGACGACCGTCGACCCCACGGGGCCGATGTCGATGGCCGCAGTCACCCACGGCACGACCGCACCGACGCCGGCGAGGACGGCCCCGACGAGGGCGATGACCGCCGGTCCGGAGAAGTCGGTCTCGATGTCCATAGCGGCCGTAGTCACAACGCCACCATAGCTCTGGCGGTGGATCCACTTGAGTCGCTGGCCTCGGTCGCGGAGAACGCATCCCTTTTCGCGCTCGGCGCCACACCGGGCGGTATGCGCGTCCGCGAAGGCGCGGTCGAGATCGAGGCGCCCGAGCAGGCCGAGGCGGGCGTCGGCGAGGACGTGTTCTACAACCCGGTCCAGGAGCTGAACCGCGACGTCACGGTGGCTGTGTTGCGCGCCTGCGCCGACCGCGAGCCGCGGGCCGAAAGCTACTGCGACGCCACGGCCGCGACGGGCATCCGTGGCGTGCGCGCCGCCGCCGAGGGCTGGCAGGTGACCTGCTGTGACACCGACCCCGACGCGGCCGCGCTCTGTGAGGACAACCTCGCGCGCAACGGCCTCGAGGGGCGGGTGCTGGAACGGGACGCCAACGCCGTCCTCCACGAGGATTACTTCGACGTCGTCGACGTCGACCCCTTCGGCTCGCCGGTTCCCTTCGCCGACGCCGCCATCCAGGGTACCCGGGACCTGCTCTGTGTGACCGCGACCGACACGGCGCCGCTGTGTGGCGCCCACTTCGAGAGTGGCGTCCGCCGGTACAGCACGGTCCCGCGCAACACCGAGTACCACGCCGAGATGGGGGTACGGGTCCTCCTCTCGGCGCTGGTCCGGACCGCAGCACGGTACGACGTTGCGGCCACACCCATCCTGACCCACGCGACCAAGCACTACGTCCGCACCTACCTCGAACTCGAGGGGAGTGCCAGCGCAGCCAACGCGGCCATCGACGCCCTCGGCCACATCTATCACTGCGAACACTGCCTGCGCCGCGAGACCGAGCGCGACCTCGTCGCTGACCCACCCGCGGAGTGTCCCAACTGCGGCCACGGCATCCAGACCGCGGGGCCGATGTGGCTCGGGCCGACCCACGACGCTGGCTTCGTCGCAGCCGTCCGCGAGGGGGTGAGCGAGGAGATGGGGACCGCCGAGCGGGCCCGGGATCTGCTGGCAACCCTGGAAGGGGAACTCGCAGTCCCGACACACTACGACCAGCACCGGCTGTGCAAGCGGTGGGGCCGGCCGGCGACGGCGATGGCGGAGTTCCTCGATTCGCTCCGGGCGGCGGGGTACGACGCCTCCCGCACCCACTACGGCGGGACAACGTTCAAGACGCCGGCATCGGTGAGCGAGATCGAAGCGGCGACCGGCGAGTAGGCGGTATATCGACCCGATTTCTCGCTGGAACGATTTGCCAGAAGAACCGTCAAGACGCAGCGCGCGCATGCAGCAGGTGAAAAAGACCCCGTCAATCAATCCTCAGCTAACGAGCCGTAGGGTGGAGCAAAGAAAATGAGCGTGATGAGTTCTGATTCGATATCAAAAAAATAGTGCTCGACTTCACGTTCGACGAAGATGATGTCGCCAGGTTCGACGGGATGAACATCTTCTCCGATGCGTATCTTCGCAGAGCCCGAGACGATGTAGTACACCTCGTCTTCTGTATGGGGGTCTTGTGGATCAGTCGCCCCGGCCTCCAACCGATAGACTTCCAAACTCATCGACTCACGGCGAAGAAATTCGACGAACAACTCATCCTCTTGGTCAAGTCGTTCGACGACATCGTCGATCTGAACCGGTTCCATAACTCTCCTTGAAAAATAGACTACAAATCTTTTCCGATAATCTCTGCCTCCCCACTCTGTTGAATTCACGCTCCGATCAGGACGGCACGACGGTAATCGTCCGCCCGCGGTCGATGGCGGATTCGAGTTCCTCGGCGATGGCGCTGCCCCGCGAGACCTGGATCTCGCCGCCCCGCGAGACGGTCGCGGTGAAGAGGTACTCGCCGTCGGCCTGGATCTCGACGGTGTCGCCGGCGTGGCCGTCCATGGGGATGACGACGTGCCTGTCGGTGACCTCGGGCGTGACGATCCGGCCCGTGGCGTCGCCTGGGCCGCCACCGCCCTGTCCGGACGCTCCGCCCTTCCCGCCGGGTCGCTCGGCGAAGGTCCGGACGTCGATGTCGATGCCCAGGCGGTTCTCGACGTCGTTGATGCGGCCCCCGCCCTTGCCGATGACCCCGGAGATGTCGGACTCCTCGACCCAGACGACGGCGCGGTCGGGCCCGCGCAGTTCCACCTCGACGTGGCCCCGCGCGATGGAGCGGATCTCCCGCTCGATTTCCCCCTTGGCGATGCGGTCGACGCCCGACTCGGACTGCCGTCCGGGACCGCCCTCCTCGCCCAGCGGAACAGTGACGACCTGCCGATTGAAGGTGTAGATTTCGTAGGCAGGCTGGCCGGTCTCGAAGTCACGGATGACGATGACGGGTCGGGCGAGGTCCTCCTCCATCAGCCCCTCGGGGACCTTCACTTCGGTGGTCACGTCGTAGACGGTCTCGACGCTGCCGGCCTCGATGTAGACGACGGTGTCGACGACCTGCGGGATGAGACCGAGTTCGACCCGGCCGACGAGTCGCTGGAGGGCGTCGATGCCCCGGGTGGCGTGGACGACGCCGACCATCCCGACGCCGGCCAGGCGCATATCGGCGAAGACCTCGAAGTCGTCGGTCTTGCGGACCTCGTCGTAGATGGTGTAGTCGGGCCGGACCATCAGCAGCGAGTCCGCCGTTTTGGCCATCTCGCCGCCCAGCGCCGTGTACTGCGTGACCTCGGGGTCGACCTGCAGGTCACGGGGTTTCTCCATGGTCTTGACCGCATAGCCCGAGTCGACGAGGAACTCCGCGACCGCCTGGGCGAAGGTGGTCTTGCCGGCGCCGGGCGACCCCGAGATGAGGACGCCACGCTGGCGTTCGAGCAGGCGCGACCGGAGTTCGTCGGCGTACTCGTAGTCGTCGAGGTCGGTCTTGACGATGGGCCGGACGGCGGTGATCTCCAGGCCGTCGGCGAAGGGCGGGCGCGCGATGGCGATGCGGTACTGCCGGAACTGGACGATGGTCATGCCGGGTTCGTCCAGTTCGACGAAGCCGTCGGGGCTGTCCCGGGCCCCCGACTCGATGTCGACGGCGTACTCGGCCAGTTCGGCCTCAGTGAGTTCGGTCTCGCCGATCCGCTCGTATTGCATCTCGCCCACCGAGCCCCGTTTCGCCATCGGCACCACGCCCGTCTTGAGGTGGACGCTCATCGTCTCGGAATCGAAGTAGTCCTCGATGGCGATGTGTCCCACCTCCCGTGTCCGGGGGTCGACTTCGATCACGTCGAGGCCCTTCGCGCGGGCGACCGCCGCCTGGACGTCGTCGCTGGTCACGAGCGTCGCCCCGCGGTCGCTCGCCACGTCCCGGATGATGGCGTCGATCTCGCCCTCGCCGGCCTCGCGTTTCTCGACCGCGTCGGGCCGGCGGTCGCTGGAGTTCCTCGAGTCCCTCCCCGCCGGTCTGGCGGCCGTCGTTAGCCTGGCTCTCGAGTTCGCCCACGACGGCCTCCGGGACGACGACGGTCGCGCCCGCGAACTCGCCGTCGGCGACCCGCTCGCTGACGCGGCCGTCGACGACGACGCTCGTGTCCGGGACCAGTTCCATACCTCGTTTTCGGCCCGTCAGTTGAAAAGGAGACGGATACGGGGTCGTGCCGTCTCGCTCCCCTCAGGTCCTCTCAGGCGCGCATCCGGGCGGCCCGGAGCGCGAGTTCGACGTCGCGGTAGGGGTCGGTCGTGACGCTGGGGCCGTGGCCGGTGTGCAACGCCGCGAGGCTCTCGTCGACCGTCTCGAGGACGCGCTGGATGCTCTCGATCAGCGCCTCGCGGTCGCCCTCCTCCAGATCTGTCCGGCCGAACCCGCCGTTGGCGAAGACGAGATCGCCGGCGAACAGCGTCCGGGCGGCCGGCGAATAGAAGCAGAGGTGGTCGTTCTCGACGGCGTCGAGCGTCCCGACGTGGTCGGGGTGGGTGTGGGTGAGCACGACCGCGTCGAGGGCGTCGACGTGCTCGCGGGCGTGACCGACGACGTCGAAGCCGTTGCCGACGTCGACTAGCACCGTCCGGTCGCCGGCGACGAGGAAGACGTTGCTGGTGAATCCCTGCTGGGCCGCCGCGAGGTTGCGGATCATGCCAGCAGGTACGGCGGCCCCGCGCTTGTGGATGTCGGTGTCCGTGTCGGTAGCTGCGTGGACGGGTGGTCGCCGCGACGAGAAAACCTACATACGGGTCACGGGTAG
The DNA here is from genome assembly GCA_003023485.1 of Halobacteriales archaeon SW_10_68_16. The sequence continues at coordinate 7,599 of PXSG01000117.1, forward strand.
CAATCGTATGGACGTCGGACTGTCCGCCGAACAGGAACAGATACGGGAGGAAGTCCGGCGGTTCGCGGAGAACGAGATCGCGCCCGTCGCGGGGAAACACGACCGCGAAGAGAGCTATCCACCCGGTCACGGTCCACTCAACGACAACGTGGACTGAGCGGGCGTTCGAAGGTATGTCAGGCCCGTTCCTGCCGACCGGATCTTGAACGAATCGTGACCGGGTGGATACCCCTGGGAGGTCCTCGAGGAGGCCGCGGAGATGGGCCTCACGGGCGCGAACATCCCACTCGAGTACGGCGGCGGGCTACTCGACGCTGGAGGTGGCGCTGATCGTCGAGGAACTGTTCGCCGTCGACCCCGGCATCGGGGCGGCCATCAGCGAACCCGACGTGGGGTCGGACGTCTCCTCCGTCTCGACGCGCGCCGAACTGGACGGCGACGAGTGAGTCATCATCGCCCGGGAACTGCTGGGCAAGGGCGCGTTCTGAGGGATTCCTTTATTCGACGATGCGACTCGTCCCCGGCGGGAGGAACTCCTGGATGCGGTCGGGGCTGGCGACCTTCCGGACGAAGGACTCGTCGGCAAAGCGCTCGCGGAACTCGCGGTAGGCGCGCTTGGCGACGTCGTTCTGTGCGAACTTGCCCGGTTCGACCTCGATGGTCGTCTCGGCCCGATTTTCGATGGGCGCGGGCGGC
>PXSG01000117.1:8329-12463 GCA_003023485.1 Halobacteriales archaeon SW_10_68_16
GACAGCGACGCCGACCGCGACGTTCCGGTAGTAGGTGCGGTCGCCGCGGATGGCGAACCCGCCCTTCTCCAGGTACTCGCCGCTCTCGGGTGTCTTCGAGACCTGGTCGGCCCCGACCGCGTAGACGTCACCGGCGAGCTTCCCGTCCTTCCAGACCGAGGAGTACGAGACCGCGAACTGTGCGGCCTCCTCGCGGGACCGCTCCGGAATGGTGAGGTCCTCGTCGTAGGACTCGCTGGGACCGGTCGCCTTCAGGACCGTCGCCGGGCCGCCGTGGGCCTGGGCGTGGAAGAACAGGTCGCCCCGTTCCAGATACTTCTTGACGATTTCCTCGTTCTCGTCGGCGTTCCGCCCGCCGATGACCAGAAAGCCGTCGCTCGTATGGAACCACCGGAACCCCTCGTACCACTGCTCGGCGGCCCGGATCGGAATCGACGCGCGTGAGAGCCAGTCGACGTCCGTCTCTTTCCCTTCCTCTCCCTCCTCGTCGGTTGCCGCCTCAGCGTCCCCGTCGTCGGCGTCCCACTGGTCGCGCCGCTCCCTGACCTGCGCGAGCTGTTCGCGCGTCTCCGCGATGGCTTGCTGGGCGCCCGCCTTCTTCTCCTCGATGCGTTTGGCCTCGTTGTAGAGGCGGTCGGCGTTCTTCTCGACGCCGTCGGTCACCCGGAGGGTCACTGTGTCGCCGTCGACGTCCATCGTGACCGTTCCCTCGCTGCCGTCGACGCCCTCGACGGCTTCGGCGGCGGCGATGCCCCGCTTTGCCCCCTCCTCGAAGCGCGCCTCGATGTCGTCCCAGGGGATGCCATCCTCGCGGGCGTTCCGGACCGTCGAGAGCACCTCGTCGACGAGGTCGTAGTTGGCGTACAGCGCCTCGGCCTCCTCGCGGACGCGCTCGGCCTCCGCTTCGAAGTCCTCGATGGCGCTCTCCTGTTGTTCGATGATGCGCTTCTGTTTCTCGATCTCGGCCTCGAAGTCCGGCCGGTCCCGGCCGCCGGCCTCCGCCTCGTGGTCGGCCTCGAAGTTGGTGAAGTAGTCGTCCAGCGCCCCGGTGAACGTCTCGAAGACGTCCGAGTGCAGCGATGCGTACTCCTCCATCGGGACGGGCGTGACGTCGACGCGCCGGCCTGCGCCGTCGGCGTCCGGGCCTTCCGCCGTCGCTTCCTCGCGCTCGTAGTACACCCGCGGGTCGAGGTCCACGCTCGCCAGGCGGTCATCGAGGGTCTGGATGGCGTCGTAGACCGCGCGGTAGTCCTCCTCGGTGGCCTCGTCGATGTCCAGCGTCTTGGACACGCCGGCGCGGGTACACAGTTCTTCCCCCCAGAGGCCGCCGAAGTTCAGCCGCGTCGCCAGCGTCCGGACGACGTCGGTGTCGGAGTCGTCCATCCGGGCGGCGAAAGCCTCGAAGTCCGCCGCCCTGGGGTCGAACCGGGCGTCGGGGAACTCGTACTGGGTGCCCGGTGCGACGGTCCTCGATTTGAGACGGACCGTCTCCAGGCAGTCGACGACGCTGCCGGTCCCGTCCAGCACCGCGAGGTTCCCGTCGCCGAACAGTTCCGCGACGATGGTGGTGCTGTCGTCCTCGCGCTCGAAGCGCAACTGGAGGATGCGGTCGAAGGCGAACTGCGAGACGTCGACCAGGTCCGCGCCCGCCAGGCGGTTGCGCAGCATCATCGCGAAGTTCGGCGGGCGCTCGGGCGCCGGCGGGACGTGCTCGGGGTCGGCGACGCGGACGTGCTTGGTCTCGCCGACGTCGACGAGCACCTCTACGCGCCCGCGGTCGAAGTCCCGGAACTTGAGCCGGAGGATGTCCTCGGGGTAGAGGTAGGCCTTCTCGACACGGGCGCCCGCGTACCGGTCGAGTTCGCCCGGGAGCGCCGCGAGGTCGACGCTCGTCACCTCCCGCTTGGGGTCCATGCCCCCACTTCCCCCAGCGGATGGAAATGCGTGTCGTTGCGCGGACAGTGGCCCCGACGGCCGTCGGCCAGCGCCGGCCGGTCAGTCCCGGGCCACGGTCAGGCGACCCGCGCCAGCCACGCCCCGGGGTCGTCGAGTTCCGCGTCGGTCGGCAGCGTCTCGGGCGACTCCCAGACCCTCCCGGCGGTGGCCATCCCGCCGCGGTCGACGACGGCGTCGAAGAAGGCCTTCCCGCGCTCGTACTGGCGGCGCTTCATCCCGAGGCCGAGCAGCCGCCGGATGAGCCGCTGGAGCGGGCCCCGGCCGCGGCGGCGTGACTCCAGTTTCCGGCGCAGGTCGGCGTACTCCTCGTCGAACGCCCGGTCCATCACGAGTTCGGCGTACCCCTCGACGGCGGTCATGGTGGTGTCGAGGTCACCCAGCGACTCGCGGTCGATCGACCCCTCGGCGAGGTTGTCGATGGCCTCCCGCACCGTGCGTTCGAGGTGGTCCGAGAGCCACGGTGCCGCGCCGAACTCCGCGGCGTGGGTCACCTCGTGGAACGCGATCCACCGGCGGAACCGCGGATAGGGCGCGTCGAGCTGGGCGGCCACCCGGCGGATGTTCGGCCGGACGAAGTACAGCGCGTGGTCGTCGCCCTCGGCCAGCAGGAGCGGGTCGTACTGCCCGAGGACGTTGTTCGCGAGGAAGGACAGCGCGACGGTCATCGACCCCGTGTTGAGCACGCGCGCGGCCCCGGGGATGTACTCCGCGCGACCCTCCAGGGGTGCCATCACCCGCTGGAACGTGTCGACGTTGGCCTCGATCCAGTGGTGGCGGTGCTGGATCTCGACCCGCCCGGGCAACTCGAAGCCCAACTCCGTCACCGAGCGGACGCGGTCGCGGGCGTCGCGCACGTCGGTGGCGAACGCCTGGCTTTCCTCGTCGGAGACGTCCAGATCGCCGGGATCGGTCGCCGCGGTCGCCGCGGTCCCGACCGCAGACCAGTCGACAGCGCCGTCGCCACTCGCGCCTGTCACCGCCCGCACACTCCGGTACAGACCCATTACCCGCTCAACGGCACCCGGGTGGATATGTCTTTCACCCCGCCTCCTCGTCGCCGCCACGGAGTTTCTTGACCACCAGGGCCGCGATGACGAGGAACGCCAGTCCGGCAACCAGCGGGAGGAGACTGCGGCTGGTGCTGTCCCCATCTGCGTCACTCTCGATTCCGCTCGTCTCGTCGCCGTCCGCCCCGTCGTCGCCCGATTCCCCGCCGCCACCGCTGAACGGGGCGTGGGCGGTGAAGGAGGCGTCCTCGACCTGCAGTTTCAGGAGGGTGAACTCGGCCATACGCTTCCTTCGGTCACCCGCCTCTTAGCAGTTTGGCTGTGCGCTTTTCCTTGTTCTTACGCATCAGGAAAATATTTTAATTAATTCTATATATGCGAGACTTTTAGTGGGATGCGGGGGTCACCCACGCGTACGAAACCGATGCGGCCAGGACTCATGCTGGTCGCCCTCGCCGTTCTGGGTGTGGGGGTCGCCAGTGCGAACACGGCACCGCTCGCCGACGCGGGCCTCGACCAGCACGTCGAGGAGAACACGACGGTCTACCTCGACGCCGGCGGATCGACTGACCCCGACGGGAACGTCACGGGCTACGAGTGGACGATCACCGCGCCCAACGGGACCGATCTGACCCCGGACTGTCCGACCTGCGAGCGCACGGAGTTCGTGCCCCACCAGACCGGCCAGTACAACGCCACTGTCGAGGTGACCGACGACGACGGCGCCACGCGCGAGGATACCCTCTACGTCCACGTCGAGGAGGCGCAGCCGCCGAGCGTGGCGGTCTCGGGTCCCGCCGCCATCCTCGTCGGTGACACGCAGTCCTATACTGCCGACGCGACTGCCGGCGACGACGACCTCTCGACGGTCACCTGGCGCGTCGACGGTTCTCACCGCGAACACGTCGCTGCCGGTGGCGATGCCGAAACTGTCACCCGCGACTTCTCATTCGGGGAGGAAGGTGCACACACCATCACTGCCGTCGTCATCGACGACAGCGGCAAGCGCGAAACCGACGCGATGACTGTCTACGTGGTCGAGCCGAGCGAGGTTGGCGGTGGTGGCGGCGGTGGCGGCGGTGGCGGCGGCGTTCTCGGTGGGCAGGAGGGCGTCAGTGGTATTCCCGATAGCCTGACTGCGGGCGGCACCAACGACGGGATCAGCCAGTAC
>PXSG01000118.1:0-12815 GCA_003023485.1 Halobacteriales archaeon SW_10_68_16
ATGGAGGAACATCGGTCCGACCTGGGGGAGTTCGTCGTCGTGAACGTCTCCGGCCGGGGCGACAAGGACCTCGAAACTGTGGTCGAGGAGACCGGGGAGCGCGACATCGACGCGGCGGCCGACATGGACCTGTTCCGGGAGATCGGGGGTGGCCTCTGATGGGCCTGGAGCGGGCCTTCGCGGACGGCCCGGCCTTCGTCCCGTACCTCGCGGCGGGCGACCCCAGATACGAGGACTCGCTCGCCTACGTCGAGGCCCTCGCCCGCGGCGGCGCCGACGTCATCGAACTCGGCTTGCCCTTCTCGGAGCCCATCGCCGAGGGGACGACCATCCAGGAGGCCATCGTCCGCGCGCTGGAGGCCGGGATGACTCCCGAACTGTTCTTCGAGTTCGTCGCGGAGCTCGACGTCGACGTGCCGCTGGTCTGTATGACCTACTACAATCTCGTCTACCAGTACGGCAGCGAGGCGTCGAGCGCCTCGGGCGCGAGCGGTGAAAACGCGAGCGAGGATGGACCCCGACCGTTCGTTGAGCGTGCGGCGACCGAGGGTATCGAGGGGTTCGTGATTCCGGACCTGCCCGCCGAGGAGGCGGGGCCGCTCCGGGCAGCTTGTGACGAGTTCGGACTCGACCTCGTGTTTCTCGTGGCGCCGACGACCACCGAGGACCGCCTGGCGCGGATGCGCGAGCAGGTCTCGGGGTACGTCTACGTCCAGGCACGCCTCGGAACCACGGGCGCCCGCGAGGACGTCTCCGGCCGGATCGAGGAGTCGCTCGCCCGCATCGCTCACTGGGACGTCCCCAAGGCCGTCGGCTTCGGTATCAAGACTGGCGACCACGCCGAGCGCATCGTCCGGGCGGGCGCCGACGGGGTCATCGTCGGGAGCGCGCTGGTGGACATCGTCGCAGAGGGCCACGAGAACGACGACCCCAGCGAGGCAGTCGCGGACCGACTCGAAGCGAAGGCACGCGAACTAAAGGAGGGTACACTCCGGGGCGCAGAGAAACTCGAAGCGGAGAGCGACTGATACCACCCTCGTGGTTCGCCGAGTCGTAATCGGAACGAACATAACGCTACTTGCCACACACTCACACACGATGACAGCAGGGAAAGCGGCACGCATCGAGCGCATCGGCACAGGCGGGCGACACGTCATCATCCCCATGGACCACGGCATCACGATGGGCGCGGTCAAGGGACTGGCCGACATCGAGTCGACCATCGACGCCGTCACGTCGGGCGGCGCGGACGCCGTCCTCACCCAGCGGGGCATCGCCCCCCGCGTCCACGACAGCAAGAACGACGCCGGCTACATCGTCCACCTCAACGGGTCGACGAACATCGGCCCCGACGAGATGGACAAGCGCCCGACGGGCACCGTCGAGGACGCCGTCCGGGCGGGTGCCGACGCCGTCTCCTTCCACATCAACGTCGGCAGCGAGTACGAACCCGACCAGATCACCCAGTTGAGCGAGGTGACCAGCGCGGCCGACCGCCTGGGGATGCCCACCCTGGCGATGACCTACGCGCGGGGCCACGACGTCCGCGACGACGACCCCGAGGCCTTCGCGGAAGACCTGGGTCACGCCGCCCGGCTCGGCGAGGAACTGGGCGCGGACCTCATCAAGACCGCCTACTCGGGGACGCCCGAGACCTTCGAGCGTGTCGTCGAGTCGACGCGCCTGCCGGTCGTCATCGCCGGCGGGAGCAAGGGTACCGACGGGGAGACGCTGGCGATGGTCCGTGGCGCGATGGACGCTGGCGCCGCGGGCGTCTCGATGGGGCGCTCGATTTTCCAGCACGACGACCCCGGCGCCATCGCGGCGGCCGTCGCAGCGGTGGTCCACGACGACGCGGGCGCCAGCGAGGCCGTCGAGCGGTCGGGGCTCGCGGTCGAGGTCTGAAATTCATAACTCGCCATCCAGCTCCAGCAGTTTCTGATAGTTGTTCGTTCCCCGGGGCAACCCGGGACGTCTACTTCCAGGTCACGTACAGCAGGATGGCGATGGCGACGAACTGGAGGACGCGGAGGACGGCCACGACCGTATGCACCGCGGGCGTGGCGGCGTAGAGCATGTTCATACTGAACGAGAAGTAGACGGCGACGAGGTTCTCGACGAGCAGGACGACGGCGAAGGCGACCAGGCCGAGGACGAGCGGCGTCCGGAAGGTGCGGTAGTTCCGGACCCAGATGACCGTGAGGACGGCCAGCAGGGCGGCGTTGAGTAGCGACAGGCCGCCGGCGGCCAGCAGTTGGGTGCTCATCGCCATGGTCACTCGAGGTGTTCGGTTATCTCCTCGAAGGTCTCCCTGTGGTGTTCGAACCGGTCGGTGACGAAGTACAAGGCCCCGTAGTCGTCGCCGCTCGGTTCGACCACGTCGTGTTCTTCGAGCATGTCAAGGTGGTGTTTGATGGTGTTGTAGTCGAGGTCCAGTTCCTCCGCGAGCTGGTTGGGGTTGCGCGGGCGCTCCAGCAGGTGCCTGACGATGCGGGCGCGGTTCTCACCGCCCCGTGTGCCGGCGATCAGGTACCACAGCGCCTTCTCCATTTGCAGCCACGTACTCGCCACGTCGGGGGACCCTCACCTAACCGTTGTGATTCCAGGAGTCTACCCCGACCGTCTCATCCCCGCACACTCCAGTACCACGCCACGGCGAGCAAGGCGAGGACGAACGCACCCCCGAAAAAGAAGGACAGGCCGGCGACGAGCGCGGGGTCCAGCCCACCCGCCGCGGCGACGGCGACATCGGCCGCCTCGGGATCCGGCGTCGGAGTCATCCCTGTCGGCGTCGTCCCGGTCGCGGTGTCGACGGCCCCCTCGGTGGCTTCCGGTGTCGCAATAGTGTCGGCCGTCTCATTGCTCCCGGTCCCGTTCGTCTCGTTGCCGCGCAGGGTCGCGTTTTCGGCGTCCATCTGTTCTGCGTCGGGCGTCTCCGCCATCCCGCTATCTCCGCGGCCCCCTCCTCGCTCGACTCCCGCGGTGCCGCCTCCTCCTCGGTTTCGGCGGTTTCAGTACCGGCGCCTGCACCCGCGCTCTCGCCCGCGCTCTGGAACGACTGTGCGGAGTCGGGGGCAGTCAGGCGGTCCGCGAGGATTGCGACGACGGCGCTGCCGGGCAGCAGGACAGCGAGGACGCCGACGACCCGCTTGAGTAGCGAGCGCAAAGCGCCCTCGGTGTCCTCACCCGCCAAGAGGACGAGCGCCTCGTCCGTCGGAGCGTACACCTTCATCTCGGTGCCCCGCTCGGAGTACCAGGTGTCCACCACCTCGACGAGGTCGGCCGCGACCAGCTTTTCGAGGTGGTACTGGGCGTTCTGGACGGAGGTGTCGGTGACCTCCGCGAGGTCGGAGGCGGTCTGGGGGCTGGCGTGGAGTTCGGCGAAGATGGTCCGTGTCGTCCGCGAGGAGAGCGCGTCGAACACCTCGTCGGCGACGTCCTCGTCGAGTTCGATCAACCGCGGGTCGCGGTCCTCGCCGAGACTGACCGTCTCTCGCAGGGGGAAGATCCCGCCCATCTCGGCAGCCACTACGACGGTGACTGTAATCAGGCTATCCGAAACGTAAAGAGTCGTTTTAGCGACCGACTGCGTCCAATCAGCGATGGGGGGCTATCAGCCGGTCGTGACGTGGTCGGGACGGATGCGGAGGATGACCCGCGGGCCTGGGTCGGAGTCCCGGTAGGGGTACGCCTCGACGTCCATGTACTTCCTGGCGAGGGCGTCGATGTGTTCGTCGGCGTCACGTGGGGCATCCCGTCCGGGAGCAGCGTCGCGACGTGTGCGAACGTCGGGCGGTCCACCAGATGGCGCGCGTCTTCGGGAATGGCTGGCACACTCGGTCGGACGGCCCCCACCGGCAAAACGTTCCCGGGCGTCAGTCGCGCGTCCGACAGCCACACCAGACTTATGCCGAACAGGGTCCTCGCTCCGACATATGCACTCCGACAGGGAGCGTGTCGCCGTCGAGGTCGACCTGCCTGCACCTCTCCTCGCCGAACTCGATGCCTACGCGGCGACCAGGGGCTACGCGAGTCCGGACGCGGTCGTCAGCGAAGCCTTGGAGCGCCTGGAGTGACCGGCAATCCGCCACGTTCAAGCCACGCGGCCGCGAGCGTCCCCACATGACACGCGCCGTGTGGCTCAAGGCCGACGACGAGGTCGGCGACTGGGAGGACCGGAAGCGCCGCATCACGGCCGGACTCGAGGCCGGCGTCGACTGGGTGCTCGTCGACGAGGCCGACATCGAGCGCGTCCGCGAACTCGGTGTCGTCAACGTTGCCGCCTTCGCCGGCGACGACGTCCACGTCATGGAGGCCGAACGCGAGGGCCCCGAGGCCGACGCCACCGTCGTCGGGAAGGACGGCGAGGGCGACGGCACCGTCTCCCTGCCCTCCGACTACTCGGGGTCTGCCGACCTCTCGGCGCTCCGGAGCGACGGCGAGACGCCGATGGGCGGGTACGTCCGCATCCGCGACGAGAGCTACGAGGAGTTCGCCGCCGAGGTGGCACGCGAGGCCGAGTACACCATCGTCGTCGCCGAGGACTGGCAGATCATCCCGCTGGAGAACCTCATCGCCCGCATCGGCGACGAGACGACGCTCGTGGCGGGCGTCCGCTCGGCCGAGGAGGCACAGACCGCCTACGAGACGCTCGAACTCGGGGCCGACGCGGTCCTCCTCGATACGGACGACCCCGACGAGATCCGCGAGACCGTCGAAATCCGGGACGCCGTCGACCGCGAGACGCTCGATTTGGAGTACGCCGAGGTCACGGCCATCGAGCGGACCGGCAGCGCCGACCGCGTCTGCATCGACACCGGCAACATGATGGACCACGACGAGGGGATGCTCGTCGGGTCGCTCTCGCGGGGACTCTTTTTCGTCCACGCCGAGACCGCCGAGTCACCCTACGTCGCCTCCCGGCCCTTCCGGGTGAACGCCGGCGCCGTCCACGCCTACGTCCGGGTGCCCGGCGGCGAGACGAAGTACCTCTCCGAAGCCGGCAGCGGGACCGAAGTCCAGGTCGTCGACACCGCGGGCAACACCCGCGAGGCGGTGGTCGGTCGCGCGAAGATCGAGAAACGGCCGATGTTCCGGATCCAGGCAGAGACCGAGGGCGGCGACCGCGTCGAGACGCTCCTTCAGAACGCCGAGACGATCAAGGTCCACACCCGCGAGGGCGGCCGAACCGCCGTGACCGACCTCGAGGCTGGCGACGAGATCCTCCTCTACTACGAGGAGACCGCACGCCACTTCGGCGAGGCCGTCGAGGAGAGCATCATCGAGAAGTGACCTATCCCGCGGTCGGTTCGTCGTCCTCGTCCGGTTCGACGAGGCGCTCGGTACACCACGGGCAGAAATCCAGATCCTCGTCGAGTTCCTTCCCACAGTGTGGGCAGTCCTCGGCCTGGACGCTCCCGTGTTCGTCAACGGGGTCGGCCATCTCGTTAGCGCGGTTGGCCAGCCAGTAGGCGTCGAGGACGCTCAGCATCGACAGCACGAGGATGAGCAGGCTCACCTCGGCCGGGATGGCCTCGGCCGAGGCCACGATCGACTCGACCGACAGCCCAGAGGGGGCCGCACCGTCCGGGATCAGGAACATCGTCGAGGCGATGATCAGTCCGAACCACAGCAGTGCCCGCCCCCACTGACGGAGATAGACGTGTCCCAGCCCGGGGTAGACGATAGCCAGGAGCACCGCTAGCCAGGGCCGTTTCCGTCGCGTCTCGCCGGTGGGCCCGAGGTTCACGGTCCTACGTGCGTTCGCCTGCCGTCTAAAATGTTGTGTCCCGTTCTCCGCGCTGATCCGACGTCTCCGGCGGTCCCGAGTCGAGGCGTTCGATCAGTTCGGTGAGCGTCGCGAGGTCGAACTGTCCCGGTGCGGTCGCCTCGGCAGGGTCGACCGGGGCGTACCCGATCCGGGAGCCATAGAGCGGGGCCACGGCCCGGGAGTGGCGGCCGGCCTCGCCCATCGCCATCGTCGCGACCCGGGAACCGTTCTCCGTCTCCGACCAGGTCGCGGCCAGCAGGGCCAGCACGTCGCCGGGCGACTCGGCGGTGACGGCGAGTTTCCCCACGTCCCCGCGGTCGGCGGCCATCGCGAGCAGCGACTCCATCCGTTCTTGGGTGGGCGTTCGGCGTCGAGTTCGACGTCCACTGCCTCGACCTCGGGGTGTTCGAGTGCGGTCTCCAGCGTGTCGAGGCGCTCCTGACTGTCGGGTGCCTCGCCACCCTCCCACTCGACGCGGTTGGTCACGAGCAGCGGCAACTCCCCGTCGTAGGCGTCGAGGGGTGCCAGCGGGTCAGCGGCGAGGTCCATCCGCAACTCGACGGCGTCGGCGTGCTCGCGGGCGGCCGGTTCGTCCTCGAGGTCGGCCGTCGCCGCCGCGAGGACGAACGACTCGAAGTTCATGGATTCGCTATCGCCGGCCGGGACAAAAACCTACCTGGTCAGGCGACGGGGATGTCCTGCTCGGCCTCGAGGAGTTCGTGGTAGCGGTTGCGGATCGTCACCTCGGAGATGTCGGCGACCTCGCTGACTGCCGCCTGCGTGGTCTTCTCGTTGGTGAGGAGCGCGGCCGCGTACACCGCCGCGGCGGCGAGTCCAACGGGGGACTTCCCGGAGTGGACGCCTTGCTCTTTGGCGTTCGCGAGGAGCTGGCGCGCCCGTCGTTCGGACTCCTCGGAGAGTTCCAGGTCCGAGACGAACCGGGGCACGTAGCTCTCGGGGTCGGCCGGCTTGACTTCGAGGCCGAGTTCGCGCACGACGTAGCGGTAGGTGCGTGCGATCTCGCTTTTCTCGACGCGGGAGACGTCGGTAATCTCGTCGAGCGAGCGCGGAACGCCGGCCTGGCGGGCCGCGGCGTAGACCGCCGCCGTGGAGACGCCCTCGATGGAGCGACCGGGCAGGAGGTTCTCGTCGAGCGCACGCCGGTAGATGACCGAGGCCGTCTCGCGGACGTTCTCGGGGAGCCCGAGCGCGGAGGCCATGCGGTCGATCTCGCCCAGCGCCTGCTTGAGGTTGCGCTCTTTGGAGTCCCGCGTCCTGAACCGCTCGTTCCACTTGCGCAGGCGCTGCATCTTCTTGCGCTGCTTGGCGCCCAGGGCGTTGCCGTAGGCGTCCTTGTCGCGCCAGTCGATGTTCGTCGAGAGGCCCTTGTCGTGCATCATGTTCGTCGTCGGGGCCCCCACTCTGGATTTCTCGTCTTTCTCGCGGGCGTCGAAGGCACGCCACTCGGGGCCGCGGTCGACCGACCCCTCTTCGACGACGAGGCCACAGTCCTCGCAGACTGTCTCGCCGTGTTCGTCGTCGGTGAGGAGTCGACCGCCACACTCCGGGCACGCGTGTCTGGCCGTCGCGTCTTCCTGTTCGTCGGTCCGTTCCCGCGTTGCGGTACGGGTTCGTGTGTTTGAGTCGCTCATTGTCGGACTGGAGGGTAACCGGGCAGGAGTCACCTGTAAAATTCCCGGGGTTCGTTCGCTGATATATAAATGGTTCGATTACTACTTAAATTTTTTGCTATCTGTGTGTGTGACTGGCGTCTGACGCCGCGAGGCGCCGATTTTTCATTATCGTTTACGGGGTATTCAAATACGGCCTGGTGTCCCATGCCAGCCCCACCGGAGGCGTCACTCGTGTGGTTCGGCATCGACGTCGCGGCTCCGTTCGACGGCAGTGGTCAGCGAGACGTTCAGCCAGGCCATCGAGACGAGGCCGCCGGCCACCGTGACGGCGTTCTTGACCGCGTGGTCGACGATGGCGGCCGACAGCGCCGCCACGGCCCCGATGGGGGTCAGCGCCACTACCAGCAGGGTGAACGCCCCCTCGTAGAGCCCGATGCCACCCGGGGAGAGCGGGAGCACCTTCGCGAGGTTGCCGACGCTGACGGCGAAGAAGCCGACCGCGAGCAGTGCCGGGACCGGGAGACCGACGTCGAAGGCCAGCAGGACGACGATGGCGGTGGCGGCGTCGAGCGACCAGATGAGGAGGCTCGCGGCGCCGACCCGCGCGAAGGCCGACCCGTCGCGGGCGACCGTCTGGACGTCCCCGGCGAACCCTTCGAGCTTGCCGGCCACGTAGTCCGCGTAGGCGTCGGAACTCAGCCGGCCGACGGCTCCCCTGACGTAGTTGCGCTCCGAGCGCGCGCTGGCGACGATGACGGCGACGGCGAGGACCGCCGCGAGTCCGACCCCCGCAGCGACGGCGATGGCTGTCCGGCCGCTTGTGGCCTCCTCGCCGTCCAGAGCGCCGCCCAGCAGTGCCGCCTGGAGGTCGGCGACCGAGCCCGTGAGCACGAGGCCGATCAGGACACCACCCGCCAGTAGCGTGATGGTCAGGAGGTCGAACACGCGCTCGACGGCCAGCGACGCGAACCCCGAGGTGTATGGAATTCCCCGGCGGGCCTTCACGACGTATGCGCGGACGGCGTCGCCGGCGCGTGCCGGGAAGACGAGGTTGCCGGTCTGGCTGATGAACACCGCACCCGTCAGGAAGCCCCACCGTTCGTGGTAGCCGATGGCGCCGAGAATCGCCCGGTACCGCAGGCCGCGCAACGGCCACGAGAGGAGGTAGACGAGGGCACTCAGAGCGACCAGCCCAGCGTCGGCCCCGGACATCCGCCGGAGGACCTCCGCGGGATCGAGATAGACCGTCATCAACAGGAGTGCGAGGACGACCAGTCCCGTGCCGGCCGCGAGGCTGACCCGCCGCGTAATCCGCGGGCTCACCGACAGTTGCCACCACGTCCGGAGGATCTGACTGCCCATCCCGAAGACGTCCCGGACGATGTCGACCTTCGAGTCACCCTTTGGTGTCCAGTCGACGGGGAACTCCCGCACGCGGTAGCCCGCCCGCTGGGCGCGCACCAGGACTTCGGTGTCCCAGAACCAGTGTTCGTCCTCGACGTCAGCCAGGACGTCGAACAGCACATCCCGGTCGAAGGCTTTGAAGCCACACTGGTGATCCCGCACGTCCGAGCGCAGGAACAGACCCACCAGCCTGTTGTACCCGAGGCTCGGCACCCCGCGCTTGGCCGGCCGGTCGGCCTCGCTGTCGGGGAGCCACCGCGAGCCCGTCGCCATATCGTACTCGCCCGAGCGGACGCTCTCGACCAGTTCTTCGAGGTGGCGCATGTCCGTCGCCAGGTCGGTGTCGAAGTACACGAGCGTCCCGCCCCGGGCGTCCCGGAACGCGCGCTCCAGCGCCCCACCCCTGCCCAGTCGCTCCTCGGCGTGGGTGTGTCTGACCGCATCGTGTTCGGCTGCGAGTTCGTCGGCAATTTCCGGCGTCCGGTCCTCACAGCCGTCCTCGGCGACGATGACCTCGTAGGAACCCTCGGGGAGAAACGACGCCAGCGTCGCCAGCGTGGTCGCGACGGTGTCGGCCAGCGTCCCCTCCTCGTTGTACGCGGGAAGGACCACGCTGACCTCGACGCCGGCGCTCATTGGTCGCACTTTCACCAGCGGATAGAAGTACCTTCTGGAGCGGGCTCCTCAAGCGAACAGGACGGCCACACCGAAGGTCAGCGCCAGCCCGATCAGCAACACCGCGTACCCGAAGACGACCTGTCCCATGGTGTAATCGCTCTGTGGTGCCGTACTGCGAAGCGGCGGTTCCCGCTCGGGCGGCGTCGGCGACCCCGGGTCATACGCCGGCCGTTCCTCCTCGTGGTGGTCGTCGGCCATAGTCGGGCGTGTGCGCTCCGTTCACTTCGGTGTACCGGAACGCAGCGAGGCAGTGTTGACTCATCGACGATAGACGACCAGACAGTCCCGGCGTGCTCGGTTTCCGGGATCCAGCACCTGCGCATACTGTCGGCTATAAGCCCGTGAGCAATTTCGAGCCCCCGTGGGGCCAATATCTTCGCGTAGTTATAGCCGACAGTATCACTCCGGGGAGGCATCGACGACCTCGTAGGTGACGGAGCCGTCCTGGAGCTTGTCGGTGTGGGCCGAGAGCGCGTCCGCGACGACGAGCAGGAGGACGTCCATGCCCTTGGTGGCGGCCTCGCGGACGCCCTCGGCGGTCCCAAACCGGAGGTCGGGGTTCAGATTGGCTTCCCAGGCGACCGCGGCGGCCTCCGTACCGCTGACGGCGACGATATCGTGGTCGGCCGCGAGGCGCGCGACCGTGCCGGCGTCGACCGTCGCGCTGCCGCCGTTGCGGACGGTCGGGACCGAGACGACCGTCACCGTCCCGAGTTCGTAGCCGACGACGCCCTCGAAGTCGGTGACGCCGACCTCGCGGTCCGCCTCGGCGTCGGTGACTGCCACAGCGGTCGCCGATCCGGCGTCGCCGGGCGTCGCCCGGAGGTAGCCGTCGCGCATCGTCAGCGAGACGCGGTCGCCCTCGTTCACCGGGGCGGTCGCAAGCGCGCTCTCGACCTCGACCTGTCCGATGACGTCCTCGGAGACGTGGTCGACAAACGAGCGCAGGGCGTCGGTCTGTGACATCAGCCAGTCGACGCCCTCCTTCGTGACCTCGTAGCGGCCGCGCCCGTGTTTCTCGACGTGGCCCTGCTTGACCAGTTCCTGCAGGTAGTTGCTCACCGCCTGGGAGGTGATGCCGACCTCGTCCGCGATCTCCTGCTGGCTGACCGCCGGCTGGCGCTCCGCGATCCCCACCAGGATCTGGTACCGCGTCGCGTCGCGCTTGCTCCGGAGCACCCCCGACTCCGTTCCCGTCTGCACGTTCTCGGGCATTACCGTTACTGTGTGCCGATAACTCAAGTATTTTTGCCCTCGAATCCGTGTGACGCCCGAAATCAGGAGTCTCCGGCAAATGAGATAAAATAAAATTGCACAAGAGAAAGCAAGATAGGATACTCGGACAGACCAGGTTGGGAATACCGGATCGCAAATGCCCGGATCTGTCCCGGAGTCATCCCACGAATGACCCGTACAAAACTGCCGTATAGAAGTATATTCGGGCGATCTGCGGCCTCTGACAGCCACGGGAATCCGTGCGCGAGTGGTGACGGGAAACCGTCCGCGACCACAAATACAACCAAAATTGTTTTATGATATACTGTACTTGTATTTCGCATGGCACGGACGCGACTGCCACACGACGCGAAGGCAGGACCGACGAAGCCGGAGGTGCGAGCGGTGACGCTGTCGAAACTCGACCTCGGTCCGGCCGACCACGTCGCGGAGATCGGCTCCTGTACCGGTGCGGTGACCATCGAGGCCGCACGCCGGGCGGGTCGGGTGACCGCGCTCGAACGCAAGCCGGGCCGGGCCGAGACGACGGTCAAGAACCTCACAGCCAATGGAGTGGCGCTTCGGTCAGGCACGACCGCAGCAACCGACGGCGGGAGTCCAGCAACACGGAGCGACCGTGGAGACCACGCCGACGTGGAGGTCCGGGTCGCCGAAGCTCCCGAGGGACTTCCGGAGGACGTCGACGCGCTCTTCCTCGGGGGCAGTCGGAACTACGAGGCCGTCCTCGACCACGCCGTCGCGACAGGGGTCGACCGCGTCGTGATGAACGTCTCCCGGCTGGAGGTCGCAGGCGCGGCGACGGAGGCCTTCCGCGACCGGGACTTGCTCGACGAGGTGGTGCAGTTCCAGGTCAGCCACGGGTACGAACTCGCTGGCGCGACCAGTTTCGATTCGGAGAACCCCGTCTACATGCTCGTGGGCGGCGTCGACGATGCGACGCCCGAGGTTGCGACCGACGGGGGTCAGCAATGACGCTGTACGGTGTCGGGCTCGGTCCGGGCGAGGCGGAGTTGGTGACGGTCCGTGGAAAGCGCACCCTCGAATCGGCCGACGTCGTCTACTCGCCGGGCCGTCTCTCCCGGTCGGTCGCCACCGAGTACGTCCCCGAAGAGCGGATCGGCGACCTGGACTTCCCGATGACCCGCGACGAGGAGAAACTCCGCCGGGCCTGGAAGGACGCCGCCGCCGAGGTTGCGCCCCGGGCACGCGACGGCGACGTCGCGTTCGTCACGCTCGGTGACCCCAACGTCTACTCGACGTTCGGGCACCTCCGGCGGACGATGGCTGCGTTCCACGACGAGGTCGACCTGGAGATCGTCCCCGGCGTGAGCGCAGTGACGGCTTTCGCCACCGCGCTGGGTGTCGAAATCTCCTCGGGATCGAGCCTCGCCCTCAGGGAGGCCGCGGGCGGTCACTCGCCGACCGGGCCGGATCGCATGATCCTGTTCAAGGTGACCGACGCGCCCGCGACCCACGAGGGACTCGTCGATGCGGGCTACGACGTCACGTACGGCCGGCGTCTCTACATGGAACAGGGCGAGACGGTGGTCACCGACGACCCCGCGGAGATCGAACAACGGGACTACTACACGCTGGCCTACGCCGAGAAGCCCGGCACTCGCGATACCCGCGCCACCGCGAAGTTCGCCGCGGAAGAGCGGTCACCGCGGGCAACCACCGACGGCGGCCAGATCGAGGGCGGCGAGGTCGCCGAACTGGAACGCTGGGAGAGCGTCCTCAGTGGCGACGACCCGCCGGAGGGAGGTGACTGGTGGTGACCGACGGCGAGAGGGCCGGAACTGACGCCGATCCGCAGGAAGCAATCGATGACGCGAGCGCCGAGCGCCGGGGGACCCGGCCGCATGGGTTCACCGCCGGCGATACGCCCGAAGGCATCCCCTTCATCGGCGCCGGCCCGGGCGACCCCGGACTGTTGACGGTCACGGGTCGGGAACTCTGCGAGGCCGCCGACCTCGTCGTCCACGCGGGGTCGCTCGTCAACAGCGAACTCCTGGACGCGTACTGCGACGACGCCGAGACCGTCTCCTCGATCGGCAAGGACCTCGAAGAGCTGATCCCGCTGATGCGCGACG
>PXSG01000118.1:13053-20003 GCA_003023485.1 Halobacteriales archaeon SW_10_68_16
CTGGAGGCGGGCCACGACCCCGAGACGCCCGTCACGGTGGTCTACCACGCCTCCTGGCCCGACGAGGACGTCATCGAGGGCACCATCGCGACCATCGGTGACGCCGTCGAGGAGGCGGGCTATCGCGCCTCGGCGCTGGTCATTATCGGCGACGCCGTCGGGGAGGTGGGCTACGACCGCTCGTACCTCTACGACGGCTGGGCATCGCGCGGACCGGATTCGGACGGTGCCGACGACGCCGTCCAGGAGGCAGACGACTGACAATGAGCACCGACACCAACACCACGACAGACGGCAGTACAGACTCCACGGACACCAGAAACGACGACAGCGACAGCGGCGGGCACTGCTCGACGCCCGACTCGGACGGAGAAGTCGCGGAGGAGATCGCGATCATCTCCTTCGAGCGCAAGATGGACACCGCCGAGGAGATCAAGGCGGGCATCGGCGACCGCTACGAAACCATCGACATCATCGAGTACCACGGCGACGTCTTCGCCGAACACTGGGGCGAGTACGACTGCTTCGTCGGCCTGATGGCCTCGGGCATCGCGATGCGCAAGACCGCGCCGCTGCTCGACGACAAGTGGGACGACCCCGCGGTGTGTGTCGTCGACGAGGAACTGACCTGGGCTATTCCCATCACCGGGGGCCACCACGGCGCAAACCAGGTCGCAGGGGATCTCGCGACGATGGGAGCCGTCCCGGCGATGACCACCGCGAGCGAGGCGGCGGGCAAGCAGGGCGTCGAGGAGCGCGCGAAGGCGCTCGACACCCACGTCGTCAACGGCGACTCGACGGTCGCGACCAACCTCGCAGTGCTGGACGAGAACCTCGGCCCGGTCGCGCGCCTCGACGGCCCGCGGGCGGTCCTCGTTGGCGACGACGTGACCGTCCTCAAGCGCAACAGCGACGACGGCGTCGTCCTCGGGACCGCCAGCGTCTCCGGCGCGAAGGAAGAGCAGTTCCTCGCTGCCTGGGAGTCGGTCCTGGCGGGGACCGACTACGACCTCGGGGACGTCGAGTTCGTCGCCACCGGCACCCGGAAGGAAGACGAAGCAGGGTTGCTGGCGGCCGCCGAACAGCTGGGAGTCGGCGTCGTCTCCTTCGAGAAGGAGACCCTAGAGGAGTTCGAGGGCCCCACGCCGTCGCGTTCGAAGGAACTCATCGGCTGGCCGGGCATCGCGGAGGCCTCGGCCATCGCCGGGGGCCGCGACCACGACCTCTTGGTCGAGAAGGAACGCTACGACGAGGCCGTGACCGTGGCGGTGGGGCGGTAGGATGGCGGCCAGCACTACGCTCGAGGAGTACGGCACGCTGTACGTCGTGGGCATCGGGCCCGGCCTGCCGGGCGGGATGACCCAGCGTGCGAAGGACGTCATCCAGACCGCCGACTGTGTCATCGCGTCGAACCTCTACCAGGAGTTCCTCCGGCGTGACGGCACGCTCCCGCCAGAGAGCGCCGAAATCGGGGCGGCGGCCGACGGCGGGACGGCCGCCGAGGGCAGGTCGAACTCGCCCGCGAGGCCTTCGAGCGGGTCCGCGACGGCGAGGACGTCGCCCACGTCTCCGGCGGCGACCCGAACGTCTACGGGAAGTCCGACCTGATGTTCGTGATGGCACGGGAGGACGAAGCGACCGACGTCCCCATCGAAATCGTGCCCGGCGTCACCGCGGCGCTGGGCGGGGCCGCCAACCTCGGTGCCCCGCTGTCGAACGACTTCTGTACGATTTCGCTGTCGGACAAGTGGCGTGGCTGGTCGGAAATCGAGGAGAAGCTCCGGGCGGCCGCAATTTCGGGATTCGTCGTCTTCCTGTACAACTGCTGGCGCGACTACGAGCGGGCCATCGAGGTCCTGCGCGAGGAGCGTGCCGACGACGTACCCGTGGCCATCATCAACGATGCCGGCCGCGGCGACGCCGGCCGGAACCTCGAGGGCGAGACGTTCACGCTGACGACGCTGGGCGAGGCCACCGAACACGACGACGAGGTCGGCGGCATGGGCACGTCGATCCTCGTGGGCACCCACGAGACCGAACAGTGGGCAAACGACTACCGCGACTTTCTCGTCACCCCGCGTGGCGGGCGTGACGTGGAGGACTTCTGATGAGCACCGACACCACCCCCGACACCGACACCGACACGAGTACCGAATCCAAGTGTGGCGCTTCGAAATCGACGGACACCGGCAGTTCCTCGACGTGTGGCGCGAGTTCGAGCGACGACGAGGAGGAGGTCGGCTCGACCGTCGATGATTTCGACGCCGACCCCGGCCGGCTGGTAGCCGTGGGGCTCGGCCCCGGCCAACCGGAGGGGATGACCCAGCGGGCACAGACCGCCCTGGGAGAGGTCGAGCACATCGTGGGCTACACGACCTACATCGACCTCATTCCCGACGAGATTACCGAGGACGCCGAGGACATCTACTCGACGCCGATGTGTGGCGAGGTCTCCCGGACCGAGGAGGCCATCGACCGGGCCCTGGCGGGCAACGACGTCGGCATCGTCGGCAGCGGCGACCCGAACGTCTACGCGCTGGCGGGCCTCGCCTTAGAGATCCTCGAATCGAAGGGCGCCACGGCCTCGATGGTCGACTTCGAGGTGGTGCCCGGGGTGCCCGCAGCGCAATCGTGTGCCGCACGCCTCGGAGCACCGCTGGTCAACGACACCGTCTCGGTGTCGCTGTCGGATCACCTGACGCCGATGCCCGAGATCGAATCGCGCCTCCACGCGGTCGCCGGCGAGGGCTTTACCATCGCCATCTACAACCCCTGGAGCCGGAAACGGCGCGAGAACTTCCAGAAGTGCTGTGAGATACTCCTGAACCACCGCGATCCGGAAACGCCCGTGGGCATCGTCCACGGCGCCGGCCGCGAGGACGAGGCCACGGAGATCGTCGAACTCGGCGACCTCGAAGAGTTGGGCGAGACGGACCTGATCGACATGACCACGACAATCCTCGTCGGCACGGAGGACACCTACGTGTGGGACGACCGGATGGTCACCCCGCGGGGCTACGAGAGCAAGTACGACTACTGATGTACCGGGTCACCATCGACACGGACGCCTGCGAGGGCATCTTCGCCTGCCTGGTGCGGGACGACCGGTTCGTCGAGAGCGAGGATGGGCTGGCGGATTTCGATACCACGAGCGCGGAGACCTACCGCACGGGCGAACATTGCGTCGTCGCGGAGTTCGACGACGACCGGCTGGAACGGGCCCGCCAGGCCGCCGCGGCCTGTCCGCCCGGGGCCATCAGCATCGAGGTGGTAGACGATGGGGCAGGCGGTGCGGAGACCCCCGACGAGCGAAGCGAGGAGGCAGTATGTCGGTAGAGACGCACGCACCCCGTAATTTGCTCGCACGACACCCGGAGACGGCGTACTTCTGGGGCCGGGTCGTGGGCGACGGCGAGGTGGCGACCGACTGCGTCACCGTCCGGACGGGCGACGAGACCGCGGCCCGCCGGCTGGCGTCTATCGCGGGCGCCGAGAGCGTCGACCACCGCATCCGCGAGCGCGAGTACGCCCACGACACCGCCGTCACGCGCCGCGAGGACGAGTACACCGTCCAGGTCGTCGGCGGCGTCGGCGAGCGCGCGAGTGCGTCGCTCGGCCTGCCGCTCGACGACGGCCCCGGCGGCTACCGCCTCGGCGTCTTCGACGACCACCGCCGCCAGCTCCTGCGGGGCCTCCTGGAAGGCTGTGGCACCGTCTGTTTCAAGTCCTCCGCCGGCACCGCCGGCGTCTCGTTCGTCCACGACCGCCGGCGACTGCTGGAGCGGGTCCAGGGACTGCTCGCGGACCTGCCGGTCGACGCACCCGTCGGCGACATCGCCGAAACGTCCTCGGGGAGCTACTGGTTCGGCCTCGAGGACGACGCCGTCCCCGAGGTGGGGCCCTGGCTCTACGAGGGCAGCGAGGCGTCGGGGCTGTTCTCGCCGTCCCGGCGGCGCAAACTCCGGCGGAGCCTCGACCAGGCCGAGACGGGCGAGCGATGAGCCGGAGCGACCCCACGGAGGGCGGGACTGACGCCGCGCCGACCGCGATGGCCGGCCAGCTCGACGACGAGGCCATCCTGCTGGTCGGGCACGGCTCGCGCCGCGAGAGGTCCAACGAGCAGGTCCGGGAGCTGGCCGTCGCGCTCGAAGAGCGGCTCGGCCTGCCGGTCGATGCGGCCTTCCTCGAGCTGGCTGCGCCGGCCATCCCCGAAGCTATCGCCGGCCTCGCAGGAGCCGTCTCCGAGGTCACGGTCGTCCAGCTGTCGCTGTTTGCCGCGAGCCACGTCAAGAACGACGTCCCCCTCGCGGTCCAGGGGGCCCGCGCCGAGCACCCCGCGTTGACCATCAACAACGGCGCGCACCTCGGGGTCCACCCGGCCATCCTGGACCTGCTGGACGACCGCGCCGCCGCAGTGGCGGACGAACTCGGCGTCGACCGCGCGGACGACGAGGTGGCGGTCGCGCTCTGTGGCCGCGGGTCGAGCGACCCCGATTCCAACGCCGACGTCCACAAGCTCGCGCGCCTCCTCTACGAAGGGCGGGAGTTCGACCGCGTCGAGGCGACGTTCATCGGCGTGACGGACCCAAAACTCGACGAGACGCTCCACGGACTGGCCAAACACCGCCCCGACGCGGTGGTAGTGCTCCCGTACATGCTGGGCGACGGCGTCCTGACGGGGCGCATCCGCGACGGAGCGGAGGCCTTCGATGAGGACTACCCCTACGTGGACGCGGCAGCGGGCGACCCGCTCGGGACCGACTCGCGGCTGCTGGACGTGCTCGCGGACCGCTGGCAGGAGGCCCGGACCGGCAGCGTCGAGATGTCCTGTGACACCTGCAAGTACAAGGTGGAACTGGACGGCTACGAGGAGGACGTCGGCGGCGCGCGGGCGATGTTGCGGGCGCTGACCCACCAGGAGACCCACGCCGACCGCGAGGACGTCGACGACGACCCGCACGTCCACGACGCGCCAGCGAACCACGTCGCGGGCTGCACCAACCGGACCTGCGCCGCCGACGGCGCGCCCGCCGTCCTCGAACGTCTCCGCCAGGCAGCGCGGGATTCCGAGGAGTGTGAGGCCCGCATCACGCGGTCGTCGTGTCTCGGCCGGTGTGGCGAGGGCCCCATCGCCGCGGTCTACCCCGACGGGGTCTGGTACGGCGATCTCGACCCAGAGGACGCCGAGGAAATCGTCTGCTCGCATCTCGACAGGGGTCGGATCGTCTCGGAACTGGTCGACCAGACACTCTGAGCCGACATCCCACGGGGCACGAAAACGTATCGTACGCATAGCGAACCGACGCACACACGTACCACGACACACGACACACACCCATGGCCTGTGAAGAACTCGAAGCGCTACGACTCGGACTGATGAACGTCCTCGGAACCGAAGACGAGAGCGTCCGCGACCACGCCGAGGCGGAACTGGGCGATGACCTCTCGGGGCCAATCGAGGCCCTGACCGAAGCAGAAACGCTCGCGGAGATCGGTCGCCACCTCGACGCGGCGCTGGTCGACCTGGAGGAGGAGGTCGCCGAGACGGACCACGACACCGACGAGTACGACTACCTGCGGGGTCGCCTGGTGGCCGTCCGGGACGCCGAACGCGACGTCGCAGCCCTCACCCGACAGGGCGAGGGCCTGATCGAGGGCTACGGCGAGGTCCACGACCTCCTGCACGAACTGTTCACGGTCGAGGAGTGAGCCGAGCGGCAATGAGTAGTACACTCGACCGGCGCGTCGCCGACCTCGGCCCCCTCTCCCCGGCGGGGTCGCGCCACCAGGGCCGGCGCTCTGCCGTCGCGCTGACCGAGGAGTTCGTCGTCGCCGGCACCGCCGACGGCACCCTGCGAGCGTTCGACCACGACACGCTGGCGGAGCAGTGGCAGGCCGAGGCCGACGGCGACAGCAGCGTCGTCTCCGCGACGGCCGGACGTGACGGAATCGCGGTCGGCGAGCGCGGCCCCGAAGGCGCCGTTCGCGTCTACGAGAGCGACGGGACGCTCCGCTGGCGGTACGAGACTTCTGGGGACATCGGCGACCCACAGAAGGACACGCGATTCTTCCTGCCGTTCGTCGTCGACCTTGCGAGCGACGGCGACCGCCTGTACGCCGCTGCACGCCGGTACGAGCGCCGGAAGGACCGTCCCGAGGGCGAGCGCCGCCATTTCGAGAGCGTTGTCTACGCCTTCGAGGCCGACAGGACCGAGGCGTGGCGCTACCGGACCGACGCCTCGCCCATCGCCCTCGACGTCCACGACGGCCGGGTGGCGGTCGCTCACAATCGGTGTCCGGGTAACCACCAGCGCGGCCTGGTCGTCCTCGACGCCGACGACGGACGCGAGCGGTGGTCGTGGGACCCCGGAACCGAGGGTCAGCGCCGCGTCGGCGACGTGTCGCTCCTGCCCGATGGTGCGGTCGTCACGAGCCACGGCGACTACTGTGGGTACGCGCTTGACCCGGGCGGCGATGTGCGCTGGCGGGCCGACCTGGCCACGCCTCGCGACGTCGGGGACGAGACGGTCTCCCGAGGAGGGACGGGAAACCGACGTCACCCATCCCGACGACCACACCGCCTCCGGATACAGCCCCGACGGCGAGCGACGATGGACCGACCCTGTGGGCGGGTTCGCGAGCGGGATCGACGCCCACGAGGGGACTGTGGTGGTTCCCTGCGCCCAGGACTTCCGCCTGCGCGATCCCGAGACGCACGGGTGTCGACTGTTCGACGTCGGTGAGGGACACGCCACGACGCTGGATTCCGACGGCGTGGTCACCGCGGCGGCTATCGACGACCGGACAGTGGCCGCGATTGAGGAACCGGTAGTCTACCACGACGAGGGTGTCGAACGCGGCACGTATCGCGTTCACCTCGCCGAGTGGTAGTCAGCGGCGCGTCACTTCGTCCTTGACGGTTTCGGCGATGGCCCGTAGTGGCGCTCTTC
>PXSG01000119.1 GCA_003023485.1 Halobacteriales archaeon SW_10_68_16
GTCCGAGAGTAAAAAGAGACGTCCTACAGCAGCCCCGCCTTCTGGAGTTTCATCAGGTCCTCGGTGTCGAGGGTCTCGCCTTCCTTGAACTTCTGGTAGATCTCCTCGGCCTCCTCGCGGGCGGCCTCCTCTTCCTGTTCGCGCTCCTGGCGCTCGGTCTCCTCTTCCTTCTTGTCGAGTTCTCTCAGGCGCTTCTGGACGCGAACGAAGTCCTCGTGGTGGCGGTCGGCAGCCTCCTGGGCGTCGACGAACTTCTCGTGCATCTCGTCGGCCTCGTCGCGGATGTCGTCGGCCTCGCGGTAGGCCTCGATCATCTTGTTGTGGTGTTTCTGGGCCTCGTCGGCCAGTTCGGTGACCTTCTGGTGGTGTTTTGAGGCCTCGGCGCGCACCTCCTCGGCTTCCTCTTTGAGTTCTTCGAGGTTGTCGTTGTGGTCGAGTTTCTCCTTTTTCTCCTGGAGTTTCTCGCGTTTCTCCTCGATTTTCTCGATGAGTTCGCGCTCGTCCTCGGCGCTTAACACCTCGGTTTGCTGTTTGAACTCCAGGTCCTCGATCTCGGATTCGAGTTCCTCGATGGACTTGCCCTCGTCGAGTTTGAGGTCGTTTTTGAGCTGGTCGACCTCGTCGAAGAGTTCGTTTGCCTTCGCGTTGAGTTCGTTGCGCTTTTCCTTGTGCTCCTGGACTTTCTCGTTGAGTTCGTCGCGTTTCTCGCGGTGTTCCTGCGCTTCGTCGACCTTCTCGCGGGTCTTGGCGTTGAGTTCGTCGCGCTCGGAGGCGCGCTCGCTGGCCATCTGGTTCAGTTCGTTGCGCCGATCCCGGAGCTTGCCGGCGAGTTTGATGAGTTCGCCCTTCGAGTTGCTCTCCAGTTGGTCGTCCGTTATCGCTACGTTCTTTGATTCGTCTATCGAGTCTGCCATGGTTGTGCCTCGGTGCCATCTCCGCTGGGGCGTCGGGTAGTCGCCACGCTGACGGGCGGCTGACGCCGATAACAATGGTTCCCTGTCATGGGCGTTTCACGATACTACCCGAACGCCGCAACGTTCTGGTACACGTAGCTTTTGTCGATGGCGGTTTAAACATTCCGGTCGACCAGACCCCTGTTTCCGACTCCCACACGGCCTGGCACGGCCGTTTCCGGTCACAGTTCGTAGGTGTTCTCGACGGTCGCGTCGCCGACCGACACCCGAAGCGTCACCGTCTCGGCGGCCGGCAGGTGCCTTGACGGACAGGTCCCGCTCGCCGCCGGCGTCGCCGGCCGCCCAGGAGAGGGTCACCGACAGCGACTCGGGGGCATCGTTGACGACGACGGCCGCGGTCTCGCCCGGCGAGGGGTCGACCAGAAACGCCTGGACGGGCTGGAGCGCCCGCGCGAGTTCCTCGCGTGCCGCCTTGGGCGTGCCGTCGGCGGCGTAGACACCCATCCCGGCAGCGTCCGCGTCCCGCAGGGCCGTGGCGACGACACCCGCCCCCCGGCGGCGGGCAGTCTCCGCAATCGTCCGGAGGACGTCTGCCTGGTAGGCCTGCGAGGCTGCGACGCCGCCGTCGACGCGCGCGTCGTGTTTCGTCGCGTCGAACCCCGCCGCCTCCCTGCTCCCTTCCTCGGCGAGCGCGCCGGCACCGAAGGCCGCCAGCAGGTCCGCGGGATACCGGTCGAGGAGCCCCTCGATATCCTCGGCCGAACTGTAGTCCCACCCCGGATAGTAGGCCGCGGCGTCGTGGGTGACGCCCGGGCAGGCGACGACCGGCACCACCGGCGTTTCCTCGCCCAGGGCCTCGGCGACCCGTTCGGCCGGCGACCCGTCGTAGGCCACCCGCCAGGCCCGCCAGCGCAGGCGCAGTCTATCGAGGAAGCCGTCGCCGAGTCCGTCGGCGAAGGTGTCAGTCGGTTCGTCGTGGACACCGATGGGCCCGAGACTCGGATGGCGGCCGTAGGTGTCGACCAGCCGTGTCGCGAGGTCATGCCCGCGGTCGACGTCGAAGGCTCCGGGCCCGGTCAGGGGGAGCCCCTGCCAGACGACGAGTCCGGCCTCGTCGCAGGCCTCGTAGACGGCCGGCGAGAGGACGTGAGCGGGCGCGCGCACGAGGTTCGCGTGCAGGTCGGCCGCGCGCTCCACGTCGGCGGGGTCGTCGGTCAGGAGGTTCACCCCCCGGACCGGCATGGGCTGGCCGTTGATCCGGAGGCGCCCGCCCTCGCGCGTGACCGAGCAGAGGCCGGTCGTCACCGAACGCTCGCTGTCCCCGAGTTTCGCCCGCAGCGTGTAGCGGTGCTGGTCGCCCAGGTCCCGGGGCCACCAGGGCGACGGGTCCCGGAGGTCGATGGTGTGCTGGACGGTCGTCCGCCCCGGACCGTCGGCGCTGACCGTCTCGCGGTTCATCATCGCGCTGGCCCGGCGGCCGCCACCCCCGGTCGGGCGCAGCGAGAAGGTGATCCGGTCCTCAAGGGGACCGCCGGTCACCACAGTCGTCCGGACGTGGAGGGCGGCCCCCTCGTCGGTCATCTCGGGGCTGACCTGCACGCGGTCGACGTAGGGCAGCGGGTGGGTCTCGACGACGGCGTCCCACCAGATGCCGGGTACGCGCTCGCTCGCGGGCACGCGGTCGGTGTCGTAGAGGCCGCCAAAGCGGTCCTGTGGCGCGTGACAGGTCACCGTGAGGTCGGTCTCGGCGTCGGGGTGGATGGGCACGCGAACCGGCTCGAAGTAGGCGTCGCTCGTGATGGGCCCGTCGCCGTCGAGGCGGTCGGCCGAGACCTCGATTTCGGCGCCGGCGTAGAGACCACACAGGACGACGACTGCGACGTCCTCGTCGGGCTCGCGGGGGTCGGTAAACGACGTCCGGTAGGTCCCCCCATCGGCGCCCGCCAGCGCCGCGGGCTTGCCGGGCACGGTGACGGCCCGCTCGGGGCCCCCGGGAATGGGCCTGGCGTGCCACTCCTCGAACATGTCCCTGGGGCCGTGCGCCGACGCTTTATCGTTTCCGGCAGCGGCGCGCTTTTTACCGGCGGGCCGAAGTGTCGGTATGGACGTCTTCGCCGTCGATGGGCTCCCGGAGGTCCGGCCCGGCGACGACCTCGCCGCGCTGGTCGCCGACCGGGTCGACCCCCGACCCGCGGACGTGGTCTGTGTCGCGAGCACCGTCGTCTCCAAGGCCGAGGGGCGCCAGGCCGACCTGTCGGAGTTCCCGGCCGGCGAGCGCGCCCGATCGATCGCCGACCGCGTGGCCGACCTGGCGGGCGAAGAGAAAGACCCCCGCTTCGCCCAGGCGGTCATCGAGGAGAGCGAACAGCTCCTGCTGGAGTTTCCCATCATGCTCGCGGTCACCCGCTTTGGCCACGTCACGGTCAACGCGGGCATCGACCACTCGAACGTCCCCGACGCGGACCTGCTCTTGCTCCCCGAGGACCCCGCCGCCAGCGCCCGGCGTCTCCACGAACGACTGGACGCCCGCGTTGTCGTCACGGACACCTCGGGGCGACCGTTCCGGTACGGCCAGCGCGGCGTCGCGCTCGGGTGGGCTGGGCTGCCCGCGGCCCGGGACTGGCGGGGCGAGCGCGACCGGGACGGCCGGGAGATGAGCGCGACGGTCCAGGCGGTCGTGGACGAACTCGCCGCCGCCGCGAACCTCGTGACCGGCGAGGGGGCCGGCGGGACACCCGTCGCTGTCGTCCGCGGGTGGGATTTTGGCGACCACGCCGGCAGCGACGACCTGTTCCGGGCCGAGGAGGACGACCTCGTGCGGGCCGCACTCCGGGCGTGGGACGGCCCTGACGAGGGCAGTGGGACTGCCTCGAGCGCCGCCGGAGGTGAGGATGCTGGGGATTGAACTCACGCCCGAACACCCCGTCGCCGAGGTGGCCGACCGCGCGGCCCGCGCGGAGGCCGCTGGCTTCGATACCGTGTTCGCCAGCCACCACTACAACAACCGCGACGAGTTCGTCGCGCTGGCTGCCATCGCCGAGGCGACCGGGTCGGTCCGTCTCGGACCGGGCATCACCAACCCCTACGAGACCCACCCGGTGGCGCTGGCCTCGCGGATGGCCACGCTCGAGGAGTTCGCCGGCGGCCGGGGTGTCTTCGGCGTCGGCGCCGGCGACCGCTCGACGCTCGCGAACCTCGGCTACGAGGGGAACCGCCCCCTCCGCAGGGTGCTGGAGACGATGCAGGTCGCACGCCGCCTGTGGGCTGGCGAGGCCGTCGATCACGACGGTACCTTCCAGGCCGACGGGGCCGCACTCAACTACGAGGCCGGATCGATTCCCGTATACATCGGTGCCCAGGGCCCGCACATGACGCGGATGGCCGCCAAGTACGCCGACGGCGTGCTGTTCAACGGTGCCCACCCCCGCGACGTCGCGTGGGCGAGCGAGCGCGTCGCCGAGGGGCTGGCCGAGCGGCCCGACGAGCGCGGCGAGTTCGACTTCGCCGTCTACGCGAGCGTCTCCGTCGCCGAGGACCGCGAGGCGGCCCGCGAGGCCGCGCGCCCGCCCGTGGCGTTCATCGCAGGGGGCGCGCCCGACCCGGTACTCGAACGCCACGACATCGACCCCGAGCGCGCCGCGGCGGTGGGGGAAGCCATCTCGGCGGGGGAGTTCACGACGGCCTTCGAGCGCGTGACGCCCGCGATGCTGGAGGCGTTCTGTATCGCGGGCACGCCCGGGACGGTCGAGGGGCGGGTCGCGGACATCCTGACCGAAGCCGACAGCGTCGTCGCGGCGTCGCCGCTGGGGCCCGACGCGGCGGCTATCGACCTGGCTGGCGGGGCTCTCCGCCGGGCGTCGGAGTGAGCAACTCCGCGACGACGCCGAGGAGAAGGTAGCCGACGAACCCGACCGTCCCGAGGACGATGAGCGCGCCGACGGCGAGCAAGACCGCCGAGAGCGGGTCGTGGGCGGCCACGCCAGCGAACTCGCCTGGCAACCGGAGTATGCTCTCGAACAGTTCCTGGACGAACATATCTCTGCTTTTGCTCCCGGTCACTTGTGTGCTTCCCTCCCGTGTCGGTACGTGTCCACGGCAGCTCTTCGGGAGTCGGTGTCTGTGTTTCTGTCCCACCCGTTGAGATCGGCAAGAAAGCCCCCGGCCGTGTGGTGGCACATCTCCGATAGGAGCGATCGTCCCGAACGTGCTGGTGGGGACCGTCGCCATCCCCCTGTCCAGCCGTCACCTCTAAGACGACCCTACCTGTCGTATTAGGTATGGAAGACGCCTCCCTCGACGAGTTTCTCGACAGCGGGGACGGGGAGACGGGCGACGAAGAGGCGACGGCGGGCGATACCGAAGCGGGCGGTGTCGAGAGTGAGGAGGGGGCCACGGAGGGGGAGGCGGTTGCCCCTGCGACTGCGACCTACGAGTGGTCGCCTGGGGGTACCGAGTGTCCCTCCTGTGGTGGGACGGTCCGGCGGCGCTGGCACTCCGAGTCGGGACTGCTCTGTGCCGAGTGCAAGGAGTGGTGATACTACTCGGCCGGGGTGAGAGAACCACTTATGTACGCCCGGAGCGAGCGTTGCGTATGGACAACGCGGATACCACACCTGTTGTACCCGACCGCCGCGAGTGGTGGAAGGAGGCGGTAATCTACCAGGTCTACCCCCGGAGTTTCAACGACAGCGACGGGGACGGGATCGGCGACATTCCGGGGGTCGTCGAGAAGGTCGACTACCTCGCTGACCTCGGGATCGACTGTGTCTGGCTGACCCCCGTCTACGAGTCCCCGCAGGTCGACAACGGCTACGACGTCGCCGACTACCGCGCCATCGACCCCCAGTACGGCAGCATGGCCGACTGGGAGCGACTCCTCGAGGAACTGCACGCCCGGGGTATCAGGCTGGTCATGGACCTCGTTTTGAACCACCCCTCCGACCAGCACACGTGGTTCCGCCGGTCGCGGCGCGAGGGGGGCGAGTACGCCGACTACTACATCTGGCGTGAGGCCGCGGACGGGTACCCGAACAACTGGGAGGCCCACTTCGGCGGGCCGGCCTGGTCCTACGACGAGGACCGCGGGGAGTACTACCTCCACCTGTTCACGCCCGAACAGCCCGACCTCAACTGGGAGAACCCACAGGTCAGGGGGGAACTCTACGACGTCGTCTCCTGGTGGCTCGAACGCGGGATCGACGGCTTCCGGCTGGACGTCATCAACCTCATCTCGAAGGCCGAGGGATTCCCCGACGGCGACCCGGACCGCGAGGGCCGGACCGGCTCGGAGCAGTTCGTCAACGGCCCCCGGATGCACGAGTACTTCGACGAGCTGGCCCGCGAGGGCTATGGCGACCGGGCCGACGATATCGTCGCGGTCGGCGAGTGTGCCGACATCGACCCCGAGACGGCGGTCGACGTGACCGGCCGGCAGTCCGACGCGCTCGACATGACCATCTTCTTCGAGCACGTCGAACTCGACCGGGACGACCGCTGGAGCCCCCGCGAGTGGTCACTGTCCGACCTCAAGGAGATCATGGCCCGCTGGCAGAGCGCCGTTGAGGAGGGTGCGTGGGTGTCGCTGTACCACAGCAACCACGACCAGCCACGCGGGCTCTCCCGCTTTGGCGATCCCGAATACAGGTACGAGTCGGCGACGATGCTCGCGACGTGGCTGCATGGCCACCGGGGAACGCCCTTCGTCTACCAGGGCGAGGAGATCGGGATGAGCAACGTCGACTTCGAGGACCCCGACGCGCTCTGGGACGTCTGGGCACACAACTACTGGCAAAGCGAGTGTGCGGCCGGGGCGGACTTCGCCGACGTCCGGGCGGGCATCGAGCGGTTCAGCCGCGACAATGCCCGGACGCCGATGCAGTGGGACGGGGGCGAGCACGCCGGCTTCACCGACGGCGAGCCCTGGATACCCATCGGCGACGATTACGAGACGGTCAACGTCGCCGCCGACCGTGCGGGCGAGCAGTCGGTCTTCGCATACTACCGGGACCTGATCGCCCTCCGCGAGAATGACGACGTGCTCGTCTACGGTAACTTCGATCTGCTGGTGCCCGACCACGAGGAGATATACGCCATCCACCGCACGCTCGATGGTGCTGCCCACGACCTGCTCGTTCTCTGTAACTTCGGCGAGGGTACGCCGACCTTCGAGGCGCCGGACGGACTGCCGACCGAGAGCACGGAGGTCGTTCTGGGCAACCGGGACGACCCACCGGGGGATCCTTCACGCGTCGAGTTGCGGCCCTACGAGGCAGTAGTCTACCGGTTGCGGTGAGAGAAGCGACGAAAGTCGGATCAGCGTCGGACCGCCGTTACTCGAGGATGTCGTGTGTGATCGCCTGCCCGGAGTCGGTGTCGAAGAGGTGGACGTCGCTCCGGTCGATGACGATTTCGATCTCGTCGCCGGGGGCGATGACGGTATCGGGGTCCAGGCTGACGAGGAGTTGTCCCTCGCCACGACCCTCGGCGCTGGCCTCGACATCCTCGTCCAACAGCAGGTAGGCGAAGACCTCGTCGGCCATCGGCTCGAGGACGTCGACCAGGGCGTCGTAGGCCCGGCTCGGCTCTTCGGTCAGGTTCGTGTCCCGTTCGAGGTAGACGTCCTCCGGCCGGATACCCATCGTCAGGTCCTGGCCGGGCTCGATACCGTAGGTGGCCGGATCGAAGGGTGTGTCCATGTACGTGGAGACGAACCCGTCCTCGGTGGCCTGCCCCTCGACGAAGTTCATCGCCGGCGAGCCGATGAAGCCGGCGACGAAGAGATTGTCGGGCTCGTTGTAACACTTCAGCGGCGGGTCGACCTGCATGAGGTGGCCGTCGTTGACGACCGCGATGCGGTCCGACATCGTCATCGCCTGGGCCTGGTCGTGGGTGACATACACGATGGTCGTGTCCAGCTCCCGGTGGAGGCGCTGCAACTGGGTGCGCATGTGGACCCGGAGTTCGGCGTCCAGGTTCGCCAGCGGCTCGTCCATCAGGAACACCTCGGGCTCCCGGCATGTGCGGGAACAGCGCGATGTTCTGGAAGACCATCGAGATGCCCCTGTCTTTCGGCGGGAGGTTGGTGACCTCCTCGCCACCGATGAAGACCGACCCCTCGGTGGGGATGGTCAGCCCCGCAATCGTCTCCATCGAGGTCGACTTCCCACACCCCGAGGGGCCGACGAAGGTGACGAACTCGCCGTCATTGATCTCGAGGTTCAGGTCGTCGACCGCGACCTCTTCTCCGTACCGTTTCGTGACGCTTTCGAGTGTGACTGATGCCATTGTGTTACTCCTTGACCGCTCCCGCGGTCAGTCCGCTGACGATCTTTTCCTGTGCGACGATGACCAGTATCGCGACCGGCAACACCGCGACGATGCTCGCTGCCGCCATGAGGTTGAACAGTACCTCGAACTCGCCCTGGAACCGCAACACGCCCTCCAGCATGGGCGCCCAGTTCTGTGGGCGCCCGTCGGTCATCAGCGACGAGAAGAAGTACTCGTTGTAGACGGTGATGAAAGTGAGCACGCCGGCGGTCGCGACGCCGGGGGCCGACAGGGGGACGATGACCCGGAACAGCGCACCGAGCCTCGTGGTCCCCTCGACGCGGGCGGCGTCCTCCAGGCCGTCGGGGATCTGCGAGTAGAACGTCATCAGGATGAAGATAGAGAGCGGCAGGTAGAGCGCCGACAGCGGGACGAAGATCGCGTAGGGCGTGTTGTACAGCGACCCGGCCGAGAGGATCGGCCGCAGTGCGTTGATGTTGGTGTTGAACAGCCGGTTCAGCGGGACGAAGAAGGCCGCCGGCGGGAAGAAGGAGGTGACCAGCACCGACAGCAAGAGTGCGTTCCGCCCGCGGAACCGCAGGCGGCCGAAGACGTAGCCCGCGAGGCTCGCGACGAACAGCACGATGACCGTCGCCACCGTCGCGATGAGGAAGCTGTTGAACATGTAGCGGTGGAACGGCAGCGTCGTGAAGATGTCGACGAACGCACCCGGGTTGATCGCGCCGCCGGGGGTGAGAACGCCGACGTTACTGAGATCGCCACGCGGCGTGAGTGCCACCATGAACAGCCAGTAGAAGGGGAACAGCGTCGTCACGAGGAAGAAAATCGTCGCCAGATAGAAGGTAGCCTTGTAGGCGCGGTCGGGGTTGGAGATCGCTCGCGCCGCCCACGCCTCGACGATCCCCCGGTCGAGTTCGGGCTCTTCCTCCTGTGTCTGTGCCTGTGCCTCCAGGTCGGGGTGTTGCTCTTCGCCGCTCATGTCACACCTGCCTCCGTGTCACGCAGACCGAACATGTAGACGAGTACCACCAGCGCGATGACGATGGCCGTCAGGAACGCGACCGAGGAGGCCGTCGCCCACCGGCGGGTTTCCTGCAACGCGGTAATCACGAGACAGCTCATCGACGGGACCGTCTGGCACCCGGCGGTGGCGTCGATCAGCCCGTAGATGCGCATCGCGTCCATCGTCCGGAACAGCATCGCGACCAGCAGTGCCGGCGCGACCAGGGGCAGCGTGATATACTTGAACCGCTGCCAGGGCGAGGCCCCGGACACCTTGGCGACGTCGTAGAGGCCCCGGTCGACGCTCTGGAGCCCCGCCAGTATCAGCAGCGCCATGAACGCGGCGGTCTTCCAGATGTCGGCGACGAGCACGATGATGAACGAATCACCTGGGGTCGCCAGCGGGTTCTGCCCGAAGACGCCGATAGACTGCATGAAATCCGACGCGAAGCCGACGGTCGGGTTGAACATCAGGAAGAAGATCATCGCCTGGATGACGATGGGGATCGCGTACGGGATGATGATCGCCACGCGCACCCACCGGCGGCCGTAGAAGTCCTGGTCGATGACCAGTGCCTGGCCGAACCCGATCAGCGTCTCGAAGAGCACGCTGAGGATGGCGAAGGCCAGCGTCACGAACAGCGCCTGCTGGAGCAGGGGCGTCTCGAAGGTCGGGTCGAGGAACTGCTGGGGCACCAGCGCCTCGCCGCTCAACAGCGCGGCGTAGTTCCCGAAGCCGACGAACTCCCCGAACGGATTGGCTGCTGCCGTCTCGTCTGCGAGCAGCGAGAACCGGAACGTCTGGACCAGCGGGATGAACGCGATTACCGCGAGCAGGATGAAGGCTGGCGCCAGCAGTATGTACGCGAACACCGCCTCTGACTGGGTCTCCAGCCAGTGCAGTGGCCGGAGGAGTAACCGCCTGTCCGAGGTGTCTGTTGACACGTCAGGACCCTCGCGTTAGGCGCTCTCCTCGACGTTTGCGAGCTCCTCCTCCAGGTCGGCCATCGCCTGTTCGGGGGACTTGTTGTTCTGGTAGGCCTGTGATATCTGGTCCGAGACGAGCGGCGATTCGTCCGGCCAGACCGTCGTCACGGGCCGCGGGACAGTGTTCTGACCGGCAACGGCCAGTGTGTCGAGGAAGTTGGCGATGCCGCCGACCTGGTCTTCGGTGACCTGCTCGTTGACCGACGGGTCCGGGGGCAGGTTCCCCAGCTCCTCCATCACGGTGACCATCCCGTCCTGGTTGGCAAAGGCCTCGAGCACCTGGACTGCCTGGTCTTGCTTCTGGCTGTTCGGGTTGACCGTGAGGTGCCACCCGCCCAGCGCGTGGTTGGTGTCGCCAGTTCCCTCGTAGCTGCCCTCGCCCTCCGGGACGCCGAAGGGCATCGGCATCACGTCGTAGTCGCTGGGGTCGAAGGCGGCGTCCTCGCCGAGGTTGATCGTGATCGCGTAGGGCCAGTTGCGCATGAACGCCGCGTTCCCGCCCGTGAAGGGTTCCCGCGATGGTTCCTCGGTGAACTCGATGACGTCCGTGGTGGTAATCTGGGGGAAATCGGGGTGGGCGTTCTCGGCGTCGGGACCCTCCATGAACGACCGCATCATCCGGATCGTATCGATCACGGGCTGTTCGTTGACAGTGATCGGCCGGTCGCCGACCGGCCCGAAGAGGTTCTCGTGGTCCCCGAAGTACGCACCGCCCATCGAGGTCATCATCTCGTTGAACGTACAGCAGGCCGTTCCCACGTAGTTGTCGCCCTGCGTGGTAAACCCGTAATCGAGGTCGTCGTTCTGGTCCCAGACGTCGGCCGCCACCTCCGCAAACTCGCTCCAGGTCATCGGTTCGGTCGCCCAGTTCTCGCCCTCGGGGTCGTAGCCGGCATCCTCGACGAGGTCCTTCCGGTAGTGCATGACCGGGTAGTCCGGGAACAGCGGCAACCCGAAGAGATCACCCGACTCCGGGTTGGTCGCCGTCTGGACCGACGCGTCGAGGTAGTCGCTGTTGACGTAATCGAGCGTCTCCGAGCTGAGGTTCTCGCTCAGATTGACGAGCTGGCCACGCACGATGAACGGGATCGTCCATCCCGAGTCCATCATGAAAATGTCCGGGCTGCCCCGACCGGCGTCCAGTGCCGAAGTAAACTCCGAGCGGCGCGCGCCCGACTCGAAGTCACCCGGCAGGATCTCTATCTCGACGTCCTCGCTGAGGCCCGCGTCGTACAGCGCGTTGGCGACGGGCTCCTGGGCGTCGGCCCACTGGCCGTCCATCGTAATCTCGACCGGTCCCTCGCCGCTACCGCCGCCACCGCCGCCACATCCTGCGATCCACACGGATGCGCCGGTCGCGCCGGTCGCCGCCAAGAATCGTCGCCGCGACACGCCACGCGTACCGTCCTGACTGCGCTGGCTGATATCAACCATTACGGGTGTTGTTTTACAGAACTATAATATATATATGTACTGCAAATAGTAGTATTACTTATTGTTGTGTAGTGTCAGTACGCCGCCACTCCTGCGGTTTATCGTGTGGGAGAGCACCAAACACAACGTGACAGATAGCGGTAGTTTCGAGGCAACAGGTCTATGACTTCCGGAGCCCTCAGGCGGGTATGGGGACGCTTGCCGTCGTGTGGCGTGTCGGGGTCGCGGTGTTCGTCATCGTGATGCCGACCGTCATGTTCTTCCAGCTTCTGCGGTTCCTGGAGTGGCTGCGCGACGACGAACTCATCGGCCGGCTGGGCGAGCACCACGACCTCGGGACCGACGGGCGCGACGATCACCTGACGACGATGGCCGCCGAGTCCGGGTCGGTGCGGGCTCACACCGCGAGCAGCAGCGAGTCCACCGGCGACCGGCCCCTGTTCCAGTGTGACTCGTGTGGGACGCGCAACGTCCCGGAGGCGACGTACTGCTCGGGCTGTCTGTGCGAACTGGAGTGATCGTCTCCGGCACGCTGGACGGATCGGGGCGCACGAATCGCCACCTACACCCAGTTTCCCGGAAGCCCTTCCTCG
>PXSG01000120.1:0-8782 GCA_003023485.1 Halobacteriales archaeon SW_10_68_16
CGAGCACGGCGTGCAACCGGTCGGTGTCGAACCCGTGTTCGCGGGCGTTCGCGACGTAGAGGTGTTCGACGGCCTCCCGGTCGACCGGGGCGTCGTCGAGACACGCCTCGCCGGCCTCGACCAGCAACTCCCGTATCCAGGCCTCGCGCTGTCCGAACTCCGTCATCGACGCGCCGATGATCGCAACGTCCATGCCCCACGCACTCGCGGCGCCGTTGTGTTCGTTTCGGTCGGCTCTCGGAATCGGTGTCCCTCCCGGCAAGCACTGCTCTTTTGGTCGGCCTAAATCGACAGGCCTTTTAGGGTTGCCTAAAGACTCTCGGGAGAGACGATGACAACGAAACGCGGGGACGTCTGTCTCATCGTGCCCACGATACGCGAGTACGAATGTCTCCGGTCCTACGTCGCGAACGCCCGCGAACACGGGTTCGACACCGACCGGTTGCACGCCGTGCTCGTCACGGAGGACTTCTGCGACACCGACGCGATGGAACGGATGCTCGACGACCTGGGGGGGACCGGCGAGGGGTTCGACGGCACCCGCCGGGAGCGGTGGCTCGACCGCCAGGGCGCCGGCGAGTACGCACACCTCGTGCCCGAGGCGAGTCACGCCCAGACCTCCTTTGGGGTCCTCTATCTGTGGGCCAACGACTTCGAGTACGGCGTATTCGTCGACGACGACACCCTGCCCCACCCCGAGTTCGACTTCTTCGGGCGCCATCTCCGGAACCTCCAGTACGAGGGTCCCGTCGAGTCCGTCCGCTCGGACGAGCGGTGGGTGAACGTCCTCTACCAGAAGGCCGGCGGGCACGGCCTCTATCCCCGGGGGTACCCCTACAGCGCGATGGACGAGACAGTCGAGACGTCCAGCGTGCGGGTCGCCGCCGCCGAGGACTTCTCCAGGCAGTTCGTCGCAAGCGAGGGGCAGTACCTCACCGTCTGCTCGATGAACCTCGCCTTCCGCCGGGAGGTCGTCCCCGCGTTCTACCAGCTCCCGATGGACGACAACCCCTGGGACGTCGGCCGGTTCGACGACATCTGGTCGGGCGTGTTCCTCAAGCGGGCCTGCGACGTGCTCGGCAAGGGGATCCTCAACGGCTACCCGCTCTGTGAACACAACAAGGCCGCGCGGTCGACGTTTTCCGACCTCACCAACGAGGTCCACGGCCTGGAACTCAACGAGCACGTCTGGGAGATAGTCGACGACGTCGGCGGGGACGCCGCGACCTACGCCGGCGTCTTCGAGGCGATGGGCCGGGAACTCGCGGCCGGGGACTTCGGCGACTACGAGAACGGCGCGTTCCTGAACTACGTCGGCGAACACATGCTCGAGTGGCTGGACTGTCTGGAGGCGCTGAGTGCCACCGACCGCGCGCGGGCCGGCGTTACCGGCCTGGGGGACGACTGACATGACCGACACACACGACACGAACGGCGACGGGCGCACGGGACCGACGCGGGCCCGCCCCTCGCGGCGGCGGTTCATTGCCGGCGCGGCCCTGCTCGGGACGGGGACACTCGCGGGCTGTGCCGGCCTGTTCGGGGACGGCGGTGGCGCCAGCGACGGGGATGGCTCCGACGGTGACGGTGGCAGCGACGGCGCGCTGGTCGAACAGCGCGGCGAGCCCGGGGGGACCTCCATCACCGAGTTGCCCGACCTCTCGGGGGAACTGACGCTGTATCTCGGTGGTGGCGAGGGCGGCCTCTACATGGATCTCCTCGAACTGTTCGGGAACGTCTACCCGGACTTCGAGGTCACCACGCAACTCGACGCGTCGGCGAGTCTCGCCAACACCATCATCGAGGAAAACGAGGCGGGAACGAGTCCGGCAGACGTGTTCATGGCCGTCGACGCCGGGCCGCTGGGTGCCGTCGCGGAGGCGGGAGCGACGACGTCGCTTCCCTCCGAGGTGACCGGCGAGGTACCGGAGAGTCTGCGGACCGACCAGTGGGTCGGCTTCGCCGGCCGCGCCCGCGCCGTCCCCTACAACACGAACACGATCTCCGCCGAGGCCATCCCCGACACGGTCCAGGAGTTCCCCGACGTCCCAGAGTTCGAAAACTCCTTCGGCTGGGCGCCCACCTACAGCGCCTTCCAGGCGTTCGTGACGGCGATGCGCCTGCTCCGGGGCGAGGACCGGACCCGGGAGTGGCTGCTCGCGATGAAAGACCACGGCGCCCTGGAGTTCAACGACGAGTTCCTCACCTCGAACGCGCTCGCCGACGGCGAAGTCACGGCAGGGCTGGCGAACCACTACTACGCCCTCCGCGTACGCAACGCACGCCCGGACGCACCCATCGACATCACCTTCACCCAGGGCGACGCCGGCGCACTCGTCAACGTCTCCGGGGCCGAGATCATCCGCGGCACCGACAGCGAGGACCTGGCCGTGACCTTCGTCAGACACCTCCTCTCGGCGGAGGCCCAGGAGTTCTTCGCGACGCGGACCTTCGCGTACCCGACGGTCCCGGACGTCGAACCCGCGGGCGGGCTCCCGCCGATCGACGAACTGAACCCTCCGGACATCGACCTCACCGAACTGGCCGACGTCGACCCGACACTCGAACTGCTCAGGGAGACAGACGTCCTCTGACATGGCAACCCCAGACGGCCACCAGGAACACACCCCGCCGGTCCACCGCCGGATCCGCGAGTCGCTGCCCTCGCTGCTGTCGGCCGTCTCGGTCCTGCTGGCGCTCGTCCTCCTCTCGCCGGTCGCGTGGGTGCTGTTGCGCGCCGGCGAGGTCGAGACCGGCCGGGCGGTCTCGCTGCTGGTCGACCCGGACACGGTCGGGATCGCGGTCAATTCGCTCGTGCTCGTGGCGGCAGTCACCGGTGGATCGCTGCTGGTCGGGGTGCCGCTGGCCATCCTGACCGTCCAGACGGACCTGCCCTTCCGGCGGTTCTGGACGGTCGTCGCCGCCCTGCCGCTGGTCGTCCCGAGTTACATCGGCGCGTTCGCGTTCGTCTCCGCGTTCGGTCCACGGGGTGTCCTCCAGGGGATTCTCGCGCCGCTGGGCGTCGAACGGATCCCGGCGATGTTCGGCCTCCTGGGGACGGCCGTCGTGTTGACACTCTTCACGTACCCGTACGTCTACATCACCACCCGGGCCGCCCTGCTGTCCTTCGACGGGACGGTCATCGAGGCCGCGCGGACGCTCAACCACAGCCGGTGGCAGGCGTTCTGGCGGGTGACGCTTCCCCAGATCAAGCCCGGCATCGCCGCCGGTGCCCTGCTGGTCGCGCTGTACACCCTCTCGGATTTCGGGACGCCACAGATCATGCGCTACGACGTGTTCACGCGGATGATCTACGTCGAGTACATCAACCACAACCGCGGCTTCGCCGCTCTGCTGTCGATCCTCCTGCTGGTGATGACGCTCGCCATCCTGCTGTGGGAGTCACGCATCAGCGCGTCCCGCGAGGGTGCACACGTTTCCACCACGGGCCACCGGGCCGGCCGCGTCCCGCTGGGCAAGTGGACGGTACCCGCACTGGCGTTTTGCGGGGCCGTCGCGTTCCTGGGGCTGGTCGTCCCTATCGGTATCCTCGTGATGTGGCTGTTCCGCTCCTCGCCGGGCTACGCCGCCGGGGGTTTCGAGTTCCAGCTGGTCTATGCCTGGCACTCGGTGTTCGTCGCGGGTGCCGCGGCCCTCGCCGCCGTGCTGGTCGCGTTGCCCATCGCTTACCTCTCCGCACGCGGGGGCTCCTGGCTGAGTTCGCTCCCCGAGCGGGCGACCTACGTCGGCTACGCGATGCCCGGGGTCGTGCTGGGCCTCTCGCTGGTCTTTCTCGGGCTGAAGTACGCGAACGTCTTCTACCGGACGATCCTCCTCCTCGTGTTCGCGTACGTGGTGCGGTTCGTCCCCCAGGCCGTGGGCACGCTCGAATCCTCGGTCCTCCAGGTCGATCCCAAACACGTCGAGGCCGCCCGCTCGATGGGCGACGCACCGTTGCGGTCGTTCCGGCGTGTGGTCCTCCCGCAGGTGACCCCCGGCGTCTTCGCCGGCGGGGCGCTCGTGTTCCTGACGACGATGAAGGAACTGCCGGCCACCCTCCTGCTCCGGCCGGCCGGATTCGAAACCTTCGTAACCTACATCTGGCAAGTACAGGAACAGGGCTACTACGGGCAGGCAGCCGTCCCGGCGCTGGTGCTGGTCGGGGTCTCGGCGCTGTCGATGCTCGTCATCCTGCGCGGGAGCAGGTACGATGTCACGTAACGAACCACCCGAACCCGAGCCGGCATCCGAGCGCGCCACGACCGACGCGACCGGCGCATCCGTCCTCGAACTGGACGGCATCACCCGCGAGTTCGGGGCCGAGACGGCCGTCGCCGACCTCTCCCTGTCCGTCCGCGAGGGCGAACTCCTCACCCTGCTGGGTCCCTCTGGCTGTGGGAAGACCACGACGCTGCGCCTCATCGCGGGCCTGGACCGACCGACGTCGGGCACCGTCACCATCGGCGGCGACGTGCTGGCCGGGAACGGACACTTTGTCCCGCCCGAGGACCGCGACGTCGGGCTCGTCTTCCAGAACTTCGCGCTCTTCCCCCACCTCGACGTCGCCGAGAACATCGCCTTCGGCCTCCGTGGGACCGACCACGGCGAGGAGCGCGTCGAGGAACTGCTCGAACTGGTGGGCCTGACCGAGCACCGCGAGAAGATGCCCAGCCAGCTCTCAGGGGGGCAACAACAGCGGGTCGCGCTGGCGCGGTCGCTCGCACCCGAGCCCGCCGTCCTCCTGCTCGACGAGCCGTTCTCGAACCTGGACGTCCGCCTGCGCGTGGAGATGCGCGAGGAGGTCCGGGAGATCCTGAAGGCCGCGGGCGTGACCGCCGTCTCGGTCACCCACGACCAGGAAGAGGCACTCTCGATCAGCGACCGCGTGGCGATCATGAGCGACGGCCGGCTCGAACAGGTCGGCCAGCCCGAGGTGGTCTTCGAGAACCCCGAGTCGCGGTTCGTCGCGAGCTTCCTCGGGCGGGCGAGCTTCCTCGCCGGGCGCGTGCGCGGCGACGTCGTCGAGACGCAACTGGGGACGCTCCCGACGGAGGCCATCAACGGGCCGGTCGACGCCTACGACGGCGCACACATCGACGTGCTGGTCCGCCCGGACGACCTGGCCGCGGTCCCGACCGCCGAAGCGTCCGCCGACGGACACGTGATCAACCGCCAGTACAACGGCCCGGCGTTCATCTACCAGGTCGAACTCCGAAACGGCGAGGCGGTCAGGTGTCACCACAACCACGTCGAGACGTTCGAACACGGCCAGCCAGTCGCCGTCGACATCGTGGCCGACCACCCCCTCGCCTGGTACCCCGCCGAGTGACATGCCCGCCTCCGACGCCGCGTCCGGGCGTGTCTCCGTGGCCCGCGTCCGCGCCCGACTGGTGGCTCGCAGCCGAGCAGTGGTGACTCCCCGGCGCGTCGCGGGCGTCCTGGCCGCGGTAGCCGGGATCGCCGTCTTCGTTCTCGCCCACGAAGTGTTCCCGTATCACACTTCCAACCACGACGAGGCGGTCTACCTCCAGCAGGCGGCTATGCTCCTGGAGGGGCAACTTACCCTCCAGCCGCCCCTGGTGGAGCCGTTCCGGCCGTGGTTCTTCGTCGTCGACGGGTCGCGGCTGTACCCGAAGTACACGCCCGTGCCCGCAGCCATGTTCGCCGCCGGGAAACTGCTCGGGGGCTACCGCGTCGCACTGGGACTTGTCGCGGCCGCCGTCGTCTGGCTGACATACGCGTCCGTCGCCGAGGCGTTCGACCGGCCGACCGGAACTGTCGCGGCCGCGTTCGTTTTCGGTTCGCCGGTCTTCCTCGTCGAGGCGTCGGTGTTTCTGCCCTACGTCCCGACGCTGGCCTGGAACCTCCTGTTCGCGTGGGCGTACCTGCGAGCAGACCGGACCGGCGACCGGCGGTTCGCGGCCGTCGCCGGCCTCGCCATCGGCGTGGCCTTCTTCGCGCGCCCATACACGGCAGTGCTGTTCGCGGCGCCGTTCGTCGCGCACGCGTCCTGGACGCTCCGGGGGTTCGAGCGGGAGACACTCGTCCGCCAGACGACCACGGCCACGCTGGGACTGGCTGGCGTCGTGGTCGCGCTTGGGTACAACGCCCTCCTGACCGGCGCGGCGACGACGTTCCCCTACGAGGCGTTCGCGCCGCTGGACGGGCCGGGCTTTGGCTACCGAGAGATCGCAGGCTACGGACGTGTCTACGACATCCCGCTCGCGCTGGCGGTCAACGCTCGCATTCTCGCGCGATACGTCACGACCTGGTCGGTGGCCCCGCCCGTCGGTGTCGCGCTCGCCGTCGCCGGCCTCGCCAGCGTTCTCGGGGTCGACCGCCACCGGACTCCTCGCCGGCTCGCCATCGCGGGGCTCGCGGTCTCGGTCCCGCTGGGGCAACTGTACTTCTGGGGGACCGCGAACATGCTCGGGGACCTCTCGGATCCGACCGACGGGCTCATCACGTTCCTGGGGCCGTACTACCACCTCACGCTCGTGGTGCCGACCGCGGCCTTTGGCGCCTGGGCGCTCGTCGTGGCGTGGCGGCGTCTGGCCCCGTTCGCGGCCGAGCGCGAGTGGCGACAGGCGGGAGTCGTCGCGACAGTGGCCGTCGTCGCGTTGCTCGTCGGACTGACCGCCAGTGCGGTCGCCACACCGCTGTCGGCCAACGCGGAAGTGACCGAACAGTACGGGCAGGCATACGAACCCTTTGAGGAGCGGAACTTCGAGCACGCGCTGGTCTTCCTGCCGACGCCGTACGGCGAGTGGCTGAACCACCCCTTCCAGGCGCTGCGCAACGACCCCGGCTACGACGGCGAGGTGGTCTACGCCCTCCAGCGCCAGCAGTTCGCGGTCGTCGACGCCTTCCCGGACCGCGAGCTGTACCGGTACACTTACCGCGGGGAGTGGACACCCTTCACCGGCGAGTCGGTGACGCCACGGCTCCGGGAAGTGCGCCTCGCCGAGGGGGAATCGGTCCGGTACTCGGTGTCGGCAGGTGTTCCCGAGTACGCCGAGTCCGTCTCGGTGCGCGTCTCGGGTGCGGATAACGCCTACGCCGCCGTTCGGACTCCCGATGACACGGTCGGGCTGACGGTGACGCTGTCCGACGGCCGGGCGGTCGTCGACTCGACCGCCTTCGAGGAGTCAGCTATCGTCTCCCTGGACGGACGTGAGACGCTTGAGGTGCGCGTGTTCGTCGACACCGGGACCGCCACGGCGTTCAGCTACGACCTGGCCGTTCCGGTCGAGACCCGCGACGGGTCGGTCCGGGCGCTCACG
Source organism: Halobacteriales archaeon SW_10_68_16 (assembly GCA_003023485.1). Next base: position 7,284 of record PXSG01000120.1, read on the forward strand.
CCGCGCACCGAGGTGTGTCGGACCCCCCGGCTCTGTGGCGGCGAGGCCGCCTCCGTGCCCGGCCACCACAGGGACGGCGTCAGCCTGGAGGTGAGGCTGGATGACTGAGGAGGGGTACACGCTCACTCGCCGGGACGCGGTGGCGGCGCTGGCGGCGGCCGGGGTCGCCGTCGCAGGCGCGACCGCACTCGGCCAGGAGGGGTCCGACCCCACCATCGGCGACCACGAGCGGGAGACGCTGATCGCCGTCGCGCGAACCGTCTATCCGGACGCCGTCGAGGGTATCCCGGCGTTCGTCGAGACCTACGTGGAGGGGTACACCGCGGACCGGCCGGAGCACGCCGAGGCGGTCGGGAGCGCCGTGGCGTCCCTCGACGACTACGCGACCGAGCGGGACGAGGCACGCTACGCCGATCTCGATCCGGAGCGGCGGGACGAACTCCTCCGGGAGATCGGCCTCGACACGGCCGACCCCGACCCGGACGGCCTCGCTCCCGGGCGGCTGCGGTACTACCTCGTGAACGACCTCCTGTACGCGCTGTACACGTCGCCGACCGGTGGCGAACTCGTCGGCATCGAGAACCCGCAGGGGTTCCCCGGCGGCACCGACAGCTATCAGCGTGGCCCCGACGCCTGACGCGGGTCTACGCTGTCAGCGCAGGCGCTCCTCGAGTCCGACCTTCAGAATCGATTTCGCGATCGCCGCTCCACCCTCGATGGGGTCGAGTTTGGTCTCGCCGGCCCGCTCGCGGTACTCGATCGGTTCCTCGCGCACCCGGTAGCTACGGGCCACGGGACGCATCAGTAGTTCCGCCGAGAGGCCCGTGTTCTCTGTCCATTCGATCTTCTCGATAAGTTCGCGGCGGTAGGCGCGCATCCCGGTGGTGACGTCGTGGACTCGCTCGCCCAGCAACAGGGAGGCCAGCAGGGCGAAGGCGTGGTTCCCGAGACGGTTCAGACCGGGCATCGCGTCGGCGCCGTGGTAGAGGCGGTCGCCGCTGACGACGTCGTACCCCGGCCGCTCGGCAGCGAGCAGCGCTTCCCGTACCGCGACGCCGTAACCCCGGGGCTCCTGTTCGATGACGCGTGCCCCGTGTTCGCGGGCGATCTCGGGCGTCCGGTCTGTCGACCCGTCGACGCAGACGACCTCGGCACGCCCGTCTGTCACGCGGTCGATGTCCGAGAGGACCGTCCCCACCGCCGCTTCCTCGTTGTAGGTACCCATCACGACGCTCAGGTCCTCGAGCGTGAACGCCGACTCCTCGAGGCGTGCTGTGGCCATTACGTCTCATTGCTGGCCCTGCGTACTTGAGTTTTTAGGTTCGCCAAAATCACGTCTCGAAGGCCGGGTCGTAGTCGTCCACCGCCTCCTCAAGGATCACCCGCGAGTCGGCGGAGTTCCCGGTGTTCGGGTGTAGTCCAGATCGTCGTTGCGACACCAGCGTTTGACTGTTTGGGCGTGAACACCGAGTTCGTCCGCGAATTCGCCAATCGAGTAC
>PXSG01000120.1:8836-32552 GCA_003023485.1 Halobacteriales archaeon SW_10_68_16
ATTCTGTAACAGTTCCACAACCCTTAGGTTTACTGTCACGATGGCGATACTCTCCACGAATACACCGATCCAGGAATATTTTTCTTGGAGTGGAATTTCCACTTGCTTCGAATTACTTTTCCGAAATAAAGTGAAATTTTTATACAGTTCCGAATTTTATAATCGGGTGCTGCCCCACCGACGGGACGCACGTCCCCGCTGAATCACACGGTGACCCCACCACTGTGTGACGATACTGTGCGGGCAGCCACCCCAGGCCATCCCGAACCCACCCGTTAGCCCCTGGATGGGTTTGCCGTCGCCGCTGATTGCCCCTCCCCGCCCGCCGGACGTTCCGCCACTCCGGCATCCCGGTCCTCCGTTCAGTTCCGCGTTGCGTCGCGTCCCGCGACGTACCCCGTCGCGATCGCGATACCACTCCCCGACGTCTCCGCGGTATAGTCGTGACCGCCGAGGAGGCGGCCGGCGACCCTCAGATTCTCGAACGCGACGGCGCCGCGCCCGCCAAGCGGTCGGAGCACGTCGTCAAAATCGACCCCGAACCGGGCGAAGGCGTGGTCACCGACCGGCCGGCGGTCGGTCCAGACCGCGCGGTCGTCGGGTACGTCGACGCGACAGCCGAACACCGGCTCCCGGACGCCGTCGCGTCCGGCGACGAGCCCCCCGTCGGCCACGCCGCCCGTCGCGAGGACGAACGCGTCGCCCTTGATTTGTGTGCCGTCCACGTCGATCCGGTCGACGCGGTCGGTGGTTGTCGCGACACCCTCGACGGTGCCGGGGAGGATGTCGACGCCCGCGTCCGCCAGCGCGTCGGCGAACAGACCGCCCAGTCGCATTCCGGGGACACTCGGGGGACCCAGACCGACTTCGAAGACCCTGACGCCCAGGCGGTCGGCGAGTCGCTCGCGGATCCGGTCGGGGTGGTCGAGTCCGAGGACGGCCGGGAAGCCGGCCCGGTCTTTCGTCCCGAGGTGGACGTCGAGTGCCTCGACGATCCCGTCGACGACGGCGTTGGTCGCTTCCTCGGAGTCACTCTCCTCCTCGGCGGCATCGAGTCTGTCCGCACACGACAGGGGCGTCCGGTCGACGGGTCCCGGACCTGCCTCGATGTCGGCCGGGAATCCGACAGAGAGGCCGTTCACCAGGTAGGTTCCCTCCGGGAAGTACAGCGTCGCGCCGTCGGTGGCGAGCGGGGCGTTGGTGTCCGTGCCGTCGCCGCCGTAGCGGTCGACAGTCACGTCGTCGAACAGCGCCAGCGCCTCGCGGAGGGCCGCGGGACCGACGACGCTGTAGGGGTGGGACGGTGGCAGGACATCCAGCGCGGCGAACGGGTCGGTGACGAACCCATCGCGGTCCGGCCGCTTCCCGAGGACCTCGACGAGCCCGCTGGCCGACGCGAACGAGGAACGCACGGCAGACTCGCCGGCGTCACCGAGATCGTTTCCGGGCCACGGAGCATCCCTGTCGGGCTGGGGAACCAGTACCACATCGGCCCCGGGACGGGCCCGGGCAGCGGCGAGTGCGGCCGTCGACCCCGCGAGCCCGCCGCCGACCACGACGACGTCGGGGGTCACGGTATCTGCCCCCCGGGACCTCGCGGTCGGTCCCCGTTCCCGCCCTCGAATTCCGCGAGTGCGACCGCGCCGGGGTCCGTCCCGCGCTGGAGGGTTCCGGCGTGGAGTCTGTAGGTGCGTGCCATCTCGGCGAGTTGCTCGCCCCACGCGGCGTGGCGCTGTCCCTGCCACCCGCCGCCAGCCTGTGGGCACACCGCCCGCCCCCGCACTCTCCCATGCCGGCGTGGGTCCGCGCCCGGACGGCATCGAGGTCCCCCTCGACCGACGCCTCGTCGAGTGCGTCCTGGATTGCGGCGCGGTTTACGGACTCGCAGGCACAGACGACCGGGTTGGGGTCGATGCCGTGTTCGCTCGCCAGCGTCGCCGGATCGGTCTCGCGTTCGGGCAGCGGATGCGAGCCGGTGAGACAGGCCCGGTCGATGCCGAACTTCCCACAGACCTGGTCGGCCGCAGCCGCCGCGGCGAGGCGGTGGGTCGTGAGCCCGGTCCCGGCGACAGTCGAGAGGCCCCACAGCCCGTCGCGGGCTTCGTGGTCGACGACGCGGACGCCCACGCCACCCTCGTCAGGTCCGTCGCCGTCGTCCGTCACGGCGCGGCCGACCGGCCAGCCACGGAGGACCCGGGCCGTGTCGACGTCCCGGATCAGGGTCGTGGCGTCCGCGAGGAGGTCGTCGACCGCCGCCGGCGTCACCGGGTCGCCGGTTCCCTGTCCCGCCTGTGCCTGCCAGGATTCCAGCACACACCGCCCCTCGGTCGGGACGACTCGTGGCCCCGGATCTGTGGTCGTCACCACCCGTTCGGTCGGCCGTTCGTTCGCGACCAGCGCCAGTCCGGTCTCGCGCGCCAGCGGGGGCTCGACACCCGCAAGCGTCGCGATTCGACCGGGGCGGTCCCCCGACGCGTCGACGACGTAGTCGACCCGGTGCATCTCCCCTGGTTCCCCTGGCTGTCGCAGTGTTGCGTGGGTGATCCCCGACCCGTCGACGAACAGGTCCGTGACGGTCGTCCCCGGTTCGACCGTCGCGTCGTGCTCGCGGGCCGACTCGGCCGTCGCGACGGTCAGCTCGAACGGGTCGATCCGTGCGTCCGGGACGGCCAGTCCACCGTCGACCGACGCCGCGAGGCGTGGCTCGCGTTCGCCCAGCGTCTCGGCATCGAGTTCCTCGACCGGGATGTCCGCCTCTGCACACCCCTCGCGGATCGCGTCGATGGTCGACCCGTCGCCGGCGGGGTTCGCGATCACACCCCCGGTTTCCTCGACGCAGTGGGCTGCGATCTCCCGGAGCCGCTGTGCCTCGACGTGGACACGAGCGGCCCGTTCGGGGCTCTCGGCCGCCAGCCGCGCGCCACAGTTCAGGAGGCCGCCGGCCGCACCCGAGCCGAGCGGTCCGCGCCCGACGAGGGTCACCTCGAGTCCGCGCATCGCGAGGTCCCGCGCGAGGCCGGCACCGGTCGGGCCTGTCCCGACGACCAGGACGTGTGGCGTATAGCCCATCAGGACTCCTCGACCGTCGGGTCGGCGTAGACCACGCCCCGCTCGGCGTCCAGCGTCACTTCCGTCCCGTCGGGCACGTCGTCGATCGGAGCGTCACAGATCATCGGCACGTCGAGTTCGCGGGCGACGATGGCCGGGTAGCCGGTCACACCCTCGTGGGCGTCGACGATGCCGGCGATCTTCTCGAGGTCGCCGTCGAACTCGCCGTCGAAGGACTTCGGGATGTAGAGGATGACGCCGCGTGGCATGTCGGTCAGGTCGCCGTCGCCGACGTGAGAGAGGGGGCCGGTGACGTGGCCGTCGACCACGGATCGGCCGGCTGTCAGGCGTTCGGCCGCGACGTGGACCTTGAGCATGTTCGCGGTGTCGGTCCCCTCCAGTTCGGTCATCATCCCCGAGACGACGACCACGGTATCGCCGCTCTCGGCGACGCCGACGTCGATGGCGGCCTGGACGGCGCTCTGGATGATGGCGTCGGCGCTCTCGTGGTGGGCGACCCGCTTTGCGGTGATACCCCAGGTGAGGGTGAGCTGGCGCCGCACGCGCTCGCTGGTCGTCGCGGCGACGACGGGGATGTGTGGGCGGTACTTCGCGGCCTTCCGTGCGGTGTAGCCTGATTCGCTTGCCGCGACCACGGCGTCGGCGTCCACGTCACGGGCCAGGAAACGGGCCGATCGCGCCAGCGCGTCCGTCCGGGTGTCGTCGGCCGCCGGGATCCGCTTTTCCAGGATCTCCACGTACTCGTCGCTGCCCTCGATGTAGCGGATGATGCGGTCCATCGTCTCCACGACCGTCACGGGGTGCTCGCCGACGGCAGTCTCTCCCGAGAGCATGACCGCGTCGGTCCCGTCGAGGATGGCGTTGGCGACGTCGGAGGTCTCGGCCCGCGTGGGGCGGCGCTGCTCGATCATCGAGTCGAGCATCTCCGTCGCGGTGATGACGGGCACACCCGCGCGGTGACACTGCCGGATGATGCGTTTCTGGATGATCGGCACGTCCTCGAGGGGACACTCGACGCCCAGATCACCGCGCGCGACCATCACCCCGTCGGCGGCGTCGATGATGCCCTCGAGGTTCTCGACGGCGTCGGCCCGTTCGATCTTCGCGACGATGGGGATGTCCGCGCCCCGATTTTCGAGTTCGGCGTTGATCTCGTAGATGTCGGCCCCGGACCTGACGAAACTGGCCGCCACGAAGTCGGCCGCCATCTCGGCTGCCAGGTCCAGTTCCGCGCGGTCGTTGTCGGTGACCGCCGGCAGCCCCAGATCGACGCCGGGGACGTTGACGCCGGCCCTGCCATCGAGGCGGCCACCGACGTCGACGCGTGCCGTGACGACGTCGCGAGTCACCGGGGCTGGCGCCGCCGATCGAGCGCGTGAGTCCGACGCACTGGGTGTCGGTCGTCTCGCCGGGCACGAACTCGACGGTCGCCCCCTCCCGGAGACTGACGCTGTCGTCGGTGTCTGCCGTCCGGACCTCCGGGCCGGGGAGGTCGTGCAGGACGGCAAGGGGCTCCTCGGACTCGGCGTCCACGTCGCGGATCGTCTCGACCAGCGCCCGGCGCTCGGCACGCGTGCCGTGGCTGGCGTTCATGCGGGCGACCGACATCCCCGCCCCGGCGAGAGCGGCGATCGTCGCCCGGTCGTCGGAGGCGGGACCGAGCGTGCAGACGATCTTGGCCCGTCGGCTCACCGCCTCCCACCACCGTTCGTGAGGAGTACCATGTCCCGGTCGTACCGCCGGGACACTCAAGAAGGTTAGCGTGTGAATCTTTAAGCCGACACCTCCATGTGGGGATGGATGCCGGACGTGAACGACTCCGGACTGGGGGCCCACCGGCCGGCGAGCGAGCGCCTCGAACCGCCGGCGTGGTTCGTCGAGCAGGCCAACGTCGCGGACCCAGGTATCTACGACGCCTTCGAGGAAGCGTGGCCGGGGGCCTGGGAGCGGGCTGCGGACCTGCTGACGTGGGACCGCGCGTACGACAGCGTCCTCGACACGTCGGGGGATTTCGGGTGGTTCGAGGGCGGCCGGCTCAACGCCTGCCGGAACTGCGTCGACCGCCACCTGGCCGAGCGCAAGAACCAGGTCGCACTGGCCTGGGAGGGGCGCAACGGCGAGTCACGGTCGTACACGTACCTCGAACTGTTCCACGAGATAAACGAGTTCGCGGCCGCCCTCCGGGAGCTTGGCGTCGAGGAGGACGACGTCGTCACGATGTACATGCCGATGATCCCCGAACTGCCGGTGGCGATGCTCGCGTGTGCCCGCATCGGCGCCCCGCACTCTGTCGTGTACGCGGGCTTTGCCGCCGACGCGCTGGCCACCCGGATGGACGACGCGGACTCGGCGTATCTGGTGACCTGCGACGGCTACTACAGCCGCGGGGACGCGGTCCGGCTCAAGAACAAGGCCGACACCGCCACCGTCACCGTCGACGCGGACGTCACCTCGGTCGTCGTCGACCGCCTGGACGGGTTCGACCCCTCCCTGGGCGACGGCGAGTACGACTACGACGACCTCGTGCTCGCCCACGCGCGCGAGCGCATCGACCCCGTCGAGCGGGCAGCGACCGACGAACTGTTCGTCATCTACACCTCCGGGACCACCGGGACACCCAAGAAGGTGACCCACACCACCGGCGGCTACCTCTCGTATGTCGCCTGGACCTCACACGCGGTGCTCGATATCAAACCCGAGGATACCTACTGGTGTTCGGCCGACATCGGGTGGATCACCGGCCACTCCTACATCGTCTACGGGCCGCTGGCGCTGGGCACCACCACCCTCATGTACGAGGGTGCGCCCGACCACCCCGAGAAGAGCCGCCTCTGGGAGATCATCGAGCGCAACGCCGTGGACGTCTTCTACACCGCGCCGACGGCCATCCGGGCGTTCATGAAGTGGGGCGCCGAGTACCCCGAGGCGTACGACCTCTCCTCGCTGCGCCTGCTCGGGACCGTCGGTGAACCTATCAACCCCCGTGCCTGGAAGTGGTACCACGAGCACGTCGGCGGCGAGTGTCCGGTGGTCGATACGTGGTGGCAGACCGAGACCGGCGGCATCCTCGTCTCGACGCTGCCGGCCGTCTGTGACATGAAACCCGGTGCCGCCGGGCCGCCGCTGCCGGGGATCGACGTCACGGTCGTCGACGAGGGCGGCGAGGCCGAAGACTGTGAGGGGGGCTATCTCGTCGTCGACAGCCCCTGGCCGGGGATGCCACTCGAACTGTGTGAAGGCGAGCGGTGGGCAGCCAGGGCGCGCGAGCGGGGACCACACACCGACTCGGAGTGGGCATACCCTACCGAGGACGGCGCGTTCGTCGACGAGGACGGCTACGTCACGATCCTCGGGCGCGTCGACGACGTCATCAACGTCTCGGGCCACCGCTTCGGGACCATGGAGATCGAGTCGGCCATCGTCGACGTCGAGGGCGTCGCCGAGGCCGCGGTCGTCAGCGGCAGCCACGACGTCCGCGGGAAGGCCATCTACGCCTACGTCAGCACCGAGGACGGCCACGAGGCCGACGAGGCACTCCGGGAAGAGATCGCCGCGGCCGTCGAGGCGGCCATCGGCTCCATCGCCAGCCCCGAGGCGGTCGTGTTCACGCCCGAGATGCCCAAGACGCGCTCGGGCAAGATCATGCGCCGCCTGCTCGAGGACATCGCCAACGGCGAGGAACTGGGCGACCTGAGCGCGCTCCGGAACCCCGAAGTCGTCGGCGAGATCGAGTCCACGGTCGAAGAGGGGTGAGCGACGTGACGGCGACCCGTTTTCGGATTCTCCCGGAATATCGAAACTGAAGACCGGTAGAGTGTCCGGCGTCTATCAGCGTCAATCCAAAAACAGGTCGTTCGAGGAGAAAAGAGACTAAGTGTGGCGTTTCGCATAGAGGGAGTATCACGAAACATGAGCCGGACGGACACGAGGGAGGAGGTCCGTCTCACCGCCCGCGAGTACGAGCAGCTCAGACGGGCGACCGGGACCCACAGGGAGGAGTTGCTCGTCCGCCTGTGTGGCGAGGCCGGGCTGCGGGCCGCCGAGATCACGCGGCTCAGGCCCGGGGACGTGACCACCCGGGACGACGGGGGCTCGACCCGGTACTTTCTGACCGTCCGGGGCGACGACGAGCGGGAGGCGTACCTCCCCGAACGGGTGGCCCACGACTTCCGGCAGTACGTCCGGAGTAACGGCGTCGACACCGACGAACCGGTCGTCGACGTCACGCCCCGGCGAGTCCAGATGCTCGTCCGCGAGGTCGGCGAGCGGGCCGCCGAGCGGGCGGGCCGGCCGACGCTGGCGGCGGTCACGCCCTCGACACTGCGGCGCTTTTTCGCGCGGCGACTGCTCGTCGAACACGGCGTCGACCCGCGTATCGTGATGGCGATCGGCGGGTGGGAGACCGTCGACGGACTGTTGCCCGGCCGCGAGGCGCCCTCCAGGGAGGAGATCGCGGCGGCCTTCGAGTGCGTCGCGGGGGAGGACGACACCGGCGAACCCGGCCGCCTGGGGGCCGCCGTCGCGACGCTGGACCGCGTGGGGGAGGCGCTGTCGACTGCGGGGTCGCGCGCCGACATCGAGGACGCAGTTTCACGGACACTGATCGAGGGTGACACCTACGACGTGGCGTGGATTATGGAGGAAGAGCGGCGCCGCGACCGTGTCGTCGCTCGCGCACACGCCGGCGCGGACCCCGACCGCTTCGAGGGGACCGACGACACGCGACTCGTCCGGCAGGCACTCCAGACGGGACGGGTCCTGGTGGCACCGGACCGACCCCGGCAGGCCGCCACGGAGCAGGGGATGCTCGCCGCCATCCCGCTCGTCCACGGGGAGACGACCTACGGCGTCCTCGTCGTGGGCGCGGGCGACAGTACCGCGTTCGACGACGCCGAGCGGACGCTCCTGTCGGACCTGGGCCGGCGGGTCGGCCTCGCCATCACCGCGACCGAACGGAAGCAACTGCTGTTCGGTGACACCGTGGTGGCGCTGACCTTCCAGTACGACGCCGCGGACGGCGTGCTCGCGGACCTCTCGGCGTCGCTGTCGTGTGCGGTCGACCTCGAGGGGGTCGTCGCCGCCGAGGGGCACTCGCTTCTGTGTTTCGTCGCGGTCGACGGCGCGCCGGCCGAGGAGGTCCTGGAGTGGGCCGCGGACTCGTCGGGTGTCGGGGACGCCCGCCTGCTGCGCAGTTACGACGGGGGTGGCCTCGTCGAGGTGGCCATCGAGCACGGTGCCACGCCGGCACAGGTCTGCCTGGCGTGGCTCGTGGAGCGGGACCACGTCGTCCCCATCCCGAAGGGGCGGGGAGACCACGTCGAGGAGAACCTCGCCGCCCCCGACCGGGTTCCGGGAGTCGATGGAACAGCGGCTCACCGACAAGCAGGAGTCGGTGCTGCGGGCGGCCTACCACGCGGGCTACTTCGAGTGGCCCCGCGGGTCGACCGCCGAGGAACTCGCCGAGTCGATGGACGTCTCCTCCCCGACGCTGCACAACCACCTCCGGCGGGCCCAGCAGAAACTCCTCTCGGCGCTGTTCGACGAGGACGACGCCGACCCCGGCGAGTAGCCGCCGTCGGTGCACGAGAGACTCCCTGGCTGGCCAGGGCCGTCGACGGTTAGGATAGCTAGGTGGCGTCCTTAATATGTGATTGTGTGATTTGGTACGTGCAATGTCTGAGGAGGAACTCGACGTCGAACTGGAAGCACGGCTCGAGGAACAGGAGGAGTTCGAGCCGCCCGAATCGTTCGTCGAACAGGCGAACGTCACCGACCCGGGGATCTACGAGGAGTTCGAGGAGAACTGGCCGGAGGCCTGGGAGCGGGCCGCGAACCTGCTGGACTGGGAGGAGGAGTGGGACCAGGTGCTCGACGAGGGCGAGGAACCGTTCTACGAGTGGTTCGTCGACGGCAAGCTCAACGCCTCGGCGAACTGCCTGGACCGCCATCTCGAGGCCCGCGGGGACGAGGCCGCCATCGAGTGGATCGGCGAACTCGGCGAGACCCGCACCTACACCTTCGAAGAACTCCACCGGGAGGTAAACGAGTGTGCCGCCGCGCTCCGCGAGCTTGGCGTCGAGGAGGACGACGTCGTCACGATGTACATGCCGATGGTCCCCGAGCTCCCCATCGCGATGCTCGCGTGTGCCCGCATCGGCGCGCCACACTCCGTGGTGTTCGCGGGCTTCTCGGCGGACGCGCTGGCGACCCGGATGAACTCGGCGAACTCGGAGTACCTGGTGACCTGTGATGGCTACTACCGCCGTGGCGACCCGCTCAACCACATCGACAAGGCCAACGACGGCCTCGCGGACGTCGAACAGGACACCACGACGGTCGTCGTCGACCGCCTCGGTGACGACCTCGGCCACGACCTCGGGGAGAGCCAGCACGACTACGACGGCCTCGTCGAAGCACAGGCTGGCGCCGAGGTCGACCCCGTCACCCGCGACGCCGAGGACATGCTGTTCCTGATGTACACCTCCGGCACGACGGGCAAACCGAAGGGCGTCAAACACACCACCGGCGGCTACCTCTCGTACGTCGCCTGGACCTCCCGGGCGGTCCTGGACATCAAAGCCGAGGACACCTACTGGTGTTCGGCCGACATCGGGTGGATCACCGGCCACTCCTACATCGTCTACGGGCCGCTTGCGCTCGGGACGACGACGGTCATGTACGAGGGGACGCCCGACTACCCCGAGAAGGACCGCTTCTGGGAGATCTGCGAGGACTACGGGGTCGACCTCTTCTACACCGCACCGACCGCGGTGCGGGCGTTCATGAAGTGGGGCGCCGAGTACCCCGACCGCCACGACCTCTCCAGCCTGCGCCTGCTGGGGACGGTCGGCGAACCCATCAACCCCCGTGCCTGGAAGTGGTACTACAAACACATCGGCGGCGAGGAGGCCCCCATCGTCGACACCTGGTGGCAGACCGAGACCGGCGGTATGATGGTCACGACGCTGCCGGCGCTGAAGACCATGAAACCGGGGTCGGCCGGGCCACCCCTGCCCGGCATCAGTGCGAAGGTCGTCGACAGCAACGGCGACGAGGTCGACCCCGGGCGCGCGGGCTACCTGGTCGTCGACCGGCCCTGGCCGGGCATGTTGCGGACCCTCTACAAGAACGACGAGCGGTTCATCAACGAATACTGGGAGGAGTACTCCGACCCCGAGGCCGACGAGTGGGTCTACTTCCCCGAGGACGGCGCAAAACTCGACGACGACGGCTACATCACCGTCCTCGGCCGTGTCGACGACGTCGTCAACGTCTCGGGCCACCGCCTCGGGACCATGGAGATCGAGTCGGCCATCGTCGGCGTCGAGGGCGTCGCCGAGGCCGCCGTGGTCGGCGCCGAACACGAGATGAAAGGCGAGGCCGTCCACGCCTACGTCATCACCGAGGAGGGCCAGGAGGACGACGAGGCGCTCCGAGAGGAGATCATCGAGGCCGTCGAGGAGGCCATCGGCCCCATCGCCCGTCCCGAGGGGGTCGTGTTCACCCACGAACTCCCCAAGACCCGGTCGGGCAAGATCATGCGCCGCCTGCTCGAGGACATCGCCAACGACGACGAACTCGGCGACACCAGCACGCTGCGCAACCCCGACGTCGTCTCGGAGATCCAGCAGAAAGTCCAGGGTGACTGATTCGGACGGTTGGAGACGATAGCTGTTTCGTCTTTCTCTACTCTCCCGAAACGAATATCGACAGCACGACGACCATCGTCGCGTACTCTCGTCCAGTCCGCCCCGCTGCCCGCTGGACAGGAGCGGTAGGGTTTCGTTCCGGGCGGGAAAAGAGAAACGACAATCCGCCGGGAGTCGTGGGGACCCGGAACTCGGGATTACTCCTCGTGGGCGCTACAGACGAGTACCGGGCGTTCGGTCCCGAGGATGACTTCCTGGGAGACGCTGCCGAACAGGAGCTTGCCTGTCGCGGAGCGCTTGCGCCCGGCGACACAGATGGCGTCGACGTCCAGTTCCTCGGCCGTGTCGATGATGGAGTCCGCCGGGTGGCCGCTCCCCTCGTGGAGCTGGACCTCGATACCGTGGTCCTCCAGTATCTCCGCTGCCCGCCGGACGGCACCGACCTGTGCCACGGATGCCCCCTCGGGGTTGTCGACGAAGTCGTGCAGGAGGTGGGCGCGGATGTCGCCGGTCTCGAACAGGTCCAGGACCGCCTCGGCCAGCGCGATGGCACGGTCCTCGTTCTCGTCGATGCCCAGGAGTACCTCTTTCATGGCCGGATTTTCGCCGACTCGACACTAATAAGTACCGTTAGTCACCGCATACCCGACCCTTTAGCCGGGGCATATTTTTACCCACGTGGAAACCAATTCGGGCCGGTTCGCACGTTCTATTATGATAGTTAGGCGGTAACCTTATTAGGCGCACATCACTGTTCATGCCTGCTGTATGGATTACGAGGAGACCGGGCGGGACGTTCTACCGACAGACGGCAGGCCAGTCGCGGACGGCCGGGCGGCCCCAGGCCGGGTGTATACCGGTGGACGGAACGTTCGATACATCCCAGCCGTCACAGCCTCGGGCTGCGTGTATCATTGCTTGCGTCCGCCGGTATCGGTTCGGGTGTCACCAGCAGCGTCGACCCCTCGGACGGTCGACGTGTACCACGAAGGCAGCGGCCCGGTCCCACCCGAGCGCCGCTGCAGGCGGACACGTCCGGCCAGTCTTCCGACGACCAGTGACCACTCAGACCAAACTATGACGCGACGCGACTCGAGGATCGACCGACGTAACGTTTTGCAAGGACTCGGCGCGGCCGGGATGATCGGCCTCGCCGGCTGTGGCGGTGACGGCGGCGACGGTGGCGACGGTGGCGACGGCGGCGACGGCGGCGACGGTGGTGGAGGCGGCGGTGACGACTACCCGGCGCTGGGTAACTATCCCGTCGGCGAGGACGAGGTCGCCTACGGCTGGATTCCACCCCAGTCGGGCCCGTACTCCCAGGAGGGCGACGACGAACTCCGGGCGTTCAACCTCGCCGCGAAACACCTCAACAACGGCGGCGGCTGGGTCGACATGTGGGACGACCTCTCGGGCGACGGCGTCCTCGGCAGGGAAGTCGTCGAGGTCGAGGGCGACAGCGCGACCGACCCCGACCAGGCCCGCCAGACCTTCTCCCGGATGATCGACAGGGACGACGTCATCATGGCGAGTGGCGGCTCCTCCTCGGCGGTGGCCATCGCCCAGCAGAAGCTCGGCCAGCAGGAGAAGGTCATCTTCATGTCCGCCCTGACACACTCCAACGACACGACCGGGAAATCCTGTGTCAGGTACGGGTTCCGGGAGATGTTCATGGCGCACATGACGGGCAAGGCGCTTGCGCCGGTCCTGCGCGAGGAGTACGGCGAGGACCTCACCTTCCGCCAGCTGTACGCCGACTACACCTGGGGCTCGACCGTTCGCAACTCGATGCGGGACTTCCTCGAGGCGGAGGGCTGGACCCAGGCGGAGTCGGTCGCGACGCCGCTTGGGACCTCGGACTACTCGTCGTACCTCGCGGACGTGCCCCGCGACGAGACGGACGTACTCCTGCTCGTCCACTACGGACTGGACGCCGCGAACTCGCTGCCACAGGCCCTGGAGGCGGGGCTGGACGAGGACATGGAGGTCGTCGTCCCGCTGTACAACCGCCTGATGGCACAGGCGGCCTCGGACAGCATCGAGGGCATCTTCGGGACGGCCGACTGGTCCTGGCAGCTCGAGGACGACGTCTCCCAGACGTTCACCCAGGCCTTCCAGGACGAGTACGACAAGGTGCCGTCCTACGCGGCGCGGCTGGCGTATTCGGCGGGGCTGATGTACTCCGCGGCCGCCGAGCGTGCCGGCACGTTCTACCCGCCCGAGGTCATCAGGGCGCTGGAAGACTGGGAGTACAGCGGTACTGGCCTGGGCGACTCGCTGATGCGCGCGTGTGACCACCAGTCGATGCGGGGCATCCTGGTGGTGCGCGGGCTCCCGCCGAGCGAACAGACCGACCAGCAGCTCCTCGAGATCGTCGAGCAGGTGCCCCGGGAAGACGTCGCGTACGGCTGTGACGAGGGCCCCGCCGCGGACTGCGAACTGGGCGAGTACGGCGACGAGTAACCGCCGGGCCCGCGCCTTAGCTACCCAATTTTTAACCACCCAGGGAGATACGCTACTCGAAACGGCGGACGAACACATATGGCAAAAGGACTAAACCGACACGTATGAGCGCAGTACAAGAGCTGTTCTCGATCCTGCTGAACGGGATGCAGCTGGGAGCAATCTTCGCCCTGCTCGGGATCGGACTGACCATCATCCTGGGGACGATGAACTTCCTCAACCTCGCACACGGGGCGCTGTACCTCATCGGCGCCTACGCGGGGATGCTGGTGATGCGGGTCGTCACGCTCCGGACCGGTCTCCTGCAGGACTTCGGATTCCAGGAACTCGGACTCGGGTGGGGCTTTCTCGTCGCGTTGGTTCTCGTCCCGGTCGTCGGGTTCGTCGTGGGGGTGTTGATGGAGCGGTTCGTGGCGAAACCGTTCTACAAGCGACCCCACACTGACCAGTTGCTGGTCACGTTCGGGCTCGCGCTGATCGTCGAGGAACTCGTCAAACAGGTCATCGGCGGGAACACGTTCCAGTCCCAGGCCCCGGAGACGCTCTTCGGGCTCCAGACCTCGGGCTCGATCTCGCTGCCTATCGTCGGCGGGTTCCCCCGGTGGCGGTTGGTCATCATTCTCATCGCCTTTATCGTGATCGGGCTCACGTGGCTGTTCATGGAAAAGACCGACTGGGGACTCATCGTCAAGGCGGGGACGCTCGATTCGGAGATGGTGAGCCTGCTCGGTATCCGTATCGACCGCTCGTACGCGCTGGTGTTCGGGCTCGGGGCGGCACTGGCGGCCTTTGCCGGCCTCATCGGAACGACCTTCGAGACGGTCAGGCCACAGATCGGTACCCAGCGGGCGCTCGTGCCAGCCTTTCTCGTCCTCGTCGTCGGCGGCGCCGGCTCGGTCCGGGGCGCCATCGTCGGCGGCATCGTCCTCGGGACCGTCCTGGCCGGCTTCCAGCAGACCTACGCACAGTGGGCTGACATCGCCATGTACGCGCTCGTGGCGCTCGTGTTGATCTTCCGCCCGCAGGGCATCTTCGGCTCCGTGGAGGTGGAAGAATGAGCACCGAAACCGAGGGCGATGGCGGCAGCATCAGAGCCACGGGCCTGACAGACAGCGACGCCTTGTTGATGGCCGCGAACGCGGTCGCGCTCTTCACGCTCCCGTGGGTGCTCGTCGACGGACTGGTACGTCGGCCTCCCGTCGCTCATCCTCATCTACGGCATCGTCGTCATCGGGTACAACCTCCTGCTGGGCTATACGGGCCTGCTCTCCTTTGGCCACGCGGCCTTCTTCGGGACTGGCGCGTACGTCGCGGGCGTGGTCAGCCAGTCCGTCGGGAGCCCCATCGTGATGCTACTCGCGGGTACCGCCGTGGCGACGCTGATCGCCTGGCCGATCGGATGGGTCTCGATTCGCCGGACCGGCGTCTACTTCGCGGTCATCACGCTCACGTTCGGCCAGATGCTCTACTTCTGGGCACTGGGTCCCGGGTCGTTCGTCACCAACGGCGACAACGGGTTCTCCGAGGTCGGAACGGAACCGATTCTCGGGATCTTCGAGTTGGACAGCGCCGTCTTCCCCAACATCGATCTCCTGCAATCGTACACCTACGAGTACATCTTCGTCGCCATCCTGGCACTGTTGGCGCTGTGGATCGCCAACCGCATCCTCAAGTCACCGTACGGCCTCATCTTCGAGGCGCTGGGACAGAACCAGCAGCGCGTCTCCTTCGTCGGGCTGAACGTCCAGCGGTACAAACTGATGGCGTTCATCATCTCGGCCGTCTTCGCGGGGACCGGCGGGGCGCTGTTCATTATGCACGAGAACTACGTGCATCCCAACACGGCCTACTTCTGGATCCAGTCCGGTGACTTCGTCATCATGACCATCCTCGGCGGTGCCGGGTCGCTCGTCGGGCCGGTGTTTGGCGCCTTTATCTTCGAGTACGTCGCAAACGTCATCTCCGGGATCAGCCTGCCGGTCATCGGCGCCATCGGGTCGCTGTGGCGGATCGTCCTCGGGGCCGTGTTCGTGATCATCGTCTGGACCTTCCCGAAGGGCGTCTACCCGGGCGTCCGGGACTTCCTGGTCCGACGGGGCGCCCGCGACGCGCTGGACCGACTCGGTGACCGCGTCCGGAACCGTGGAGGTGAGGGCGAATGAGTCTCCTCCAGACCACCGACCTCGTCAAGCAGTTCGGCGGCCTGACCGCCGTCGACCACGTCTCGCTGGGGATCGAGAAGGGCGAGGTCCAGGCCATCATCGGCCCCAACGGCGCCGGCAAGACGACGTTCATCAACTGCGTCTCGGGGCTGCTTGACCCCACGAGCGGCAGCGTCGAGTTCGACGGCGAGGACATCACCGGCATGCCCCCACACGAGACGGTCCAGCTGGGCATCTCGAAGTCCTTCCAGACGGCTTCGATCTTCCCGACGATGACCGTCGAGGAGAACGTCCAGATCGCCGCGCTCGGCGCCGAACACGGCTCATTCCGGTTTAACTTCCTCAAGAAGCGCTCGGACTACGACGCCGTCCACGAGCGCACCGAGCGGATGTTGCGGTCGGTCGAACTCTGGGAGGACCGTGCGGTCCAGGCCCAGAACCTTCCCTACGGCGACAAGCGCCGCCTGGAGATCGCCATCGCGCTGGCCTCCGAGCCCGAGTTGCTGTTCATGGACGAACCCACGGCGGGGATGTCCCCCGAGGAGACCAGGGAGACCGTCGACCTCATCCAGGAACTCCAGGAAGACCTGGGCCTGACCATCGTACTGGTCGAGCACGACATGGAGGTCATCTTCCGTGTCTCCGATAAGATCGCCGTCCTGCACCGCGGGGCGATCATCGCGAACGCCCAACCGGAGGAGATACGCGGCGACGAGCAGGTCCAGGAGGCCTACCTCGGAGGTGCCGAGATATGAGCGAGGACGGCACGCTGCTCGCCGTCGAGGACGTTGATGCCTACTACGGCGAGAGCCACATCCTCCGGGGCCTCTCGCTGTCGGTCCAACCCGGGGAGATCTGCGCGCTGCTGGGTCGCAACGGTGCGGGCAAGACGACGACCGTCCGCAGCATCGCCGGGGCGACACCCCCGGAAGTGCGCAGCGGTTCCATCCACTTTCGCGGAGAGGACCTCACCGACGTCCCGGTCGACGACCGCTCGATCGGCGGGATCGGGCTCGTGCCCGAGGAACGGCGCGTCTTCTCGAACCTCACGGTCGAGGAGAACCTCCACATGGCCGACGTCTCCCGGAACACGTCCAACCTGGTCGGCCGGAACGTTGAGGACCCGGCCGAAACGGTCGACGTCGGCGTCATCTACGAGGCGTTCCCCCGGCTGGACGAACGGCGCGACCAGCTCGCGGGCACCCTCTCCGGCGGGGAACAGCAGATGCTTGCCATCGCGCGTGCCCTCCGCCAGGGCCCGGCCCTGCTGATGCTCGACGAACCCTACGAGGGACTGGCCCCACAGATCGTCGAGGACGTCGAGGACGCCATCGGGCGCATCAACGACGAGGGGACGACCATCCTGCTCATCGAGCAAAACGCCATCGCCGCGATGGCCATCTCGGACCGGTGTTACGTCATCGACCAGGGCGAGGTCGTCTTCGAGGGTCCCTCGGAGGAACTGCAAGCGGACGAGGAGATCCGCCAGCAGTATCTCGGGGTCTGACCGATGGCCGAACACACCGGGGAGTTCCCCCTCGACGACCTCAGAGACGACCCCGAGACCCGCCTGGAGTTCCTGATCGAGGCGGACGTCATCGACGTCGACGAGCACGACAGGGTGACCGCGACTGTCGCCTTCGAGGACTCCCGAAGCGTCTACGCCGACACCTACCAGGACGTCGACGACGAAACGATCGCCGAGACGGTCGCCGACCTCTTCGACGTCCCAATCGAGGAGGCGAGAGCGCGCCTCGCGGAGGACCTCACCCGCGAGGACCTGATCACCTACCTCAGCCTCCAGTCCCACATCGACCGTGACCTCCCACAGGACGTGCTCGTGTTGTTGACGTCGATGGTCGCCGGGGTCGGGTTCGACGCCGTGCCGGACTCGATGCCAGAACTCGACGACGACACCTACGAGGACTTCGTCGCCGAGCACGGCGAGGCAGTCATCATCGTCTGGTCGTACCCCTGTGACCCGTGCCGGTCGCTCAGGGAGGAACTGCCGGCGTTTCGCGACAACCTCCCGGACGGCGTCGCGCTCGCCGGCGTCGACGGGGACGCCGTCGGCAAGCTGCGCACGGAGTTCGACGTCACGTCGGCACCCACCTTCCTGTTCTTCTCGGGGAGCGAACTCGCCGATACCTTCCAGGGGTACCTCCCCGTCGATGTCCTCGCTCAGCGGATCGAAGAGGTCTACGGGTAGCGATCTACGCGGAGGCGTTCTCGGCGACCGCCCGGTCGAACCACGACGGTCGCTCGACAGTCGTCGTGCCGACGTCGTCGTACCGGACCGTCCACTCGACGCGGACCGACTGTCCCGCGAGGAACGTCACGTACGAGAGGTCCATCCGGCGGAGGATGCCCGACTCGGTCACCTGGGCCGTCAGCGAGACGTTGCCCACGGCATCCGAGCCCGCTTTCGAGAAATCGCCCTCGACGGTTCCCTCGCCGGCGAGCCGGTAGACGGTGGTTCCGTCGACGGTCCGGACGCCGGTCACCTCTGTCGGGACGTCGGCGAAGACGCTGGCGATGGTCTCCCTGGCGTGGCCCTCCTGTGCCCGCACGTAGACGGTCCCGTTGGACCAGAATTCGCCCGCCGCTGGCGGCTTACCCAGGAACTCCGGTCCATCGGGGCCCGCGGTGGACGTCCGGACGAAAAACGACCGGTCGGCGGCGAGTTCCACCCGGACGAACAGCGCCGAGGCGACCGTGCCGTTCGTGTATCTGACCGTCCGGTTCGAGACCAGCGTGTAGGAGGTATTCTCGATGGCTCGGTCGTGGGCGTCGGCCAGCGTGGTCGCATCGACCACACCCTCGCCCGACACCCCGGGTGGGTATTCCTCGGGTTCGGGCGTCGGCGTCGCCGCCGGGCCGACGGCGGGACAGCCAGCCAGGGCCACCGCCAGCGCCACGAGGACGACGCGCATAGCCCGTCTACGGGCCCGGGACACTTCGGTCACTCGGCGCGATCGATGTCGAGTTGCTCGCTGACGTCCTCGAGGAAGTCCGAGTCGGCCAGTTCCTCCATCTGCCCGCGGAAATGCTCCTCGCAGACTCCGATGCGGACGCCGTCGGCCTCGACTGTCACGTCGGCGTCACGCTCGCAGTAGTGACACTGCATACCCGTGGGTAGCGCGGGACCGGCATTGAAGCCTGCGGACCCGGCAGCCCGTCCGCGCTTCCCGCGCTCCCATCACAGGCCCAGAGCCGCACTGACCCGCTCGTAGCCCGCGCGGTCGAGTCCCTCGCGACCGAGGACGTCGTCGTGGGCGTCGCTCCCGCCGGTCGGGATCAGGTCGTGTCGCTCGATGGCGGCCTCGACCGGCCCCGTATCGACCGGGCGACCGTAGGGATAGAACCGCTCGACGCCGTCGAGAACCGCCGCCAGTTCGAGCGCACCAGCAGGGTCGTCGTACCGGAGGGGATGCGCGAGTGCGACGAGGTCACAGGCATCCATCAGCAGGTCCCGCCCTCGCTCGAAGTCCGGTATCTCGCGTGGCACATAGCAGGGCCGGCCGTCGCCGATGAGGTCCTCGAAGGCTGCCTTGTAGCCCACGTCCGCCGCGCTGTCCGCGATGGCCCGGGCGATGTGTGGTCGCCCGACACCGGGTTCGAAGGCGACGTCGATGGCGACGCCGAGTTCGGACTCCACGCACTCGACGATTTCCCGGGCACGTTCGATGCGGTCGTTCTGGAGGCGGGAGAGTTCGGCGACGAGGGCGTCGGTGCATTCGACGCCGTAGCCCAGCAGATCCACGCGGCCGGCGGACGATTCGACACGCAGTTCCACGCCGTGGACGACGGTGATCCCGTCGCGCTCCGAAACCGGGTCGGCGAGATCCGGGTGCAGCCGGTCGTGATCGGTCACGGCGACGGCCGCCAGGCCGGCCTCGCGTGCGGCGGCCGGGAGCGTCTCCAGCGTCAGCGAGCCATCCGAGTTCGTCGTGTGTGCGTGGAAGTCCGCGACGACCATATCACTGACTCGGGCCCGCCCTTCATCGGCGTTTCGACACTCCTCGTGTGGTCGGCCCGTTCTATCGTGGACGCTCCACCCGGTCATGACAGCCCCGAACCGCGTCGGGGTGCTCGTTCCGCCCACGAGACAGTCGACCGGACCACGACCGGGTATACCGCATACCATGGGCCTCTGTCTCGCGGTCATTATACACACTAGAGCGTCCTTGGTCTATTGAGCACAATCAATAGTTAAGGTTTATTATTAACCGTGAACTTCGGGAAGGTATGAGGCTCGCAGCCAACGCGGAAGAGTCGTTCACCACACACAGCTACCCCAGTACCACGGAAGAGTTCGTCGCGGAACACGGCGACGTCCGCCTGGAGTTGCCCAACGGCGCGGTGACCCTGCGCGAGGTTCTCGAGACGATGCCCAATGAGGAGTTGGAAACCGCCGAGGACGTCCGCTACGCGGCCTACAGCGCACTCGGTGAGGCGGCCATCGGCCGCAAGGGGTACAGCGACCGCGACGCCACCTGTCCGGGCGAGACGGGCCACGAACAGGTCTCGTTCTGAGGTTCTCCTCGAAACCGCATGCGGGTCTAATCGGGGTCGAGAAACTCCGGCGGACGCACGATGTCGGTGCTGTCCAGGTCCGGGAGGTCGAGCGCGTCGGTTCTGTCGACGACCGACGGCGGCCGCTGGGGGAGGTCCTCCTCGGCCAGCGTGACCGGTTCCTCCTCGACGAGTTCCGACCAGACACCCCCCTCGCGGTCGGGGTCGATATCGACGGTCCGGACCTCCTTTCTGCCCTCCTCGAACGCCAACTCCACGACGCTCGTCTCGTAGGCGCTGCCCATCTCGTCCCTGATGGCGTCGAGTTCCTCGGGGTGGCGCGCGCCGAGTTCGACCTTTCCTGTCCGTGTGGACGCGCAACCCCTGGTCCGAGAAGCTGATTTCCCGGATGTCACAGTCGATCGGGGTTCCGCGCATCTTGATCACCTGGACCCCGCGGGTCATCCCACCCGAATCGAGGAAGTTGTGGAAGAAGATGACGCCGTGTGCGAGGTAGTGTTCGTCGGAGTAGGAGGTCGGGTCGGTCATCTCGGAGATGAGCAGTACAGTCGCGTCGCGTTTCTTGAGTGCCGACAAAAAGCCCGTTATCTCCTCGGAGACGTCCGCAAAGAAGTGCTGGAGGAGCATCGTCGAGTCGATGACGACCCTGTCGACCTCGTTGGACTCGATGAACGCGACCAGGCGGTTGGTGAGCCCGCCGTCGGCACCGAACTGTGTGATCGTCCGCTTGCCCGCCTCCGTCACGAGGTTGAGAAACTGCACGGAGTCCGACTGCATCGCCCGGTCGAACCCGAACTCGTCGCCCGACATGTCCTCGAGGAGTTCGGCCTTCGTCTCGTGCATCGTCACGTACAGACACTCCTCGCCCTCCTTCGCGCCCTGTGTGACGAACTGTGAGCAGAAGGTGGTCTTCCCGCTGCCGGGTGGGCCGGACACGACGTACAGGCGGTCGGCCAACAACCCCCCGTCGACGAGGTCGTCGAACCCAGGGACTCCAGTGGCGAGGCGCATATCTGTCCCTGACCCCGTCACGATATAGGTGTTTGGACGTCGTTTTCAGGACTGATAGTCACAGCGCCGGGTTCAGCCGTGTGCCTCCAGTCCCGCGCGGACCGACTGGACAACCGCAAGCAAGCGGCGTGTCGGCCAGTCACCGAACCGAAGCGGCCGGCGCCGGACCGCACCGAGAGCGTCGCGTAGAAGAACACGTAGTCCCCTGCGGACAGTTCGGCCAGGGGGGCGGCCTTGACGCCGTGTTCGTCGCCGTAGGTGTACCGTCCACAGCAGGGATACTCCGGGATGGGGAGAAGCGCGAACCCGACCAGTGCGAGGGCGAGCCAGACCCACGGCTCCATGGTGTGTTACACGGTAGCATGACACTCGTGTCTTCGGCAGCGATGAAAAAGTTGAACCGCCGTGCCGGAGTGTCGGCGGACATGCCGCGGCGACTGGACGTTGCGACGGAGGTGCTCGCGGGATTCGTCGCTGGGCTCATCATGGGATTTTTCATCCTGCTGTTCGTCTCGACGTTCTTCCCGACACTCTTCTCGGAAGGGGTACTCGGAACCGTCTTCGGCGTCCTGGGACGACTCGACCCGAGCGCGACACTGCTGGGGAAGGGTCTTCTCGTCGTCGCCGGGGTACTGGGTGCGTCCTACCGGTACCGGGTCGCGACGCGGCGCTCCGAGGATTCGGCGCAGGCGCACGACCACGGGACCGACCCGTAGAAATCGAGGACAGGAGCGGTGCGACCGCGGTCAGGCGTCGGGCGGCGAGAGGTCGCGACCGAACTCGTCGAAGACGTCCATCGATTCGGGAATCTCGTACCCGATGGGGCGTTGCTCGCGACGGTCGTCGTTGGCGTCTTCGAGCGGTTTTGCGACGGATTCCCAGCCGTCCTTGATCGCGATGGATTTCGCAGGGGTGCCCACGGTGATGTTGTGGCCGTAGGTGAACGTGATCCCCTTGAAAAAGCGACAGTTGTCGCCACACTCCTCGAAGAGGTGTTTCGAGCGCTCGAACTGGCCGTCCGGCATCGATTCGATCTCGGCGTAGTACTCGCTCTCCAGCGTGGAGTTGCAGGGATCGTACCCCTGGAGGCGGACCCGCTCTGCGGGCGAGACGTCGCCGCCGGCCTGCCAGCGTTCGTAGGCGTCGCGTCGCCGTGCAGGTCGATGAGTACGTCCTCGACCACGTCGCAGATGTCCTCGTCACTCGAGAGGCGCCGGTCGGCGGCAGGGACACGTGACGCTTCGTCATAGCGCTCCATTGCCCGGCCGCGCTCATAGGGGTTTCCGTTACGCGAGTGTTACCCGGCCGCGGGGCAGTCCTCGCCTATCGAAGCCCTCCGGGGGAATGGACCGTCAGCTCTTCTCGGGGGCCAGCTGTTCGATGGTGTGCTGGGCGGTCTCCTGTTCGGTGCCGACGGGGATGACGACGATGGGTTCGTCGATGGCGTCGATGGCCTCGATCCGGTCGAACTGCTCGCGGGCCTGCGCTGGCGTGCCCGCTACGCCCAGGGCTTCGACCATCTCGTCGGTCACGGCCGCGCGGGCGTCGCCGCGGTCGCCCGACCGCCAGGCGTCGGCCACGTCGTCGGCCGCGTCGAAGTGTTCGGCGACCGCGCGCCGGTAGCCCTCGCCGCTGCCGACGTAGTAGGCGATGTGGCCCCTGATTGCCGCCTTGGCCTCCTCGGGGTCGTCGCTGACCGCCGAGGGGACGTAGGGTGCGGTCTCGATGGCGTCGGGGTCCCGGCCCGCCGCTTTCGCGGTCTCTGCGACCGTCTCGAAGGCCTCGCCGAGTTGCTCGAAGGGGATGTTGTGGGGCAGCCAGCCGTCGGCGGTGCGGCCGGTCGCGCGCCTGTTGGCCGGGCCCAGCGCCGCCGCGTAGATGGGGACGTCGGCACCGAGCGCGGGGAAGTCCGCGACGTCGAACAGTTCGCCGTCGTACTCGACGCGGCCCTCGGCGGTGAGGAACTCCCGGGTGAGTTCGGCCGACTCGTGGAGGCGCCGGGGTGGGTTCTCGAAGTCCATCCCGTGGAGGTCCTCGATGGCCTTCTTGGTGCTGGTGCCGAGGCCGAGGCGGACGCGGTCGCCGGCGGCGTTGACGAGCGTGGCTGTGGCCTGGGCGAGCGTCGCGGGCGAGCGGCCGTAGACGTTGACGATGGCAGTCCCGAGTTCGAGGTCGTCGGTGACCGTCGCCGCGCGGGACAGCGAGACGAAGGCGTCACGACCCCAGAGTTCCGTCAGCCAGATGCCGTGGTAGCCAAGCGATTCGGCCTGCTCGGCGAGCGCTGCCGTGTCGTCCCAGTCCTCGGGTGCGAGAACGCTTCTCGGCATACGTCGTTCCTCACGGGTCACGCTCAAAAAGATACGCATCCCGCCGGAGAGGTGTCAGCTGCTCGTCCGGAGCGGGCGGAGGGTCGCCGCCATCGCGGGCGGTCCGGGACGGCTTTCCGTCACTGCCCCTCGTGGGCCCGGATCCGCTCGCGCCACTCCTCGGGGATGGGTCGGGGCTGGCCGGCCTCGCCGTCGTAGGCGACCATCAGTGCCTCGGCGGTGGCGGCGAGCTCGCCGTCGGCGGTGATCTCGTGTTCGAAGGGGGCGCTGGAGGTGCCGAGTTCGGACACGAGATCGAGCTGGACGTCCGGTTCAGGGACATCGACGCGATGGGCCACGTGAACAACGCCGTCTACGCGACCTACCTGGAACAGGCCCGCATCGAGTACATCCAGGATGTCGTCGAGGGGGAGGCCCTCGCGGTCGGCGCGGTGCTCGCGGATCTGCACGTCGACTACGAGCGCCCCATCGAGTACGGCGAGACGGTCGTGGTCCGGAC
>PXSG01000121.1:0-3501 GCA_003023485.1 Halobacteriales archaeon SW_10_68_16
ATCCGGGGGTCGGCCAGACACCGCCGCAGGTGGTCCCACGACCCCGTCCGGAGACGGGCCAGGAGAAAGTGGTCGAGATCGATCGCGGTTCCCAGCAGGCCCGCACCGGCGACGAGGGCCGGCCACGACAGCGGCGTCTGCAGGACTGTCGCGAGAGCGGTCCCGACGGCAAGCGAGATCGGGAAGTGGTGACGGGAGCGCATCTCAGTCGGTGTCGTCGGCATCCGCCGTCGCGTTTGATTCGCCGGCGCTCTCTTCGTCGGGCTCGGTCGGGACGCCACACAGGTCCCCGTCATCGAAGCGCTTCGCACGGAGGAACCGCGCCCGGTAGCGGTTGGCACCCTCGCCGAAGTCGCCCTCGCGGATGTCCTCGACCCGGCCGTCGGCGACGGCGTCGATGATGGTCTCGACCTGTTCTTTCTCGCCCGGCGTGAGTTCGAACTCGTAGGTGCGGGGCTCCTGTGCTTCGAGGCGTGTCCACTTGCGGGCGCCGGAGATCACGAGCGAGCACCCACTCGCGGCGCTTCAGGCACTGGGAGTCGTCACAGCAGGCCTCGGCGACCCACTCGACGTGTTCGTGACCCTCGCCGCGGTCCCACGTCTCGACGAGCCCGTAGATGCCGGTCTGTCGCGAGACGGCCTCGTGCCAGTGGGTCACGTCCAGTCGGCCCTCGCGCTCGCGGTGCCAGTTCGCGACCGTCGCCGGGTAGAAGGCCTCGACCGTCCGGACGACAGCGCGCGCCGAGAGGTCGACGAAGACCCACCCTCGCTGGAGCGTCGGCGCCGTCGACAGCGGGCGGTACCGGCCGCGCCCGTCGGTCTTCCGGATCTTGCGGGCGTCGAGCGGGTCGTGGTGCACATCGAGCGCGTCACGGCCGACGTCCGTGTCCTCGACGTGCCGGAGTTCGTAGACGCGACCATCCGCCGTGAGTTCGACGTGCACGCGCACCTGGCCCCACGCCCGCGAGACGCCGTCGCGGAGGCGTTCGCGGCGGCCGGGAACCGTCATCCCGGACGACGGGCCGGTGGCATCGTCGAGTCCTTCGATCCACCGGAGGAACGCCCGGCGCTCTGGCGCGTCGGGAGCCACCTGCATCCAGAAGTACCACTCGTCGACGTGGGCGGGGTGTTCGGCGAGTACCTCGCGGACGCGCTCCTCGGAGACCTCCTCGACTGTCCGTTCCCCCACCGAAAGGTCGTAGCCCCCGTCGGTCCGGTGGAGTCGCAGTCCTGCCGCCCCGACGCCGTCCTCGCGGGCCGCCGACAGGAGGTCCGCGACGCGCGCGCCGGCCATCAGTCGCCCCCTGCCGCGGGTGCGGTCGTCCGTGCGATATCGGTGGCAGGGACGTCGGCGCCCGCGTCGGCCGCGCGTTCGAGGATGACCTCGGCTACCAGCGGTTCGGTCCCGACGGCGCCCGCGTACCAGATGCGGTGGCCGTCGACGGTCGCCGGCGTCTCCCAGTCTCCCCCCGGTTCGTCGACCAGCCCCATGTCCGCGGGGATGTCCTCGCGGGTGTGGTAGCCGTCCGCGACGAACAGGGGGACCACGACGACGTCCGCGGCCGCGAAGTGCTCGGCCACGTCGTCGACCTCCGGGTCCTCGTCCATGAACAGCGCCCGCACCTCGTCGAAGCGGCCGCGCGCGCCGATGCGCTCGGCGTGGTACTCGATTGCCTTCGCGGAGTTCTCGTTGCGCTCGGTGCCGTGGCCCACTACCGCGAGGCCGAACCCCGCGCCCACCTCGGGGTCGCCCGTGACCGACTCCGCGCGGCGGACGATGACATCGCTCATCGCGTCGTGGGTTCCGACGGGCCCACAGTAGTGGACCGCGGCGTCGACGTCGCCCGCGCGCAGGGTGGCGTGGTCGGCGCTCGTGCCATCGGAGTCCCAGAGTTCGGGGCCCCACCCCTCCAGGCGCAGCTCGCGGGGGATGACCTGCTCGGTGAAGTAGCCCTCGCTGACGAACAGCGGGACGACGTAGGCCTCGTCGCTGGCGAGCGTCCGCAGTGCCTCCCGGAAGTGTGGCTCCTCCTTCCAGAAGACTTCCTGTACCTCGTCGAAGGCACCCGCCGCACGGATCCGGTCGGCGTGGTCGAAGGCGGGCGTGCTCGAATCGGGGTTGAGGTGGGACCCGTGGGCGGCGACCACCAGTGCCTGACTCATCGGCACCCAGTTCGGTGTTCGTGGACTTGAGGGCGTCGTCTGCGCAATCCGCAGACTTGAAACACCGGCCCTGTCGTAGTACCGCCAATGACGCTGCGCGTGACGAACACGCTTTCGGGCGAACGCGAGGTCTTCGAGCCACAGGACCCCGACTCCGTGCTCCTGTACTACTGTGGCCTGACGACCTCGGACCCGGCCCACCTGGGCCACGCCCGCGGGTGGGTCCACGTCGACGTGATGCACCGCTGGCTCGAGTACCTCGGGTACGAGGTGCGCCACGTCGAGAACTTCACGGACGTCAACGAGAAGATCGTCGCCCGCGTCGGGGAGGACGGGACGAGTGAGGCCGACGTCGCGCGCTCGTACATCCGGTCGATTCTGCGGGACATGCGCTCGCTCAATCTCCTGCGCGCGGAGGTGTACCCCCGCGTCTCCGAGCACATCCCCGAGATCATCGCGATGGTCGAGACCCTCGTCGAGAAGGGCTACGCCTACGAGTCCGGGGGGTCGGTCTATTTCGACGTCACCGCCTTCGAGGAGTACGGCAAGCTCTCGAACCAGGACGTCGAGACACTGGACGCCCAGGGCGACCCCGACGAGCGCGCCGAGAAGCGCAACCCCGCGGATTTTGCGCTCTGGAAGGCCGGCAGCGTCGAGCCCGGCGACATCGAGGAGCACCGCCACGAGGACGCTGCACCCGCCGAGGAAGCGTGCGCGACCGCACAGACGTACGAGTCGCCGTGGGGCGAGGGGCGGCCGGGCTGGCACATCGAGTGCTCCGTGATGAGCACGACCCACCTCGACGACACCATCGACGTCCACGTCGGCGGCCAGGACCTCGTCTTCCCCCACCACGAGAACGAGATCTCCCAGAGCGAGGCCGCCACCGGCCAGCAGTTCGCGCGCTACTGGCTGCACGTCCGCCTGCTGGCGGCCGCCGACGAGGAGAAGATGTCCTCCTCGCTTGGCAACTTCGAGACGGTCGCGGAGGCGGTCGAGCGGTACGGCACCAACGCCGTCCGGACCTTCCTGCTGTCGACGGCCTACCACAACGACGCCGTCTACAGCCGGGAGACGATGGCCGAAGCCGGGGAGCGATGGGACCGACTCCAGCGGGGCTACGAACGCGCCAGGGAGGCCCGCGACAGCGTCGACGCGCGCACCAAGGTCACCGACGAGGACCTCCGGGAGACCGTCGCCGGCGGCCGGGCGGCGTTCCGCGAGGCGATGAACGACGACTTCAACACCCGTCGCGGGCTGGCCGCGCTCGAGGAGGTCGTGGGCGCGGTCAACGCCCACCTCGAGGCCCACGACGAGTACGACTACCGCGCTCTCCGG
>PXSG01000121.1:3638-14700 GCA_003023485.1 Halobacteriales archaeon SW_10_68_16
TCGACAGTGGCCTCGCCCGGTTCGTCCACGCTGGCGTCACTGGCCGTCCTCGGCGGTCGAGTACCCCCGCTCGAAGACTTCCTCGCGGTTCTCTGGGGGGATGCCGGGGCCGTCGTCCTCGACGTAGAAGCCGCCGGGCAGGTCCCAGACAGGTCCGCGAAGTCCGGGTCGTCGTCGACGTGCAGCACCCGTACCCGGTCGCGCATACCCCGTAATGCCTGCTGGCCGACAAAACGCTTGCGCTACCTGTCATCCACCCGCCTCGAAGCGGTTTTGGCGCCCACCGACCTACCGGCGTGTATGCGACTGTTCGTGAGCGTCGACCTCGACGGACTGGCCGACGAGATCGCGGCGGTCCAGGATCTCCTCGCCGACGCGAGCGGGCTGAACGTCACCGACCCCGGGCAGGCCCACGTCACGCTGAAGTTCCTCGGTGACACCGACGAAGACCGCCTCCCGGAACTGACCGAGGAACTCGCCCGGGCCGTCGCCGACAGCGGCGTCGACCCGTTCACCGCCGAAATCGGCGGTCTCGGCGTGTTCCCACATCTGGGCTACATCAGCGTCGTCTGGGTCGGCGTCCGCGAGGGGGCCGAGCAACTGACCCGCTTGCACGAGGCCATCGAGGAACGGACCGTGGCGATGGGATTCGACCCGGAGGACCACGACTTCACGCCCCACGCGACACTTGCGCGGATGGAACACGCCGGGGGCAAGGACCTCGTCCAGAACGTCGTCGAGTCCCGGGACCCCGACGTCGGCCGGGCGCGCGTCGCGGATGTCCGTCTCACCGAGAGCACCCTCACCCCCGACGGCCCCGAGTACTCGACGGTCGAGCGTTTCCCGCTCGAGGAATTATGAGGATCGACGGCCCTCGCCGGGATTCCGTTACACTGTTTCAATGAATCCGTTCGGTCAGTGTGCAGTCCGGCGATTCGGATTTCAGTGGTTGTGACGTTGCCACAGACACCGCTCGCAACGCTTGGTTGGCGATACGACGGGGTCCAATTGATCCGATAGAAGTCACCTGTGTCGCCAGACTTATCTATACACACTCAGTACACACCACTATGCGACGAAAGAACGTCACGATCCGGGAAGATCAGTCCGAATGGGTGGATGAAGCAGGTATCAATCTCTCTCAGCTCCTCCAAGAAGCGATTGATGAGCGGATGGAGCCGACGGAAACAGAGCTTGCAGAGGCGTACAAAGAGAACGCTGCCCACGCAGCCGAGACGAACACCGAGTGGAGTGGCGTCTCGACTGAAGCAAACGAACAGCTCGGCGACCATTTAGACCACGAATGAGGGTCCGGAGAGGGGACATCGTCAGTGTCGACCTCGGTGGACCGAGCGATGAGGACACCCGGGGTGGGGAGATCTACAAAACCCGTCGGGCGGTTGTTATCCAGAACGACGTCGGAAACAAACACTCGGTCACGACGATCATTGCCCCGGTCTCCGGCGGACATACGAACTATCCGTTTCACGTCAATCTGCCGGGATCGATGGACGAACTCGGCAAGGACTCGCACGTCCAACTGGATCAGATCCGCACGGTTGACATCGAAGAACGAATCGTAGACAAGTACGGTACCGTCTCCCCTTCTCAGATGGAAGGGATCGAGGACGCTATTCGTATCTCTTTGGGGCTGTAGGGTATCGTATCGGATTTAGGCTGGCCAAAAACATCACATTCACGATACTTATGTGAGCGCGTCGCGTATGCCGCAGTATGGCGGCCCTGGGGAACCTCGTTCTCGTATTTATCGCCGGCCTGATAACGGCGCTGGCGGTCGTCGTGGGGGGCCTGACGCTGCCGGTGCTGGCGGTGTTCATGACTGTCGCCATCTCGATCCACAACGTTCCCGAGGGCGTGGCCATCTCCATCCCGCTGCGGTCGATGGACGTCGGGGAGTGGCGGATGGTCTGGTGGGCAGTCTTCTCGAGCCTGCCCCAGCCGGTCGGGGCGACCGTTGCCTACTACTTCGTCACCCTCGCACGGCAGTTCCTCCCGGAGGCGCTCGACCTCAGCAGCACACTCCCCCGGGGCGGCCGGCCGGAACTGGCCGCGGGGCTCGTCGTTGGGGTGCTCGTGATGGTCCCGCTGGCGTTCGTGTAGCGGGTGTCACTCGAAAAGGAACACACATATAAGCGCCCACAGGGAAGGGACTGATACTATGGGCAAGAAATCGAAGGCCAAGAAGAAGCGGCTGGGGAAACTGGACCGACAGAACTCGCGCATCCCGGCGTGGGTGATGCTCAAGACGGACCTCGAGGTCCAGGGCAATCCCAAGCGCCGGCACTGGCGGCGGAGTGACACCGACGAATGAGCGCAAGCGATTTCGAGGAGCGGGTCCTGACGGTACCGCTCCGGGACGCCAGGAACGCCTCGGGCCCCGACCGGGCCGGGCTGGCGATGCGCCTCGTCCGCGAACACCTCGCACAGCACTTCTCCGTCGAGGAGGACGCGGTCCGGCTGGACCCCTCGATCAACGAGGCGGTGTGGTCGCAGGGCCGGTCGAAACCCCCGACGAAACTCCGCATCCGCGCGGCCCGCTTCGTCGAAGAGGGCGAGAGCGTCGTCGAGGCGGAACCCGCAGCATAGATTTGCTTCGCGCGGCCTTCTCCGGTTCGTCCTACGTCGGCGTCTTCGCGCGGGCCACCGACCGGTGTCTCCTGGTCCGGCCCGACGTCGACGAGGACCTGCAGGCCTCCTGCGGCGAGGAACTCGACGTCCCCGTCGTCGCCACGACTGTCGGCGGGTCCGGGACGGTGGGTGCGCTCGCGACGGGCAACAGCCACGGGCTGCTGGTCAGCAGCCGCGTCCGCGAGCGCGAACGCGACCGAATCACCGACGCGCTCGGCCTCCCCGTGACGGAACTGCCGGGTCGGATCAACGCCGCGGGCAACGTCGTCCTGGCGAACGACCACGGTGCCTACGTCCACCCCGACCTCCCGCGGGAGGCCGTCCAGGCCGTCCAGGAGGGACTCGACGTGCCGGTCGAACGGGGCGACATCGCCGGCGTCCGGACGGTCGGGACCGCCGCCGTCGCCACCAACGAGGGCGTGCTCTGTCACCCCAAATCGACCGACGAGGAACTCGACGCGCTGGAGGCACTGCTGGAGGTCCCGGCCGACATCGGAACCATCAACTACGGCGGCCCGCTGGTGGGCTCCGGGCTGATCGCAAACTCCGAGGGCTACATCGTCGGCGAGGAGACGTCCGGCCCCGAACTGGGCCGGATCGACCTCGCGCTGGGCTACGCCTGAATCACGACGAGCTCGCGAGGTCCCACTCGGCGGCGCGCTGTTCGGCCTCCTCGCGTGCGCGCTGGCGTATTTCAGCGATCCGCTGTTCGTCTTCGAGGAACGCCTCGACCGCACTGGTCCCCTCCGCGGGCGCGGACTCGCGCTCGACCCATTCAGGCGGTGCCGCGTCCCTGGCGCGGGCAGCCAGGTCGGCGTCGCCAGCGAGGCGTTCGGCGGGCGTACCCGGTCCGACACGGAACTCCCCGGTGTCGTGAACCGGTGCGAGCGCGTCGGCGTCCAGTTCGTACAGTTCCAGCCGGTAGGGACCGGCGACGGCGATGTCAGCCAGCGCGTCCGGCCCGGCGTTGTCGGTCCCGGTGTGGTAGGCCGCCACCGGGACCCCATCCTCGAAGGTCAACACACCTGCCCCCTCGGCGTCAAGCAACAGGGCGTCCTGTGACTCCAGGCGGGCGTAGCCCGTCAGCTCCCCGTCGAGGGCCCGTTCGAGGGCGGTCGCGGGGTCCTCGATGACCCGCTGTCGGACCAGTCGCCCGCGCGGGAGTTTCATGGTTCGTCGGGGACGACCGCGCTCCGGAAGCGGTCCGCGACGGCCTCCGAGGTGCCCGGCCGCACATTAAGTGCGTCGGCGGCCCGCCGGTAGGCCTGTGCGGCCTCGGAGTTGGGTGCGTGTGCCAGCAGCGGTTCGCCCGCGCGCCGGGCCGCTCGCACGACATCGCTCTCGGGGACCGTCGCGAGTGTCTCGCCCTCGAAGTACCGCTCGGCCTTCGGCGCGATAGTGTCGATGTCCTCGTCGGGAGTGACGCGGTTGAACACCAGTCCCGCGACGCCGGTGCCGTAGGTCGCCGCGTACTCCTGGACCTTCAGCCCATCCGACAGCGAGGGGATGGTCGGCTGGAGGACCACCACGACCCGGTCGGCCAGCACCACCGGCAACACCGCGGCGCGACTTCCGAGGGCGGCCGCCGAGTCCAGCAGGATGACGTCCGTGTCCGCCGCAAGCGTCGCCACAACCTCGCACAGGCGCGCCGGGTCGGCGTCCCGAAACCCCGCCAGGGACGTCCCGCAGGGCACGACGTCCATCCCGAACCGTTCGTAGACCGCCGCCCGCGGAGGCGACTCGCCCGCGAGCACGTCGTGCAGCGTCGTCTCGACGTCGGCCAGGCCCGCGTGAAAGAGGACGTTCGCCATCCCCGTGTCGGCGTCGACAACCGTCACGTCGTGGTCGGCCGCGAGCGCCATCCCCAGCGCGAGCGTGCTCGTGGTCTTGCCGGTCCCCCCCTTCCCGCTGGCGACCGCGAACGCCTCCACCATGTCGGTCCCTCCTGCGCTCTCCCGTATAAATTCTCTTATCTCTGAGCACGACAGTTTATTCAGATTTTATTTAGAGTGCCGAGCGACGGCATCGAGTGCGTCGAGGTCGACGTGCTCGCGCAACAAGTCGGCGGCGCGGTCGTAGGGCGACGAAGTACCGGTTTCAGATGTATCCTTCGAAGGCAAACCATCTCGACTGGCAGCAGCGGCGACGTTGGAGACGAAGGCCTGCCGGACCGCGTCGTTCTCGAAGAGGCCGTGGAGGTAGGTCCCGAGCACGCGGTCGGTGGCAGCACCGTCCCCCGAAAAGGGACGAGCGGCATCGCCGGTCAGACGAGTACGGCCCATATGTATCTCGTAGCCCGACACGGTCCCGGTCACGCCCGCCAGCGGTCCGACGCCCGCGATCTCGCGGGTGACCGGTTCGACGCGCTTGTCGGCCTCGAAGCGGGTCTCGACGGGGAGCAGCCCGAGTCCCGCGACCTCGTCGTCGTCGCCGATACCTTCGAGGGACCCGTTCGTGATACGCTCGCCGAGCATCTGGTAGCCGCCACAGAGGCCGACGACCGGCCCCTCGAAGGTTCGGATGCGCTCGGCCATCCCCGACTCCCGCAGCGCGAGCAGGTCGTCGACGGTGTTCTTCGTGCCCGGCAGGACCACGGCGTCGGCGTCCAGCGAGGCGTCCAGCGGGACGTAGGCCACCCGGACGCCGGGTTCGCGGGCCAGCGGGCCGAAGTCCGTAAAGTTCGAGATCCGCGGAAAGCGCGGGACCGCGACAGTCACGGCCGCCGATTCGGGGACGCCGTCGTCGGACCCACGGACCGCGCGTTCGCCCTCGGGGGGGAGCGCGACGCTGTCCTCCTCGGGGAGGCCGGGATCGTCGTGGGGGACGACGCCCAGCACCGGCACGCCCGTCCGCTCCTCGAAGTCGGCCAGGCCGGGATCGAGGATGGACCGCCGGCCGCGGAACTTCGTGACGACGGCGCCCGCGACGCGCTCGCGCAGGTCGTCGGGCAGCAATTCGAGCGTGCCCACAAGGCTGGCGAAAACGCCCCCGCGCTCGATATCCGCGACGAGCAGTATCTCGGCGTCGGCGAAGCGTGCGGTCTCGACGTTCGCCAGGTCCCGCTCCAGCAGATTCGGTTCGGCGATGGCGCCGGCACCCTCGGCAACGACGACGTCGTGGGCGCGAGCGAGGCGCCGGTGTGATTCGCGGGCCGCCGCGACCGCCCTGTCCCAGTGGCGCTCGTAGTACTCGTCGGCGCCGTAGTGGCCGACGGCCTCGCCCTGGAGGACGAGCTGGGATTCGCCCTCGCCACGGGGTTTCAGCAGGACCGGGTTCATCTCCACCGTCGGGGCCACGCGAGCAGCGCGGGCCTGAACGTACTGGGAGACGCCGATCTCACCACCCGGCACCGCGCGGGCGTTGTTGCTCATGTTCTGGGCCTTGTGGGGCGCGACGTCGACGCCGCGGTCCGCGAGCAACCGACACAGTCCCGCGGCGACGGTGCTCTTGCCGACGTGGCTGGCCGTCCCGGCGATCAGCACAGTTTCGGCGTCGTCGCCGTCGCGGCCACGAGCGGAAGCATCGTCGGTCATCCTCAGTACTCGGTGCCCTTCCGTGCACCCTGCCCGGCGTCGATGGGGTGGACCTCCTTCGCGACGCGGGTCACGAGGTCGGCCCGGCCGGTGACGTACGCCGGGCGCTCGTGGCCACCCGTCAGGACCAGTTCCAGATCCTCGGGCTTTTCCTCGAGGAGCGTGGTCACGTCTCCGGGATCGACCAGCCCGCGGTTGGCGGCGTAGAGTATCTCATCGAGCACGAGCATGTGGACACCCTCCTCGGCAGGTCCATCGAGGGTGAACGGCGTCGTGAGGTCGGCCTCGCGGGCGCCCTCGAGGAGTTCGCGGGTCCGGGCGAGCGCACCCTGCGCCTGTGCCTCGTGCTCGTCGTCGTCGGAGCCGTCGAGGAAGCCGTGCCAGCCGTAGTGGCCCGCGTTCTCGTAGGACAGGCCGGGCAGCGCGGCGATGGCGTTGTACTCGCCGCGGACGTCCTCGACCGTGCCGGTCCCGCCCTTCATGAACTGGAGGACGTGGACGCGGTAGCCGTGGCCAGCGGCGCCCCCACCAGACCTGGACGAGGCCGAACTCCTCGGGGGCGGAGGGCTCGATCGACCGGGGTTCGACGGCGTCGGCGGAGTCGTCTGGCATCGTCGGATACGACACGTAGCGTTGAGTTACCCAAATAGCTGTTGTATCAGGTGGGGAATGCGTGACTTTTTCAGTCAACACGACGGGGATAATACGGGTAGCCGCCCCTCCTCGGTGGGGAGAAGCATGACAGAGGGACCACGAGAGTACGATCAAACGGTTCGAAGAATGGCACGGAATCCGGTAGACGAGGCGGATATCGAGACGCTTCGCGAGCAGATGCACGAACAGCGCGAGGAGATCCGCGAGGCGCTCGCCGAAGACCTCGGTGGCTCCCCGGACGACTACGACGCTGCGGCCTTCCTCCGAGAGCGGGCCGACGAACCGGTCACCGACGGCGGAACAGAGTAGCTACGCCGTCGTTTGTTGGCGAGCACGCCGCGTCTTCTCTACGGTTCGAACACCTCGGCACGTCCGCTCGTCACCACGCCGTGGTTGGCGTCGTCGACTCTCTCAGGCAGGTCACCGCCGCGAGCGTCGAGGGCGGCCAGCACAGCGTCCCGCACACAGACCCGCGCCGCTGCGCCGACGTCGGTCGTGCTGCCGGCGAAGTCGGCCGGCTCCCCAGCAGGGTCCGAACCCACGGCGACGGCGTCGGTGGTCGTCCCCGAGAACCCAGTCGCCGCCTGCACGGTTGCGGTCTTGGCCTCGACGGCCGTGCCGAGCAGCGTCGCGAGCGTCCCGTCCGAGAGCGCCCGCGTCGTGGCGACCAACAGATTGATCGTCCCGGCAGGCCGCGACCCGGAAGTCTCGCTCGCTCTGGCACCCTCGGTGGTCTTCGGGTGTACGGGTAATCGCGCCGGGTTCGAGAGGCCGGCGGTGGCGAGGACCGTGACCGGACCGGCGCGGGCGCAGCGGGCGTGTGCCGCGTCGACGCCGGTCAGCAGTGTCGGGCCACCGCCCTCGAAACCCGCGGCGTCGAGCCGGTCGGCGGCGTAGGCCGCCAAATCGGTCCGGTCGAACCCCTCCGGGACCGAGACGATGTGGGCAGCCTCGGCGTCGCAGTAGCCCCCGTCCGGTCCGGTCGCGAGCCACCGCCCCCGGAGTGCGAGTCGACACACGCCGGCCGCGCGTGCCGTCTCACACATCGAGCGCGCGCAGCAGGCGGTCGTTCTCGGGGGGGCGGCGGACGGCCACGCGGACGTGCCGGTCGAGGCTGCGGAACGTCCGGGCGTCCCTGACCGCGATGCCGTGCTCGCGGACCGACTCGCGGAGTTCGTCGACGGCCGCGCTGCTGCCCGCGTCGAGCAACAGGAACGGCGCGTCCGACGGGTGGACATCGAACCGCTCGTCGAGGCGCCGGCGCATCCGCTCGCGTTCGTTCGCAACGCGCTCGCGTGTCTCGGCGACGAAGTCGTCCTGTCGCATGCAGTGCGCGCCGACACTGGCCGCCGCCGTCCCCAGTCCCCAGGCCTGGCGGGCGGTGTCGATTCTGTCCCGACACTCGCCGGTCGCGACGGCGAAGCCGGCCCGCAGCCCCGGCAGTCCGAAGAGTTTGGTCAGCGAGCGCGCGACCACCACTCCGCCGTGGCCGGCCAGCGAGGGCTCGTCGGTGAAGCCGATGAAGGCCTCGTCGACGAGCAGGGGCGTCCCCGCCCGCCGACAGCGGTCGGCGTACTCGCGCAACCGAGAGGGGTCGTAAGCGTCGCCGGTCGGGTTGTTCGGATTGCAGACGACGACCAGCGCGTACGGCGCCGGATCGGTGTCGAGCACGTCGGCCTGTTCCACGAACTCCGGGGAGCCGCCCTGGAGGCGGACCTCGCGGGCGTACTCCCCGAAGCTCGGATACGGTACCAGCACGTCTTCTCCCGGGCCGGTGGCGGTGGCGATGGTCAGCCGGATGGCCGAGAGCCCCCCGGCGGTCGGTATCACCTGTGGCCCCTCACAGCCCGCGTACTCTGCAGCGGTGGCACGGTACTCGTAGTAGTCGTCCGATGGATACGACCGCGCGGCCGACAGGGCAGTCTCGTAGACCCGCGTGACACCGTCGGGTGTCGTCGGGTTCGTGTTCGCACTGAAGTCCAGCACGTGCGGGTCCGACCGCCCGCCGTGGTGGACCCGTCCGTCCGTGTTGCCGGTGGCCGGGCCCGAACCCGTCCCCGATTCCCCTGTGGACGCCTGGGTCGCACCGTCGGACGAGCCGAGCTCGTCGACAGCGTCCCGGTCCATCTGCACTCGGTACACCGACGTGTACCGTGATAATATTTTTTATAACTCAACCAATAGTAAACGCTCTCGTGGACGTCTGTGGGGCGAGGGTGGAGTGAATTTCTCCGTTCTGGGCAGTCTTCCGGCGGTGTGTGCGATTCGGAACGAGAAACTCCCCTGCTCGATCTCTTGTCACTGAAGATTAAATAAAGTCGGGCGTGCCGACGTGCGTCCCGAGCAGCCCCCCGAAAGCAGCCACTCGGCGGCCCGAGCGTCGCCGGGTCGGTTGACGTTCGCGGCCAAGCGCGGGTCGCGAGTGAGCACGACATTTCCAGGTTCGCCCTCGCCCCCGGCGACGACGTTGACGCCCGAGGGCACGACCAGCGTGCCGTGGTGGCGAGTAGCGGCATCGACACTGAATCCCAGTGCACGCTTGCGCCCGGTAGGGACGACGACGGTCAGCGCGCCTGCTGCAACCTCGAGGACCGCGTCGACGGCGGCTGCGTCAAGCGCGGGCAGGTCTGCTGCGACGGTCAGGACGGGCGGCGAGAGGCGCTCGTCGGCAAGCGCCGCGTTCAGGTCCGCAATGTAGCCCTCGCCAGGCGTCCCGATGGCGAGACAGTCCAGGTACCGTGCGGTCTCGGGCGTCGCGGGGGACGTAACCGCGAACGTCCGGTCGACGCGACTCCCGGCCAGCGCCGCGCGGACGCGTTCGACCATCGGCTCTCCCGCGATCGGGTAGAGTGGCTTCTCGACGGTCGCGTCGAGGCGGGTTCCCTCGCCCCCGCACATCAGAAGCGCGTCCACACGACCACCCCGGCGTGGAGCGCGACGACGCGTGCGAGTTCGTTGCTCGCGCCGAGGACGTCCCCGCTGGGACCGCCCAGATTGGCCCGCGCCCACCACAGGAGGCCGACTGCGACGAGCGGACCGGCGGCGACCGCGGCGAGGCCGGCCGGCGTGGGCCACCCGAACAGCGCTGCTGGCACGGCGACGGCCAGCGCAAGCGCGACGGCGCGCGGGCCCGCGCCGAGCACCTGTGCGCCCAGCCCCTCGTGGCTCGGCTCGCCGAGGCCAGCAAGCGTCGCCATCGAGAGTTTCGCGCTCACCTCGGCCGCGAGGGCGAGACCGAGGACCTGCGGCGGGGGCACGTGGGCCAGCGCGAGCGCGCCAAGCGCCAGGCCGAGGAGTGCGACGCCGAGCGCGAGGGCGGCCCCGACGCCAACGGTCGTGTCGGTCATGGCTGCCCGCCGCTCGTCGGGGGCGCCGTGGACGGCGAACGCGTCGCCGAGGTCGGCCAGGCCGTCGGCGTGGGTGACGCCCGTGACCAGGTACAGCACGCCGACGTACAGCGCAGCGACGGTCGGCGCCGGCAGTGGCGCGAGAAGCGGCAGGCCGACCAGCAGGCCGACCGGGTAGCCCGCGAGCGGGAAGGCGGACGGACGCTGGCGGAAGGCGTCCCAGGCGCGCTCGTCGGTGCCGACAGGCAGGCGCGTGAGGAAGGCGACCGCGCCCCGGAGTGCGGTCAGGACCACGCCGCCACCCCCACGGTCGCGCCGGCGACGGCGTAGGCCAGCAGCCCCGCGACGGCGACCTGTCGGATCCCGACGCGTGCGACGCCGGCGTCGGGCAGCGACGCCGCCGGGTGCAGGACGTACGCGCCCGGCTTCTCCAGGCGACAGTC
The DNA here is from genome assembly GCA_003023485.1 of Halobacteriales archaeon SW_10_68_16. The sequence continues at coordinate 14,265 of PXSG01000121.1, forward strand.
CAGCGTCGCCGCCAGCGTCCCCATCGGCCACCCCGAGTTCGGCGAGGGGACCTCGTCGACCCAGGCACTGGCTGCGCGGAGAGCGCCGGGCGAGCGGGCGACGGCCGCCAGCAGGAGCGCACTCGCGCGGGCCGGTACCCACATGACGGCGTCGTCCAGCCGCGCCGGGAGGCGGCCGACCGCCTTCTCGCGGTAGCCGAGCATCGAGTCGAGCGTGTTGACGGCCTTGACCCACGCCGCTCCGGCCGTCCCCGCGGCGAGGGCGACGGCGGGTCCAGTTCCAGCCACGAACGCCGCGGCCGCGAGGACGGCGAAGGCACCGAGGGGGGCGACGAGGCCGTCCGCGAGGTTCTCCGCGAGGCTCTCGACGACCGCACTGCGCACCTGGCCGGGCGTCAGGTCGGCAGCGTCGCGGCCTGCCAGCGCACGCAACGCC